>JBEVNC010000037.1:0-12293 GCA_040508315.1 Sphingobium sp.
CCGCACGTTCGCGCAAATCCATCGAGTAGGGTCTGGTCATCGCCGCCGCCTCCAATCCCGGCCAGCCGCTTGAATCAGAAAATCTCCACCGTGTGAATCTCTCGCGATTCACTCAAATGTCATCCCGCTCTAATTATGCAATGGTCCCTTTTAGGATGGGACTTACGGTCGCCCCTAGGCCCCCAGCGCCCGAGCCGCCTCCACCGCCGGGCGCAGGACGTCGCGCACGCAAATGCCTGCCTCCGCCTCCGCCATGCGCGGCAGTTCCAGGCCGAGCGGGATGTCGGCGGGGAGTGCGGCGATGAAGTCGGCCAGCGGCAGGCCGCCGTGCCCCGGCGCTTTGCGGCCGAACATCGCCTCCTGCATATAATCCTCCTGGCTGGTCAGCGGCACGTCGCACAATTGCGCATAGCCGATCAGCGCCGGGTCGAGGGCGCGCAACTGCTCCAGCGTGCCGCCGGACCGGAAGAAATGCATCGCGTCGATCAGCAGCCGGAAATCGGGATTGCCGATCCGCTCGACCAGCGCCAGGGCGGCAGCCAAGTTGCCGACAGGATGCACCGGCGCGAACTCGATGGTGGCGAGCATCCCGCGCGATGTCGCCATCTCCACCAGCCGCGCGAATTCGTCGAACGCGCGCACCTCGTCGGGCTCCATCACGATGCCGCCGATACCCCGCGCGCCCAGTTCCGCCATCAGGTCGAAATCCCCCGCGCGGTCGGCCATCTCCTGGCCGGGCCGCACGCCGAAGCCCTCGCCCAGCGAGATGGAAACGCCGGTATCGCGCATCGCCGCGATCACCTCCCGCCGGAGCGCCGCATCGTCGCGCAGGGACCAAGGCGCAAAGCCATAAGGGTTGAACGGCACCTGCGTCAGACCCGTGGAGATATGCGCGCAGCCCAGCTCCGCCGCGAGGCGGATATGCTCTACGGGAGGCATCCCCAGCACGCTGAGCAATTCGATCCCGAGCCTGTTCGCCATCCTCATCCTCCATATGGTTATGCGGACGCTGCCACGCTTACACGTGGAGGCGCAATCGCGCGCTATGTCGGCAGGGAGCCGAGTTTGGCGGTACGGCCGCGAATGAACAATTCGGAGGCTGGCGAGTCTTTGGGATGATGAGGATCTTGCTTTCTGGTCTGGCGCTGCTGAGCGGCCCTGCGCTGGCGTTGTCCGCGCCCGACAATCCGGGTTTTCCGGAGAGTTTGCAGGGACAATGGACCAGCGATCCGTCCGCGTGCGGCAACGAGGATACGACGGGCATGCGCATATCCGGTGAGAGCATCGCCTTCTACGAAGCGACCGGCTGGCCTTCCGTCATTCGCACCGGCAACGACGGCGCGATCACCGCAGAGATCGCCTACAAGGGCGAAGGCAGGATGTGGACGGCGACCGATCACTTTACGCTCTCAGCCGATCGGCGTTCCGTTCACGTCGATGCGATGGGCAAGAGTTTCCGCCTCCAACGCTGCCCCGCCCGATGATCGCCGCGATCCTTCTGGCGGCCAGCGTCGTTCCCGCCGACGCGAAAAGCTTCATCACCGGCGACCTCAAGCTGACGGATTATCGCGCGGCAGCGGCCGATCTCAACCATGACGGTTCGCCCGAAGTCCTCGTCCTGGCGAACGGGCCGGACTATTGCGGCAGCGGCGGCTGCGCGTTGTTCATCCTGACCCGGCAGGCGCGAAGCTATCGCGTCGTGACCAAGCTGAGCGTCACGCGTCCACCCATTCAGGCGCTGCCGACATCGTCGCATGGCTGGGACGATCTGTCGGTGACAGTGGCGGGCGGCGGCATCATACGACCCTATCAGGCGCAATTGCGGTTCGACGGGCGACGCTATCCGCGTAATCCGACCGTTGCGCCAGCCGTCCCCGCAAAGGGCAAGGCCGGCCGGGTCGTCATTCCGTAACGCCTATCCGCGCGCGGCCTTCAACACCATGGCCGCGCCCTTTTCACCGATCATCATGGTCGGCGCATTGGTGTTGCCGGACGTGATGGTCGGCATGATGGAGGCGTCCACGACCCGCAGGCCAGCGATGCCGTGCACGCGTAGTTCGCTGTCCACCACCGCACGCTCCCCCTGCCCCATGGCGGCAGTGCCGACCGGGTGGAAGATGGTGGTGGCTATGTCGCCGACGCTGCGCGCGATGGCCTCGTCATCCTCGATGCCCGGACCCGGCCGGAATTCCTCGGGCCGATAGCCTGCCAGCGCGGGCTGCGCGACGATGGCGCGCGTGACCTTCACTGCCTCGACCGCGACGCGCACATCCTGGGCATCGCTCAGATAATTGGGACGGATGCTGGGCGGCGTCGCGGGGTCGCCCGCCGTGATGTGCACGCTACCCCGGCTATAGGGCCGCAAATTGCACACGCTGGCCGTGAAAGCCGGGAATGGATCGAGCGCCCCGCCGAAGGCGGCGAGGCTGAGCGGCTGCACATGATATTCCAGATTGGCGCTGGCGAAGCGTTCATGCGATTTCAGGAACACGCCAAGCTGGCTGGGCGCCATCGCCATCGGTCCCGAGCGATTGAGCAGATATTCCAGCCCGATCAGCGCCTTGCCGACCAATGTCCCCGCGCGGATGTTGAGTGTCGGCACGCCCGTCACCCGGTAGGCGCAGCGAATCTGGAGATGGTCCTGCAAATTCTCGCCAACGCCGGGCAAGTGATGGACCGCAGCGACGCCAACCTCGCGCAGCCGCTCGCCGTCGCCGATGCCGGACCGTTGCAGGATGACGGGCGACCCGATTGCCCCCGCCGCCAGCAACACCTCCCCGCGCGCACCGGCACGAAAGGCTTGTCCGCCCACATGGAAGAACACGCCCGTCGCCCGCCGCTCCACGATGTCAAGCCGGTCCACCTCGGCGCCCGTCTGAACCTTCAAATTGCGACGGCCCAGCGCCGGGCGCAGAAAGGCATCGGCCGCACTCCACCGGCGACCACGCTTCTGCGTCACCTCGAAATAGCCGGAGCCTTCATTATCGCCCCGGTTGAAGTCCTTGATCGGTGCCACGCCATATTGGGTCACCGCCTCGCGAAAGGATTCCAGCAAATCCCAACGCAGCCGCTGCCGCTCCACGCGCAGCGGGCCGCCCTTGCCATGCATGTCGTCGGCGCCGTCGACATGATCTTCCGACTTCATGAAATAGGGCAGCACATCATCCCAGCCCCAACCCATATTGCCCGACTGTCGCCAACCGTCATAATCCTGCGCCTGCCCGCGCATGTAGATCATGCCGTTGATCGACGACGAGCCGCCGATCACCCGCCCGCGCGGATAGTTGAGCGCCCTGCCCGCCAACCCCGGCTCGGCATCGGTCTTGAGGCACCAGTCGGTGCGCGGATTACCCATGCAATAAAGATAGCCGACCGGGATACGTATCCACGGATGATTGTCCTTGCCGCCCGCCTCCAGCAGCAACACATTGCTGCGGCCATCCTCGCTCAGCCGGTTGGCGAGGACGCATCCGGCGCTGCCGCCACCGATGACGATATAATCGAACTCGCCAAAGTCGCTGGGCACGGGGTCACTCACCTTCGGGTTGATATGCCAGCGGCATGGCGCAGCGCCGGGCGGGCGTCAACATGGCGGCATTGCGGCCGGGCAGCCATGCCATCATCGGCATCACCATCGCAGATCGGGGGCGGACATGATCCGCCATAGATCGTAGCTGGCTTGTACCCTGCCGCCAGCGCGCTACATCGATGCGCATGGCTCAAGATGGAATCCCCAATGCCCGGTAGCGATCAGGCCGCGCTGATCGCCGCTGCCCAAGACGATGCGATGGCCCTGTGCACGCTCGTGGGCATAGAGGGCAGTTTTTCGCGGCGGCTGGGCGCGCAGATCGCGGTGGGGGCGGATGGCGCGACCATCGGGAGCCTGTCGGACGGGTGCCTCGAGCGGCAACTTGCCAGCGATGCTGCCGCCGCCCGCGAAGCCGGGAGCGGGCCACTGGTGCAGCGCTACGGCCGGGGATCGCCGCTCATCGACTTTCGCCTGCCGTGCGGCGGGGGACTCGACATATTGATCGACCCCTCGCCCGACCGCGACGCGATGCGCGCAGCGGTGGGCTCGCTCGATGCACGGCGGGAGACGGCCATCGACCTTCCGCTGCCGCTCGACACCAATATGCCTTTCCTGAACAGGCGCGCCTATGTGCCCGGCCTGCGCATCGTGCTGTTCGGTGAAGGACCGGAGTTCACGTCCTTCGCCCTCCTCGCCGAAGCGATGGGCGCGACCGTGGAGGCGCATGGACGTGCGGATGCGAATGGCGCGGGCCTGTCGCTGGGCAGCGTACCGCCGGACCTTGCGGCCGATCCGTGGACGGCGGTGCTGCTGCTGTTCCACGATCATGAGTGGGAACGCGCATTGCTGAGCTGGGCGCTCGAAACGCCCGCCTTCTTCATCGGTGCACAAGGCGGCGGTCCCGCACGGGACGCGCGCAAGGCGATGCTGCGTGCCGAAGGCTTGAGCGAGGACAGTATCGACCGCATCCGCAGCCCTATCGGCCTGATCGGCCGCGCCCGCGACCCGGAGGTTCTGGCGCTGTCGGTCTTGGCCGAGATCGTCGGCGATTACGAGAAACTGCACCCGCATCGATGAGTGGCGCGACGCTCATCGCCATTCTCGCGGCGGGCCGCGCGAGCCGCTTCGGCGGCGGCAAGCTGGACGCGCCATGCGCGGGCAAGCCGCTCGGGAATTGGGCAATCGAGGCGGTGGACGCAGCCGGTGCGCCGCCCGGCCTGATCGTCGTGGGACCGGATGCGCCCAGCTTTACCGGCATCGCCATGGCGGATGGCTGGGCGCTCGTCACCAATCCCGAGCCGGAAGCGGGCATTGGCGGATCGGTGGCGCTGGCTGCGCGACACGCCGAGTGCCTCGGCGCCGATGCGCTGGTCCTGCTCCTCGCCGACATGCCGCTGATCGACGGCGCCTTCATACGCCAGTTGCTGGACGGCGGATCGCGGGATATGCCGGTCGCGGCGCGCTACCCCTCTGGCAAACCCGGCGTTCCCGCCCGGTTTCCGGCGGCCATGTTCGCGGACCTTTCCGCGCTGAGCGGCGACCGGGGCGCTGCGATGCTGCTGGCAGGACGAACAGGCCTCCTCATGATCGACCCGCCTGCCGGATCGCTGCTCGACGTTGATGACAAGGAGGCACTGGCCCGCGCGGAGTCTGCGCTCCGCCAGCGGCCGATCGGTTGACAGACTCTACGACCCGACGCATGATCTACTCTGGATCATAACTCGGGAGACCAAATGGTGTCGACGCCGCTCGATGCGCGCATGCAGCGCAGCCGCCGGGTCTTGAGGGACGCCCTGCTCATATTGCTTCAGGAAAAGCCCTTCGACCAGATCACGGTCAGGGAGATCACGGCGCGCGCCAAGGTCGGCTACGCCACCTTCTTTCGCCATTTCGCGAGCAAGGACGCACTGCTCCACGACCTCGCGGCGGGGCAGATCAGCGACCTGATCGACATGGCGGTGCCGGTGCTGTTCATCGCCAACAGCCGCGAATCCTGCCTCGCCATGTGTGCCTATGTGCATGAGAGGCGCAGCTTATGGTTCGCACTGCTCACGGGAGGCGCCGCGAGCACGGTGCGTAACGAGTTCATCCGTCAGGCACGCATCGTGACGTCCAAGGCACCCACCCGGTCGAATTGGCTGCCCGGCGACCTCAGCACCGTATGGGCGACCGGCGGCTGCATCGACGTTCTGGCCTGGTGGCTGGCGCAGCGGGACAGCTATTCGGTCGAGCAGGTGGCGGAGATCATCGACCGGCTGGTCGTAGGGCCCATCGTCGCGGCTGCCGAACCGAAGGTGCAGCGCAGCCAGCGTGGATCGCTGGACCGCCGCCCGGCGGCGCTCCGCGCTGGCTGAGCCTTCGCTCGGGCATAATGAGACAGGCTATCGCAGAGGCGATTTCGTCGATATGGGGCGTGCCGGGTTCAGCCATCAGAAAGCCAAATCATGGCAAAGACCCGCATCCCCAATCGAGGAGTTGACGATGGTGCCTGCCCGGTCGCTTGCCACAATGCTGCTTTCCGGCCTGTTGCTGCCCTTGCCAGCATTCGCGCAGGACGCGGCCGCCGGGGGCGCCCTGTTCAAGGGACGCTGTCAGGCCTGCCATGTCGTCACTGCGGGACAGAAGCCGACCCTTGGCCCCAATCTCTCCGGCCTGGCCGGGCGCAAGGCGGGCAGCACCGCGTTCAACTATTCGCCTGCGCTGAAGGCATCGGGCCTGAAATGGGACAAGCCGACCCTCGACCGCTTCCTGACCGCGCCGATGAAGGCGGTGCCCGGCACCCGCATGGTTATCGCCGTGCCCGATGCCAAGCAGCGCGCGGACATCGTCGCCTATCTCTCCAGCCTGAAATAGGAGCCTTGCGGGCGCGTGGCGCGTTGGGTGCGCCATGCGTTTCTCCTCCATCGTCACTCTCCTCATCCTGTGTGCCATCGCCGCTGGGGCGGCATGGTGGGCGCGCGACTATGTGCGTCGCCATCCGCAGGACGTGCCGTGGACCGACCTCAGCCTCGCCGATCCGCTCGGCAAGTTCACCGGACGAAAGCTCGCTGCGCTGACCGGGGAGACGCGCCAATGCCTTGCGCTGCTGGACGGGGCGAAGGTCGCCTATACGGCGCTGCCTCCCCGCAAGGAGGGGCAGTGCGGTTATGAGGATGCGGTGCGCATGCGGACCAGCGATGCGCTGAACCTGTCATGGCGGCCTGCCGATCTGGGCGTATCCTGTCCGGTGGCGGCGGCGCTGATGCTGTGGAACCGCGAGGTTGTGCAGCCTGCGGCAGAGCGTCACCTCGGCGCGCGTGTCATCCGGCTCGACACGTTTGGCAGTTACAACTGCCGCCGCATGTACGGGCGCGATACCGGCGACTGGAGCGAGCACTCCACCGCCGACGCCGTGGACATCGCCGCCTTCCGGCTGGACGACGGGCGCAGCATCGGCGTCAAGGCGGACTGGAGCGGCGATCCTACCCGTGCCGCCTTCCTGCGCGATGTGCGCGATGGGGCATGCGAGCTGTTCTCCACCGTGCTGTCACCGGATTATAATGCGGCCCATGCGGACCATCTGCATCTGGATCAGGCAGAACGGGGAAATAAGGGATGGCGGGCCTGCCGCTAACGCAGCGGCGTGTCCAGCATCGCGAGCAGCACCGCGTTGAACGCCTCGGCCCGCTCGTACATCACCCAGTGCCCGGCATCGGCCACCACGCGGAAATCGACGTCCGGGCGGACGGATCGCAGCGCCGCCTCCTGCACGGCCGGATCGGGGTGGGGGCGATCATGCTCGGCCCAGATCGCATCCACCTGCGCGCCGACGCGCGGCAGCGCGGCCAGCAAGCGGTCGGGCAGCACCAGCGACGACGCGCGCAAGCGCCCGCGAAAGCCGTTCAATTCCTGCAGATAGAGCGCGAGCGCATCCACGCTTTCGGGGTGATGGATCATGAGGCCGAGGAGGTTCGCGCGGCCCGCCGCCTCCCGCTCCGCCCCTTCTAGCCCGCGCACCCGGCCAAGGCTGATCTCCCCCTGCGGCGTCGCCAGCCCGCCCGTCCCGACCAGGATCAGTCGCCGCACCAGTTCGGGATGGGCGGCCGCGAACCACGCCAACGCGACCCCGCCAAAGGAGAAACCCACCACGTCCATCGGCACCGCATCGCCAGCGACCGCACGCAGTCCGTCGGCCAATGCCGCAGAGATTCCGTCATGCCCCTCGACCGGCGGCATGGCGGATTCGCCGAAGCCCGGCAGGTCGGGCGCCCAGACGGTGCGCGTCGCGGCCAGCGCGTCGATATTGGCGATCCAGTGCGACCAGGCGCCATGCGATCCGTGCGCCAGCAGCACCGGCGGCCCACTGCCCCAGCGCCGCCAGACCATCATGCCGTCGCCGCACGGCGTCTCGAACCGCTGCGCCCGCGCATCATAGGCCGCGACGATGGCGGCGGGATCGGTCCTGTCTTTGTCAGCCATAATCGTTGCGCGTCGTCCTATTGTCTCACATATCCGTCAATGGAAGACAGCCGCAGACCGGGCAAGGAGAGAGATGTGATCCGACACGCAACTGGCGCACTTCTGATGCTCGCCCCTGCCGTCGCCCCAGTCGCGGCGACCGCGCAAACGGCGCAGGGCGATCTGTCCGTCACCATCTATAATGGCGGCCGCTCGCTGGTTTCCGACACGCGGTCGACCGTCTTGACGGCCGGGCGGCAGAAGGTCGAGTTCCCCGACGTCTCCGCGCAGATCGAACCCGCCACCGTCACGCTGGCGGGCGAGGGCATCGGCATCGTCGAGCAGAATTTCGACTTCGACCTCCTCACCCCTGCCAAGCTGATGGAGAAGGCGGTCGGCCAGACCGTCACCATCGTTCGCTCCAACCCCGCGACCGGCGCAGAAACGCGCGAGACTGCAAAGGTGCTGGCGGCCAATGGCGGCGTGGTCCTCCAGATCGGCAACCGGATAGAGGTGCTGCGCGACGATGGCCTGCCGGTACGGGTGATCTTCGACAAGGTGCCGGAGAATCTGCGCGCGCGGCCCACATTGTCGGTCACGGTGGAGAGCAGGACGGCGGGGACGCGGCCGCTTTCGCTATCTTACCTGACTGGCGGTCTCGGCTGGAATGCGGATTATGTCGCGCTGTACGACCGCAGCGCGGGCAGGATCGACATGCAGGGGTGGATCACGCTCACCAACAATACCGGCACCACCTTTACCAATGCCGACACCCTGCTGGTCGCCGGGCAGACGAGCGCCGCACGAAACCAGACACGGACCATCGCGCGGCCGGGGACGCAGACCGCGCCGCGTGAGCGACTGGGCGACTTCTACCTCTATCCCCTGCCCCAGCGCACGACCATCGCCAATGCCCAGACCAAGCAGGTCAGCTTCCTGGACGTGTCGGGCGCGCCGGCCCGCACGGCCTATCAATATCGCTCCGGCTCGCTGAATGGCAGCGACGCCTTCGGCAGCGCGACGACCATCCTCAAATTCTCCACCGCGCGCGACGCGGGGCTGGGCGACGCGCTGCCTGCCGGGACCGTGCGCGTCTATATGCGCGACCAGCGCGGCGCGGCGCAGTTCGTGGGTGAAAACAGCATCGGCCACACGCCGATGGGATCGGACCTGTCTGTCGCAACCGGTAGCGCGTTCGACATCAAGGTGCGCGCGGTCGCGGCGTCGCGGGAAAAGGTCAGCGATACGAAGGCGCGTACCACCATGCGCTACACGCTCACCAACGCCTCGCCGGAGCCGGTGACGGTGGACCTCATCCAGTCCGGCCTCGGCTGGATCGCGACGGAGGTGCGCATCCTGTCCGAAAGCCTTCCCAGCGAGCGTCCCTCTGTGAACGAAGCCCGCTGGGCGGTGCCCGTGCCCGCCAATGGCGAGGCGGAAGTCGTCGCGGTCTTTGAAACGCGCGGCTGACCGGCCGGGATGCTTGCTCTCCTTCCCCTGATCTTGCAGGCCGCCACGCCCGTCATCGTTACCTCCGCCGCGCCGGAGCAAGTGGCGGTGACGGTCTACCGCGATCCTGAGCGCGCGGCGGACGTGCCCCTCGACCTGGGCTGGCTGGGCGGGCGGGCGCTGGTCACGGAAACGCGCACGATCGACCTGCCCGCAGGGCCCGCCCAGATCCGGTTCGAGGGGGTGGCGGACGGCATCGTGCCGGTCAGCGCCATCGTGACCGGCCTGCCCGGCGGCACGGTCGAGACGAACCGTGACGCGCGCCTGCTCTCCCCAGCCGGACTGGTGGACGGCAGCCTGGGCCGGATCGTCCACCTGCGCCGCACCGACCCGGTGACGGGCAAGGTGAAGGAGGAGGACGCACGCATCGTCGCCGGTCCCGCCGGCGGAATCGTGCTGAAAACGGTGGACGGCATATTGGCGCTGGGCTGCTCCGGCCTGTCCGAAACGCCGACATATGATGGCGTGCCGCAGGGCCTGTCCGCACGCCCGACGCTGTCCATCGTCACCACCAGCCCGCAGGCGGTGCGCGCGACGATCCGCCTCTCCTACCTCGCCGACGAGTTCGACTGGCAGGCCGATTATATCGCCCGCGTCGGCGAGGATGGGCGCACCCTCGACCTGTTCGCCTGGGCGACACTGGCGAATGGCAATGCGACGAGCTTTCGCGATGCCGAGACCATGGCGGTCGCTGGCAAGCCGGAGGCAGTCGAGCCACCCCGCGCGCAGGACGCGCCCGATCCAGCCGTCTCGCTGCAATGCTGGCCAGCAGGCCGCACCCACGAGATACCGGAGTGGATGCCCGTCCCGCCACCACCGCTGCCTCCACCGCCAACCGCCCCTCCCGCCCCTGCCTTTGATGGGGACATCATCGTCACGGCGCAGCGCAGGCAGGAAAAGTTGCAGGACGTGCCCATCGCCGTCCTCGTCGCCGCCCAGGAAAATCTCGGCGACCTCAAACTCTATCGCATTCCCGAACCGGTCACCGTCGCGGCGAACAGCCAGAAGCAGGTCGCCTTCCTCACGAAGCGCGGCGTGCCGTTCCAGACCATCCACGCCCTGCTCGTCCAGCCAGCCCCCGCGGACGAAGAACCGACCCCGCAGGATGCGGATATATTGCTGCGTCTCCACAACCGGGAGAAGGACGGGCTGGGCCTGCCCATGCCGTCCGGCCGGGTCGCCGTCATGGCCCCGCGCGGCGACCGCGACCTCAGCGTCGGCGAAGGCCGTTTGCCCGATACCGCCGTGGGTCAGGAGGTGAACCTCCCCGTCGCGAAAAGCGCGCAGGTGCAGGGGCTGTTGATCGCGGAGGGCCGGGGCGTGTGGCGCTACGAGGTCAGCAATGCCAATCCCTATCCGGTCACCGTCGAGGCGGTGATCGGCTTTCCCCAAGACCAGCTGCGCGGCGCCCTTCGCCGCATGGAGCGCCGTAACGGCTTGCCGCTGTGGCAGGTCACGGTACCCGCAAATGGGCGGCAGGCGCTGTCGTTCAGGACGAAGGACAAGGACTGACGGGTATTTGCCTACTCATGCCGCAACGCATCGATGGGATTCAAACTCGCCGCCCGCCGCGCCGGGAAATAACCGAACACCACCCCGATCAACGCAGAGATCGCAAAGGCGAACACGTTGATCTGAACGTCGAACATCCACGGCACCTGCATCAGCGGCGTCGCCACCGCGACCACGATCTGCGCGAGCAGGATGCCCACAACGCCGCCCAGACAGGACAGCACGATGGCCTCCACCAGAAACTGCATCAGCACCTCGCTCGCGACCGCGCCGATGGCGAGGCGGATGCCGATCTCCCGCGTGCGCTCCGTCACCGACACCAGCATGATGTTCATAATCCCGATGCCGCCGACGACCAGGCTGATCGCCGCTACCGCCGCGACGATGCGGGTCAGCAGTTGCGTCGTGCCGGTCAGCGTGTCGGAAATCTGCTTGGTATCGAAGATGTTGAAATCATCCTGCTTGCCCCCGCTGATCTTGCGTCGTTCGCGCAGCAGATCGGTGAGCGCGGCCTGAACCTGGCTGGTCGCAAAGGACTGATCGACGCCGACCAGGATCATGCGGATGTCGGTCGATCCGGTGAAGCGGCGCTGCACCGTCTTGATCGGCATGATGACGACATCATCCTGGTCGCCGCCGAACCCGGCCTGCCCGCGCGTGGCCAGCGTGCCGATGACGTCGCAGCTGACGTCGCCGATACGGAAACGGCTGCCTACCGCCTCGCCCCCGCGAAACAGGTTCTTCTGCACGGTGGAGCCGATGATGCACGATGCCTTGCCCGCCGCTTCCTCCGCCGGTGTGAACTGGCGGCCTGCCGTCAGCTCCCATGGCTGGACGGTGAAATAGGCGGACGTGGTGCCGTTGATCGTGGTGGACCAGTTCGCGCCCTCGTAGATGGCGGTCGCCGTGGACTGCGCCTGCGGGGCGACGGCAGTGACGCCCGCCACCTGGGAGGCGATGGCGGTCACGTCCTGAGGCTCGAAATCGGGCGGGCGTGGTCCGCCGCCGCCGCGCCCGAAGCCCTGACCGGGGCGAACCTGAAGGATGTTGGTGCCAAGCGCGGCGATCTGCGTCTGCACCGCCGCCGTGGTCGCCTTGCCGAGCGTCACCATGGCGACGACCGCGCTGACACCGATCACGATGCCGAGGATGGTGAGGAAGGAGCGCAATATGTGCCGCCGGATAGAGCGGATCGCAAGGAGGAAGATGGTACCGAACATTATTCTTGCTCCCCCCCCGCAAGCGGGAGGGGCTGGGGGTGGGCCTGCGCTACACCTTCTGCCAACAGCGACCTGGCGGTCGCTTG
>JBEVNC010000046.1:0-11810 GCA_040508315.1 Sphingobium sp.
ACCGCGGCCAACCATAATTGCCCGTCAGGAATCTCTGCGATGTGACGAGCAGGGACGACCGCCAGCCATAGAAGTCTCGACGCGACTTCGACACTCGTTACCAAAGTCGTCGAGCCTCGGGTGCACCGGGCAGGACGCGCCGACCGATTTTCCTTGCGCATCACCGGCGAGCGCAGCCGCGCGCCCCGCGATCCGTCAGTTCGCAAACCGCCAAATCCGACAGCCCGGAAGGCGCGTTGCCACCCGCACCATCCCCCTTCCCCCATGCCCCCCTATTCCCTATAGACTTGGCATGGCAGAAGAACCCGCAAACACCTCCAATCAGAATGAATATGGCGCCGACAGCATCAAGGTGCTCAAGGGCCTCGACGCGGTCCGCAAACGGCCGGGCATGTATATCGGCGATACCGACGATGGCTCGGGCCTCCACCATATGGTGTTCGAGGTCAGCGACAACGCCATCGACGAGGCGCTGGCCGGGCATTGCGACCGGATCGACATCTCGCTGAACCCCGATGGCTCCGTGTCCGTGACGGACAATGGCCGCGGCATTCCGACCGGCATCCACACCGGCGAGGGCGTCTCCGCCGCCGAGGTCATCATGACCCAGCTGCACGCGGGCGGTAAGTTCGAGAATACCAGCGACGACAATGCCTATAAGGTGTCGGGCGGCCTGCACGGCGTCGGCGTGTCCGTCGTCAACGCGCTGTCCGAATGGCTCGACCTCACCATCTGGCGCGAGGGGGAGGAGCATTATATGCGCTTCGCCTTTGGCGACGCCGTGGCCCCGCTCAAGGTCGTCGGCCCCGCGAACGGTAAGAAGGGGACGCGCGTCACCTTTTTCCCGTCGCCCGCCACGTTCAAGATCACCGAATTCGACTTCGACAAGCTGGAGCATCGCTACCGCGAGCTGGCCTTCCTCAATTCCGGCGTGCGCCTGTTCCTCACCGACGCGCGGCATGAGGAGAAGAAGACCGTCGAGCTCTATTATGAGGGCGGCATCGCGGCCTTCGTCAAATATCTCGACCGCAACAAGACGCCGCTGATGCCCGATCCGGTGGCGATCAACGGCACGCGCGACGACGTCACCATCGACGTCGCGCTGGAGTGGAACGACAGCTATTATGAAAATGTCCTCTGCTTCACGAACAACATTCCGCAGCGCGACGGCGGCACGCATTTGGCGGCGTTCCGCGCCGCGCTGACGCGCACGCTCAACAATTATGGCGACAAGTCCGGCCTGCTCAAGAAGGAGAAGGTGTCGCTGACCGGTGAGGATATGCGCGAAGGGCTGACCGCCATCGTCTCGGTCAAGCTGCCCGACCCCAAGTTCAGCAGCCAGACCAAGGATAAGCTGGTCTCGTCCGAAGTGCGCCAGCCGCTCGAAAGCCTGATGGCGGACAAGCTGGCGGAGTGGCTGCAGGAAAATCCCGGCCATGCCCGCTCGATCATCAGCAAGGTGGTGGACGCCGCCGCCGCGCGGGAGGCTGCGAAGAAGGCGCGCGAACTGACCCGGCGCAAGGGCGCGATGGACATCGCTTCGCTGCCCGGCAAGCTGGCCGACTGTCAGGAGCGCGATCCCGCCAAGTGCGAACTGTTCCTGGTCGAGGGCGATTCCGCCGGCGGCTCCGCGAAGCAGGGCCGCGACCGCCATTTTCAGGCGATCCTGCCCCTGCGCGGCAAGATCCTGAACGTGGAGCGTGCGCGCTTCGACCGCATGCTCTCCTCCAAGGAGATCGGGACGCTCATCCAGGCGATGGGCACCGGCATCCGCGAAGAGTTCAATATCGAGAAGCTGCGCTACCACAAGATCGTCATCATGACCGACGCCGACGTGGACGGCGCGCATATTCGCACGCTGCTGCTCACCTTCTTCTACCGCCAGATGCCGCAGATCATCGAGAGCGGAAACCTCTACATCGCGCAGCCGCCGCTCTACAAGGCGAGCCGGGGCCGGTCGGAGGTCTATCTCAAGGACGATAGCGCGCTCGACCAGTATCTGGTCGACAACGGCCTCGACGCGCTGGTGCTGGAAACGAGCGAGGGCCAGCGGGCGGGCGAGGATCTGCGCACCCTGATCGAGCATGCCCGGCGCATGCGCGCGCTGATGCGCTATGTCCCGCGCCGCTACGATCCCACCATTGTCGAGGCGCTGGCGCTGTCCGGCGCGCTCGATCCGGAGATGGAGCGTTCGGGCCGCGAGGCCGCGCTGGTGGAGGCGGTGCGCTGGATGGCGGCTGCCGATACCGACGGCGCATGGACGGCGGCGGTGTCGGCCGAGGGCGGCTATCACGTCGAAAAGCGCCTGCGCGGCGTGACCGACCATCATATCGTCGAGGCCGGTTTCCTTCAGTCTGCGGAGGCGCGCCGCCTGCATGCGCTGGCTCAGGAACAGGCGGAAGCCTATTATGCGGCCAGCCGCCTGATCGGCAGCAAGAGCGCGGCCAAGGCGCAGGAGCAGGCCGCGGCGGAAGAGGGCGCCGAGGAGGAGGAGGCAGCGACCACCGCCGCCGTCTCGCCCAAGGGGACGCCCGTCACCCGGCCGAGCGAACTGCTCGACGCCGTGCTGGCGGCGGGTCGCAAGGGCCTCTCGATCCAGCGCTACAAGGGGCTGGGCGAGATGAACGCGGACCAGCTGTGGGAGACGACGCTCGACCCCAATAACCGCTCGATGCTGCGCGTGCAGATCGACCAGGCGGATCTGGCGGACGAGATCTTCACCCGCCTGATGGGCGATGTCGTGGAGCCGCGCCGCGAGTTCATTCAGGACAATGCGCTGAACGTCGCCAACCTCGACGTCTGACACCTGCCTCCCCCTGCGGACATGCTTTGGCATGAGGCCGTAAAGAGCCAGCAAGAGGCAACTCCTAGCTGTCATCATGCCCATTTTTTAGGCGGTAAGCCTAAATTTTGGGCATGAACGACAACAGGAGGATAGAATGATCGCATTGAGCGCCGCCATCGCAACCATGCTGGCCGCGGCCACGCCCGCCTTGGCCCAGCAGCAGGTCGTGGAGCATCGGGGCACATCCTATCAGGTCCGCTACGAACCGCATGTGACCGTCCGGACCAAGACGGTCGGCCTGTCCGCGGGGCCGCGCCAGACCACGCAAAGTTGTCGCTGGACGATGGCGGTGCAGGTCGAACGCCATATCGGCCAATCGGGGGGCGGACAGCCGCTGGCCAAGCTGCTGCCGGAGGAAAGGCGCTTCAGCGGTTCGTTACCCGGCGATTGTCGCGGCCGTACGACCGCCATCGCGGCGGAACAGGACCGTAGAGATGCGGATATCCGGGGCCATGTCGCCGCCGTCGCCAGCGCCGACCGTCCGACCCTGCTGGCGGAGATCGACGCGGTACGCGCGCTGGCGCTGAACTGACCGGGTTCATGGTCGCTCGATTTCGGGTCTTGCCGATCCTGTTGCCGTTGTCGCTCCTGTCCCATGGCGGACCGGCGGCGGCGCAGGACGTGCACTCGCCTAGCGTCAGCATCGAATTGGCAAGCGATCTGCGCCTTCGCGGCCTGAGCTGGAGCGATGGCCGTCCGTCGCTCGGCGCATGGGCGGACGTGCCGCTGTCATCCGCGACGAGCATGAAGGCGAGCCTATACACCGCAAACGGCGCGGCGCGGTCGGGGGGCGGGGACGTCGCGCTCGCAATGGGGCTGCGGCAGCGGCTGAGCGACGGCCCGGTGCGGATCGACGCGGGCGGCGGATGCCGCGCCTTTCCCGGCGGCGCAAGCGCCTTTTGCGAGGTCGAGGCGGATGCCGCCTATGACATCGCCTGGATCACGCTGGGCGCCGGGATCGCTTATGCGCCCCGCCAGCATGCGATTGGCGGCGACAATCTCTATACGCATATGCGCGCCCGCGCCGCGGTGCCGGGGCAACCCTGGGCAGTCGATGTCCATGTCGGGCGGTCAGCGGGCGCCGTCACCGATCCTGTCCGCGCCGACAGGTTGCGGCCGGATGGCGCGCGCTACCGGGATCATGGCATCGGCCTCAGCTATGGTCGCGGCAGGCTGGGGGGCGGCATCCGCTATGTCGGCGCGACGGGAACGGGACATGCGCGGGACGCGGACGATACGCTGGTCGCTCATATAGCGCTGCTGTTCTAGACGGGCGGACGGACTACGTGGCCATCGCCTGCAGCGTCGCGATCAGGTCCGCCTCTGCCGCAGGCTTGTCCCGGCGGATGCGCTTGATCCGCGGGAAACGCATGGCGAGGCCGGACTTGTGGCGCTTGCTGGCGTGGATGGAATCGAACGCGACCTCCAGCACCAGCGACTTCTCGACCTCGATCACGGGGCCGAAGCGATTCAGCGTGTGCGTGCGTACGAAACGGTCCAGCCATTTCAGTTCCTCGTCGGAGAAACCGGAATAGGCCTTGCCGACTGGCAGCAGTTCGCCGTCTTCCGTCCAGCAGCCGAAGGTATAGTCGGAATAGAAGGACGCGCGCCGCCCATTGCCGCGCTGGGCGTACATCATCACGCAATCGGCGGTCAGCGGGTCGCGCTTCCACTTGTACCACAGGCCCGTCTTGCGCCCGGCGACATAGGGGCTGTCGCGCCGTTTCAGCATCACGCCCTCGATGGCCGCGTCGCGCGCTGCGTCGCGGATTGCGGAGAGCGCCTGGAAATCCGCCGCATCGATCAGGCGGGACAGGTCGAAACGGTCGGCGGGGAGCGAGGCGGCGACGCTTTCCAGCACCTGCCGCCGCTCCGTCCAGGGCAGGCCGCGCAGGTCGCGTCCGCCCGTCTCCAGCACATCGTACAGGCGCACGAAGGGCGGATGGTCCGCCATCATCTTCTTCGTCACGGTCTTGCGGCCGAGCCGTTGTTGCAGGGCGTTGAAGCTGCCTGCTTCGCCCCCCTGCGCATCGCCCCGGATCATCAGCTCGCCGTCCAGCACGCCGATGAAGTCGAGCGCCTCCACGATCTCCGGGAAGGCGGCGCCGATCTCGTCGCCGCCGCGGCTGAACAGGCGGCGCTCCGACGGGGTGCCGACCATTTCGATGCGGATGCCGTCCCATTTCCATTCCGCCGCGAACTCGCCGAGCGAGACTATGGTCTCCTCCAGCGGGTGGGCCAGCATGAACGGGCGGAACCATGCGGTGTCGGACAGGTCGGGCGTTTCGCCATGCCCCTCCGCCCAGGCGAACAGCCCGTCATAGGGCGGGCTGAGCGCATGCCAATATTCGTCCACGGCATCGACCGAGACACCGAACGCCTCGGCAAAGGCGACCTTGGCGAGCCGCGCCGACACCCCGACGCGCATGCCGCCGGTCGCGAGTTTGAGCAGGGCGTAGCGGCTTTCGGGTTCGATCCGGTCGAGCATGGCAGCGAGGATGACCGGCGCCTCGGCCCGGCTCAACGTCGCCAGCCGGTCGACGACCGCCGACAAGGCGATGTCTTCGCCCGGCCCGGCATTGGGCGTTTCCCAGATCAGCGCGACCGTCTCCGCCGTATCCCCCACATAGGCGCGGCTCATGCCCACCAGCACGGGATCGACGCGGGTTTCCGCCATGGCCCGGATGGTCGCCGATTTAACGGCGGGCAGGTCGATGGCGTCGGTCAGCGCGGCGAGCGCCCAGCCTCTGTCGGGGTCCGGCGTGACGCGCAGATAATCGGCGATCAGCGCGACCTTGGCATTGCGCGACCGGGTATAGACGAGTGCGTCGATCAGGCGGGCAAAAGCGCGCATTACCGCAAGTTCCTCCCCCGTAGGGGGAGGGGGACCACAAAGTGGTGGAGGGGTAGCACCCTCTCGATCGGGCGATACCCCTCCACCATTCGCTGCGCGAACGGTCCCCCTCCCCCTACGGGGGAGGATTTTGGGGAAGCCTCAATCATCCTCATCCTCATATCCGGCGACCGCCAGTGCCCGCGCGCGCAACTGCCGGGTCTGGCACCAGTGGACCAGCGCTTCCTCCGCGCCATGCGTCACCCATGTCTCCGCGGGGCGCAGTTCCGCGATGGTCTGGGTGAGTTCGTCCCAGTCGGCATGATCGGAGATGATCAGCGGCAGTTCGACCTGCTTCGCCCGCGCGCGCTGGCGCACCCGCATCCACCCCGACGCCATGGCGGTGATGGGGTCGGGCAGGCGGCGGCTCCAGCGGTCGGTGAGCGCGGACGGCGGACACAGGACGATGCTCCCGGCCAGATCCTGCTTCTCCGCCTCGCTGACAAGGCGCAGTTCGCCCAGATCGACGCCCAGCGTCTCGTAGAGGTGGCACATCTTCTCCAGCGCGCCGTGGAGATAGAGGGGGGCGACATGGCCCGCGCGGCGCAGCTCCGCGATCACCCGCTGTGCCTTGCCCAGCGCATAGGCCCCCACCAGCACGCAGCGATCCGGGTTCGCAGCCCGCGCGTTCAGCAGCTTGGCGATCTCCCCCTCTATCGGCGGGTGGCGAAAGACGGGCAGGCCGAACGTCGCCTCGGTAATGAATATGTCGCACGGCACCGGCTCGAACGGCACGCAGGTCGGATCGGGTCGCCGCTTATAGTCGCCGGTCACGACCACCCGCTGGCCGCCATGTTCCAGCAGGACCTGCGCGGACCCCAGCACATGGCCGGCCGGGTGCAGGCTGATGCGCACCCCGCCACGCTCGATGCTATCGCCATAAGCCAGGGCAGTGCCGTCGACCGTGCCATAGCGCAGGCCCATGATCGCCAGCGTCTCGCGCGTCGCGATGGTCTCGCCATGGCCGCCGCGGGCATGGTCGGCATGGCCATGGGTGACGAGGGCGATCTCGCGCGGAACGGACGGGTCGATCCACAGGTCCGCCGGGCGCACATGGATGCCGGTGCGGTCAGCCCCAATCCAATCCACGCTCCAATCGGGGCGCGGCGTCATGCGGCTCGCACGATGTCGCGCCCCGGCAGGGGAGGGGACGGGGGAAAGCATCCGTCCCCTTCGCTAAAGGATAGGCTTAGCGGCAAGACACCCCGCCACGGTCGATCTCACGGCCCAGGAGACCGCCCGCACCGGCGCCGAGCAGCGTGCCCAGCAGGTTGCTGCCGCCCCGGTCGAGCTGGTTGCCGACCACGCCGCCCAGCGCCGCACCGACGATCAGGCCAGTGGTGCCATCATTGCGGCGGCAATAATAATTGCCGTTATTGCCGCGATAGATGCGGGTGTTGCGGGTCACGCGAACGGGCTTATAGCCGCCGCGATAATAATTCTCCGCATAGTAGCCACGCGCGCCGGGCGCCCGGCGATTATAGTCGTAATTTTTCCAGTTCTTCCAGTTACCGGCATGGCGGTCGTCGCGGCGGTCGTCGCGCCTGTCGGCCCGGCGGTCATCGCGGCGATCGTTGCGTGGATCCCCGCGCCTGTCGTCACGCCGATCGTCGCGCCTGTCGTTCCGGCCGTCGCCACGCCGGTCATTCTGCGACCAGCCATTGCGATTATCGTCATGACGCTGCGCCATCGCGGCAGAACCGCCCAGCGTCATCGCGCCCAGGCTGATCGCCAGCAGCATCTTCTTCCCGAACTGCAACATGAGAATTTCCTTTGTTCTATCTCAGGTCGGGAGAATGTTTCGGAACCGGGCCGGGTTGCATGAACCGAAAACAACATGTTGTTCACCGGCGATATTATCATCGGTCATGCTGCCTCCGCCGCCTTGCGCAATTCCCTGACGAACCGGCTGCGCTCGATCTCGCGTGCCTGTTCGTCGGGCAGGCGCAGCAGGAAACTGGGGTGAATGGTGACCAGCAGGCGGCGTGTCCCCCATGGCTCGACCGTGCCGCGCAAGGGGGCAAGCGCCTGTTTCTTGCCCGACACCGCCTGCAGCGCGGTGGTGCCCAAGGTGACGACGATGGCCGGATCGACCAGCCGGATCTCCTCGTTCAGCCACCAGCGATAATGGGCGATGTCGCCGCCATTGGGCGTTGCGTGCAGCCGCCTTTTGCCACGCGGGGTGAATTTGAAACGCTTGACCGCATTGGTCAGGAAGGTGCGGCCACGGTCTATCCCCGCCGCCTCCAGACAATGGTCGAGCAATTGCCCCGCCGGACCGACAAAGGGCCGCCGCTCCTCATCCTCCCGGTCGCCGGGCTGCTCCCCCACCAGCATGATGGCGGCGCGGGCGGGGCCTTCGCCCGGCACGATATGGTCGGAAAAGCCCTCCGACGGCGGCGCATCGCCCTTCGCCAGCGCCGCATAGAGCG
This sequence comes from Sphingobium sp., assembly GCA_040508315.1. GTDB lineage: Bacteria > Pseudomonadota > Alphaproteobacteria > Sphingomonadales > Sphingomonadaceae > Sphingobium. Next base: position 8,171 of record JBEVNC010000046.1, read on the forward strand.
CCGCCAGCGAGTCGAAGCGGGGTTCATCCGGCGCGGCCGGGGCATCGAACAGGTCCGGCTTGTAGCTACTGTCGCGCACCATGGCATCCACCCTCCTGTCCGCCTTTTCCAGTAGGTCCGGAATGAGCATCGCCTCGGGAAGGTTCCGCCAGTAACGGACCGGCATCTCCTTCTTCATTGCCGCGACCTTGACCCGCGCCGGGTTGAAGATGCTGGCATAATAGGCGCGCCATTCCGCCTCCACTGCGTCGTCGGTGGGCACGTCGGCGCGGGTGCCGCCCGGTCCCTCGCTCAGCGTCTCGCCGTCCCAGCCGATGCTGACGTCCGGCGTGACGATCAGCCAATCCATCCCGGCGAAGCGCGCGCGGAAGAATCCAGCGACCGCGCGGCCGATATGATGATCCGGCTCGAACCAGGCGGCAAAACTTTCCCGCCCGTTCGCCTCGCCGGTTTTTCGGAAGCGCACGAACGCATGCATCTTGTGCATGTCGCGCCGCACGGTCTTGGCCAGCGCGTACAGGCGGATCATGTCGGGATCGGCCGGATCGGCGTGGAGGTTTGGCAGGCGGCGCATGCGCCACAGGATGCGATAGGCGAGGGTGAAGCGATCCCCATCGCTGTGGAGCAGGGCGAGGCGCATCTGCGCGATCAGGTCGCGGGGGATGCGGATGCCGGGGTCGGCGGGCGGCATGGGGGTGGCCGTGTCGGCGAACAGGTCGTCCGTGCCTTGTCCCGACACCTGCCAAAGAATATGTTCAGGGGCGATCTCTGCCGCCAGCAGATTGCGAGCCGCCTCCCGCCAGCCTGTAAAATCATCCTCGGCCGAAAGGCAGATGCTCGCCATCACCGCTACCACCGTGTTCCTGCGAAGGCAGGAATCCAGGGTAGGCGGGCATTTCCTTGCCCTAGGCTCCTGCTTTCGCAGGAGCACGGAAGCCGACGCCACATACTACACCCCGAACAGCGACAATTGCTTGGGCGCAGCCGGCGGCACGATCCGCGCCTTCAAATCCGCCCGGTCCAGCAATGCGACCGGCCGCCAGTCCGCAGTCACGATGAACGGCCTGATCTTACGCAGCGACTGGCATAGCAGTCCCACATCCTCCAGCCGCAAGGCGCGATGCCGCCGCGCCGCGATCAACCGGTCGGCGACCCGCACGCCAAGGCCGGGCACGCGCAGCAGCGATTCCCTCGGCGCGCGATTGACGTCGACTGGAAACATGTCGCGCCGCTCCATCGCCCAGGCTAGCTTGGGGTCCATGTCGAGCGGCAGCAGCCCGCCCGTCATGGTCGATCCGATCTCCGGCAGCGTGAAGCCATAGAAGCGCAGCAGCCAGTCCGCCTGATACAGCCGATGTTCGCGCAGCAATGGCGGCGCCTGCACGGGCAGCGACCGGCTGGCATCGGGAATAGGCGAGAAGGCGGAATAATAGACGCGGCGCAGGCCGTAGCGGTCGTACATCTGCGTGCTGGCGGACAGCAGGCGGTCGTCGCCCGAATCGTCCGCGCCTACGATCATCTGGGTGCTTTGCCCGGCAGGCGCGAATATCGGCGCACGGCGCGATTCCTTGCGCTCCGCCTTGGCCGCGCCGATGCGCTTGCCAAGATCGGCCATGGTCCGGCGGATGTGCGGTCCGCTCTTCTCCGGGGCGAGTGCGGCAATCCCCTCGTCGCTCGGCAGTTCGAGGTTGATCGACAGGCGGTCGGCATAGCGGCCCGCCTGCGCGATCAGCGCCGGGTCGCCCTCCGGTATGGTCTTGAGGTGGATATAACCGCGAAAGCCATGATCCTCCCGCAGCGAGCGGGCGACCTCGACGATCCGCTCCATGGTATAGTCGGGGCTGCGCACGATGCCTGAAGAGAGGAACAGTCCCTCGATATAATTGCGTTTGTAGAAGTCGAGCGTCAGGTCGACCACTTCCTTGGGCGTGAAGGCGGCGCGGCGGACGTTCGATGTCGAGCGATTGATGCAATAGCCGCATTCGAACATGCACATGTTGGTCATCAATATCTTGAGCAGCGAGATGCAGCGGCCATCCGGCGCATAGCTGTGGCAGATGCCCATCGCCGTGGTGGACCCAATGCCGCCACTGCCCTTGGAATCGCGCTTCTGCGCGCCACTGGAGGCGCAGGATGCGTCATATTTGGCGGCATCGGCCAATATCGCAAGTTTCTCGAGGCGGGTAAGCTTTGTCATTGTTCCTGCTATGTTCCGCCATTTCTCCGGCGCTTGCAAGCGCCCTGCGACCAGCGGTTGAGCGCGCCAAGAAACCATCGCGCGGGGCGAACCGTTGCTGCCCCTGAAAGGAGAGCATTATGACAGATACAGTTCGCAAGCAGTTCTGGAAGGCGCTGGAGGCCAGCCCCTTCCTGTTGGTGAACCTTCAGGGGGCGACGGAACATGCGCTGCCTATGACGGCGCAGCTCGACAAGGATGCCGACAGCGCCTTCTGGTTCTACACCTCCAAGGGAAACCGGCTGGAGACGGGCGGCCCCGCCATGGCGCATTTCTCGGCCAAGGGTCACGACCTGTTCGCCTGCATTGCGGGCACGCTGCGCACGGAAACCGATCCAGCCGTAATCGACCGCTATTGGTCCAAGCAGGTCGAAGCCTGGTATGACGGCGGGCGCAACGACCCCAATCTGCTGATGCTGCGCTTCGACCTGGACGATGCGGAGGTGTGGACCGCCGACCTTGGCGTGAAGGGCCTGTTCAAACTGTTGACCGGCAAGCATATCGACCCGCAGGAAGCGGGAAAGCACGAGCAGATCGCGCTTTAATGGATCGAACGGGCCGCGTCATCGCGGCCCGTATCGCCAAGGCTTCAGCGTTCAGGGCTTCAGCGTGACCGGCGGGACGGGCAGGGGCGGTGCATCCTCATCGGTTTCCGGCACATCCGTAACCCCTCGGCCGACATGGCTGTGCCCGCGGCTATAGCCGAAATAGACCACGAACCCGATGGCCGCCCAGCCGAAGAACAGGCCGATCGTGTACCAGGACAGGCTGACGAACAGGTAGACGCAGCCGATGGCCGCGATCGGCGCGATGATGTTCACCGCCGGTGTGCGGAAGGGGCGGCGGCGGTCGGGATCGGTCCTACGCAGCACCATGACTGCAATGGCGACCATCGCGAAGGCGAACAGCGTTCCCGAATTGGAGATGTCGGCCAGCGCACCTACCGGGAAGAAAGCGGCGAACAGCGCGACGCCGATACCGGTCAGGATCGTGATGACATGCGGCGTGCGATAACGCTTGTGGATCGTCGACAGGACCGGCGGCAGCAGGCCGTCACGGCTCATCACGAAGAAGATGCGCGTCTGGCCGAACATCATCATCAGGATGACCGAGGGCAGCGCCAGGCCGGCGGCGAGGCCAAGCAGGTTGCCGATCTGGGGCCAGCCGATCTCGCGCAGCGTCCAGGCCAGCGCCTCCTTCGAGCATACGAGCTTCGCGTCGCCGATCGCCGAGCAGGCGGCCGACAGCTCGGCGCTGCCCGGGCGCAGGCCATGCCCGCTCGCGTCCACCACCGGCTGTGCGCCGACCGTGCCGATCACGCCGGCCGAAACCAGCATGTAGAAGATGGTGCAGACGCCGAGGCTGCCGATCAGGCCGATCGGCATGTTGCGCTGCGGATTCTTG
>JBEVNC010000059.1:0-87604 GCA_040508315.1 Sphingobium sp.
GCATAGTCAGTTTTGGCGGTGACGGGGCATTCGGTTCGGTCACGATCGACCGGGGGCGCCTGATCGGGCTTGCCGGATCACGCATCGCCGCATCGCGCATCACTGTGGCACCAACTGCGACATTCGGCTCTGCGGGCACGGTGACAGGCGACATCGCGGTCGCCGGTACGCTCAGTCCGGGCGCGTCGCCGGGGACGATGACCGTGATCGGTAACGTCAGCCTCGCCGCCGGTTCGACAAGCCTGTTCGAGCTTACGCCCACGGTCAGCGATCAGCTGCGCCTTTCGGGCACGCTCACGATCACGCCTGGCGCCACATTGACGCTGACGGGCACGCGCCCGCTGACGCCGGGTGTCACGCTCGACCTCATCATGGCGGAGGGCGGTATCAACGGCACCTATTCGACGATCAACAAGCCATCGACGATTGCAGGGTTCCTGAGCCAGTCGGCCACTCGCCTGCAAATACTCGGCACCTTTGCGACAAACCCCGCTTTCGCGCCCCAAATCAATGCCTCCATCGATTATCTCAACACCATATTGATCGCGGGCCAGGCAAGCACGGAGTTGCTCGCGGCGGTGCCAAACTTGCTGACTGCCGGAGGGTCGGCCAATAGCGCTGCCTTCCAGACCTTGTCTCCCGAAGCCTATGCCTCCGCCTCGCAACTCGGCACGGAGCAGGCGCTCACCATCGTGGACGCTGCGCGTTCGCTGGTCATGACGCAGCCCCGGCGCACGGGCCTGTTTACCTTCGGCCAAGCCCTGACCGATCACCGTCGGCTCGGCGGCAATGCCGTTCAGGGCACGAGCCTGGCCCGCTCGGAAACCTATGGCGGACTTTCGGGGGTCGGTATCGCGCACCAGACGGGATGGGTCGGTGCCTTCGTCGGCTATCTCGACGGGCGCCAGACCATTGCGGGCCTTGGAGCGCGCACCGAGACGGACGGCGTGATTGCGGGCGTCCAGGGGCAGCTTCGCTTCGGCCCGGTCCAGTTCGACGCACTGGCGGCCTATAGCGACGGCACAGCGCAAACGCGGCGAACCGCCCTGTCTGCTCCCGTCATCGGACGCTACGATCTGCACAGCTGGGTGGGCAATCTGCGGGCGTCCTTCACGCTCCCGATGCGCGGCAACTGGCTCGTCAGGCCGACCGTCGGGCTGACGGGGATCAGTACCGTTCGCGGAGCCACGCAGGAGGATGGCGCCGGGCCATTTGCCTTGTCGGTGGCGAGGGAACAGACCATGCGTTGGATGGTCGACGGCGATGTGTCCTTGCTGGGAGGGCAGTCCGATACCGCCCGACTGCATCCGTCTCTCTCCTTCGGGATCAGGCATCAGTTCGATGGTCGGGCCAGCGCCGCCACCGCCTCTTTCCATGATGTTGCGCTGACTTACCGAGTGCCGGGCGTGACGCGGGAAGCGACGCAAGTGACCGGTCGCGTGGGCTTTCGTTACGACCTCAATGCGCGTCTCGACCTCTTTGCGGTCTATGGTGCCGAAGTGGGCAACGAGGCGCGCCACAATGCATCGGTTGGCTTGCGCATGGCTCTCTAAACTATCGCTTGGCGGTCGGGTCCGGCTTGTTGTGCTCCATCTTTATTTTCGGAAGAGCGCGAAAGGGATCAGCGCATTGCTGCGATCACCTCTCGGGCGGCCCGCTCGCCCGATTGCAGCGCTGCTTCGATACCGACATCGGCGCTCTTGTGATGTTGGTAGCGCCGGAGCGCCGCCTGCCGTTAGCGCGCGGAATTTGAAAACAAGTCGACGGCGCTGTGCCCTGCGGTCGGCACGCAGCTCATCGTGCGACGATCCGGCGGGGTAAATTCCTGTCCTGTCCTTCCATCGCAACAGGTATGTTCAGCGCCGCGCCATTTCCTTTGTCTCACGCCCGGCGGCCTGTTTAGCCGCTAACCCACGTCGCCGCGCGCCTGCGGATGACGGAGGGCGTTTGTCGCCGTCGCCTTGGCAGTCTGGCAATGGAGCGTGTGATGAAAAAGATAATCATCGTGGGGGCTGGCATAGGAGGATTGACCGCCGCGCTGGCGCTGCTCCGGGCTGGTCATGCGGTGGACGTGTTCGAAAAGGCCAGAGCCATTGGCGACGTCGGCGCGGGCATCACGGTGGGCGCGACGGCGAGCAGGGGTCTCTACTCCCTCGGGCTGGAGCAGGCGCTGACAGCCGTGTCGGACCGGCCGGAGGGTGCCATGGCCGCGCTGCACTATCGGACCGGAGCCGTGTTGGGCGGTGCGTTCAAGGACAGACAGTGGAAAGCCGAGAATCTCGGGCCCACCCATCTGGTCCACCGCGCCGAATTGTTCGCGGTCCTGCGTGACGCCGTGCTGGATCTGGCGCCGGACGCCATCCATCTGGGCTGTGACTTCGAGGGTTTCGACCAGGATGGCGACGGCGTGACCGTCCGGTTTGCGAATGGGCGAACGGCGCGCGGCGACGCGCTAATCGGCTGCGACGGGGTCCGGTCGGCCGTCCGCGCGCAGATGTTCGGCAAAGAGGAGCCGGCCTTTACCGGACAGGTTGCCTATCGCTTCCTCGTGCCGATGGACAAGGCGCGGCCCTATATGTTGGCCAGTCCTTCCGGCCCCTATGTCGGGCCGGGCAGATCGCTGACGCGCTATCCCATCCGGAACAAGAGCCTCGTCAACTGCGTGGCGTTCGTGACGACGGCCAGTTGGACGGGGGAGGGCTGGTCCGAACGTTGCTCGGTCGAGGAACTCCAGGCGCTGTTCGAGGGATGGCACAGCGATGTTCGGGGGCTTGCGGCCAATGCGCCGCCGGAGGGCACGGCCAAATGGGCGCTTTATGACCGCGATCCGCTGGCGTCCTGGGTACAGGGGCGCGTGGCGCTGCTGGGCGATGCCGCCCATCCGATGCTGCCCTTCCTTGGTCTCGGCGCTGCCATGGCCATCGAGGATGCGGTCATATTGGCACGCGCTTTCGGAGAGTGCGCCGCGCCGCCAGCCGCGCTGTCCCTCTATGAACGCGCACGGTCCGAACGTGCCGGATTGATGCTTCTGGAATCGCGTCGGCAGGGGCAGGCCTTTCGCGAAGGGCCGGGGGGCGAGACGCCCCGCACATTGACGACGCATCGCGAACGCATGGCTTACGATCCCAGCACGGTAACGTTGCCTGCATAGGGCATCGGGGCGCGGGAACAGGTGATTGAAGGGGTCATATCGTGACGGACTGGATCGAGAGGGCAAGGCAGGCTCAATTTTCGCAGACTATCGATGGCGAGGCGGTCGGGACACGGTTCGAGGATGTCATCGACCCATCGACGGCCACGGCCTTTCAACGCAGCCCTGTCGCGACCGAGGAAGAACTGGACCGGGCAGTCCTGGCCGCACGCCGTGCGCAGCCTGGCTGGGAAGCGCTGGGCTGGGACGAGCGCGCCCGGCTGATCGACGCCTTCGCCGATGCTATCGACCGGGAGCGGGAATGGCTCGCGACGCTGCACACGATGGAGCAGGGCATGCCGGTCGCGCTCTCCCGCATGTTCGTAGCGGCTTTGGCTCCCCGCATGCGCACGATCACACGGCGGCGCGTGCCTGATCATGTGCTGATCGACGAGCCGGGCCGACGTGTCGTGGAACGCTGGCACGCGCTGGGTGTCGTCGCGGCCATCGCGCCGTGGAACGGCCCGCTGCTGCTTGGCATGATAAAGGTCGCCACGGCCCTGATCGCGGGCAACAGCGTCGTGTTGAAGCCGTCCGAGCTTACCCCGATCAGCACATTGGAACTGGGGCGGATCAGTCGCGGCCTGTTGCCGGACGGGGTTTTGAACATCGTCGGCGGGGGCGGCGCTGTCGGGGCCGCGATGAGCGCCCATGCAGGGTTCGACAAGCTGTCCTTCACCGGTTCGACCCGCACCGGGATTGCTATCGCCCGGCAATCGGCGGAGTTCCTCCGTCCAGTGACATTGGAACTGGGCGGCAATGATGCGGCGATCCTGCTCGACGATGGGCCGGTCGATGCGTTGATCGCCCTCGCCGCGCAGCTCGGCTTCAGCAATTGCGGCCAGTTCTGCGCGGCTATCAAACGGATCTATGTTCCGTCGAACAGGGTGGAAGAGGTCGCGGCAGGACTGGCCGCCGCGGCCGGTCGTCACCGTCTCGGCAACGGGTTCGAGGAGGGGGTCACGATGGGGCCGATCCAGAACCGGGCGCAGTTCGACAGGGTCTGCGCCATCGTGGAGGATGCCAAGGCGGCGGGCGGGCGCATAGTGGCGGGCGGCGCGCCGCTCGACCGGCCGGGCTATTTCTATCCGCCGACGGTCGTCACGGGCCTGTGCGACGGCACGATGCTGGTCGACGAGGAGCAATTCGGGCCGGTCATCCCGGTCGTCGCCTATGATCGGATCGATGATGTGATCGACCGGATCAACGCCGGGCCATATGGGCTGATGGCCTCAGTATGGACAGCCGATCTGGAAGAAGGCGAGCGGATCGCGGGGCGTATCCATGTCGGCTCGGCAGCGGTGAACCGGCATGCAGCCTTCGACCCCGATGTCCCGTTTCCGCTCATCAAGCAATCCGGCATGGGCGTCGATTATGCCGACCATGGCATAAAGGGAACGATGCGCCTTCAGGTCATAACGGTCATGAAGACTTAATGGGCAGTGCATGCTTGCGTGGCCAATGTTTCCGCAACTCGGCCCCCGGATCAGCGCACGTAAAAGCCCGAATTCAGCAAGGCTGCGGCGAACTCGTCCGGCACGAGATCGGGCACGAAATTGGCGCCGCCACTCAGCGTCGTGCGCAACGCGTCGGGGCGTAGTTCGCCTGCGCGCTGGAAATAGCTATGCAGCAGGTCGTCGGGCGAGGAGATCAGGTGCAGGGGGCAGGTGATGCATTCGAGCTGCGCCGCCGTGTCCTGCGCCCAAACCGCATGGTAGGCGTGCGGGCGGCTGGCCCAGCCGCGCAGCATGTCGATCATCTCGCGGTGAAGCAGCGCGGTGTTGGCATCCGCGCCGCCGACCCGCAGATATTCCCAGTTCTTAAGGAGATAGGCGCCGCTGCGGCCGGGACGGAAAGGGGCACCGAGCTTGCCGGCATAGCCTGTGCGCTCCTGGTCCGACAGCAGCGACGGACCGATCAGGGAGAGCGAAGCCGCGACGCCGGGATGGCGTGTTGCGGCGGCTAGCGCGATGGCGGCGCCCGTATGGTGACCGACAAGATGCACCGGCCCCTGCGACATGGCGGACACCGCCTCCATCAGCCAGCGGACATAGTCGTCCATGTCCGGTTCGACGGCTGGGTCGAAGCTGTTGCCGAAGCCCGGCGTATCGACCGCCCATAGCGGGTTGGCCACATCCAGCCGCTCCATGGTGGCGACCCACATCCGCCCCGAACTGGCTGTCTGATGCAGGAACAGGATCGGCGTGCCGCGGCCCGGCCGATGGATATAGTGCATCTGGCCGTCGGACAGGTCGAGATAGCCGCGTGAGAGCAGCGGGGCATAGGGGACGTCGGACATCGGTCTTAGGGGCGCGGAATGGCGCGACAGCGCGTGATGAAGTGCGGGACGCGCCCGGCGTCGAGACGTACGTGGGCGTCGTCGAAAAGTTTCAGCATTGGGAGCCCCTGGTTCACTGACGTGATGACATGGCCATGAGACATCAGCCCTGCGCGCAAATCCCGGTCGAAGCGGAATTCTTACGCATATGTGTAGGAGATTGTCGGAAAGGAAGCCATCGCGCCGACCCTTGTCCACCATGACCTCCGGGGAACAGTTCCGACAGCCTGAACCGCCCCGCCGATCCTTGGAGGCGATGCAGCAGACGATGAACTATCCCGTGCGTACGGCGCAAGTGCCGCAAAGCCTCGTTTCGATGACCGCGCTGAGGTCGGTGCGCGCCTCCATGCGGCGCGATCCCTCGCGCAAGGCCATCGTCTTCGATGGGGCGGAGCGGAGCTATGGCGATCTCGTCGCGCGCTGCGACAAGTTGCGCGACGCGGCGATCACGACTTTGGGCCTGCAGAAGGGCGATCATTGCGCGATCGTGGCGCGCAACTGCCTGGAATATATGGAGGTCGCACTTGGCATGCCCGATGCGGGCGTGGCGGTGGCGACCGTCAATCCCCGCTTCACGCCGGCGGAAATCCGTGCGGTGGTGGAGAATGCGGAAGCCAAGGTTGTCTTCGTCGATCAACTCACGGCTCAGGCTGTAAAATCGGCCGGACTTGATCCCGAGATACCCATCTTCGTCTTCGGCGAGGACTATGAGGCGCTGCTGGATGGGGCGGGTACGCCGGACAGCCTGCCGGTCATCGAGGAATGGGACGTCTGGACGATACCCTACACGTCGGGCACCACCGGCCTCCCTAAGGGCGTACAACTTTCGCATCGTTCGCGCCTGCTCTATGGATTGGTCAGCAGCGCGGAATTTGGCTGCTTCGGGCCGGACGACAGCTTTCTGGTGATAACGCCGATGGCCTTTGGCGGCGGCCTTGCCTATCCGCTCGCCACGCTGGCCTCGGGCGGGTGGTTCGAGATCCTCGATCGCTTCGATCCCGAACTCACGCTGCGCAAGCTCCAGAGCGGTGCGTTCACCGGCATCTTCATGGTGCCGACGCATTTCCAGATGGTCTTCGAACTGCCGCAATCCGTTCTGGACGAGTGCCGCAATCCCCCGATCAAGGCGCTGATTTCCAACGCCGCTCCCCTGCCGCAGGCGATGAAGGAAAAGATCATTCCCTTCTTCGGCGAGGGTCTTCTGCACGAACTCTACAGCGCGACGGAAATGGGCGTGGTGTGCAGCCTGCGTCCCAGGTTCCAGCTGCTGAAGGAGCGTTGTGTCGGCACGCCCGAACCGCATGCCCAGATCGAGATACGCCGCGAGGACGGATCGATTTGCGACACAGACGAAGTCGGCGAACTCTGGGTGTCCTCGCCCACGCTGTTCAACGGCTATTGGAAGCGTCCCGAAGAAACGGAAAAGGCGATCCGCGATGGCTGGGTGACGGTCGGCGACCTGGCCCGGCGGGACGCGGACGGCTTTTTCTATATCGTCGACCGCAAGAAGGACATGATCATCAGCGGCGGCGTGAACATCTATCCGCGTGAGGTGGAGGAGGTGCTGGTGCGCCATCCTGCCATCGCGGAGGTTGCGGTCATCGGCCTGCCCGACGAGCGTTGGGGCGAGACGTTGCTGACCTGCGCGGTGCTGCGGCCGGGCGAGACGCTGATGGCAAGTGACATCGCAGAATTCTGCCAGGACAAACTGTCCGCCTATAAAATTCCAAAGATACTGGAGATCATGGACGCCCTGCCGCGCAACGCCAATGGCAAGGTGCTGAAGACCGAGTTGCGGATTAGGTTCGCGGTTCCGGCCGAATGACCGTGACGCCCGATGTACCCGGCGCGTTGCTGGCGCTGCAGAATGTGTTGGGACCGGATGGCTTCGAGCGCGGGGGCGAAGCTAGCAGGCTGGCGGGGCAGGACGTCTTTACCATCGGCGCGCCCGTCGCGGCGGTGGTGCGTCCCGTCGATACCGCGCAGATAGTCGCGATCGTCGCCATCGCACGGCGCCACGGCATCGGCCTGGTGCCCCGCGGTGCGGCGATGAGCTATACCCGTTCCGTCGTCGCCGAGGCGTCGGAGCAGACGGTGGCGGTCGATATGCGCGCGATGGCGCTCATCCGCGAGATCAATGTCCGGGACATGTATGTGGTCGTCGAACCGGGCTGCAGCTGGTCGGCTCTCGCCGATGCATTGGCAGCGAAAGGGCTCGAAGTGCCCTATCGCGGGCCGGTGTCCGGGCGGCTCGCGACCATCGGCGGCGGCGTTTCGCATAATGCGGTCTTCTACGGCTCCGGCTTGTTCGGGACGGCGGCCGACAGCGTTGTCGGGTTGGAAGTGGTGACGGGCGAGGGAAAGGTCGTACGGACGGGTAGCTGGGCAGTCGGGACGGCGCCCCCGTTCCTGCGCCATTTCGGCCCGGACATGACGGGCCTGTTCACCGGCGATTGCGGTGCCATGGGGATCAAGACGGCCATCGTTCTGCGGCTGAGGCGCAGCCCGGCCTTGCGTGACTGTGCGAGTTGGCAGACGGACAAGCTGGACCGGGTCTTCGCCTTTCTCGAGAAGGCGAGCCAGATCGGCATCGCCAGTCAGATCATCGGTATGGATGTGCGCCTGCAGGCCGAACGGATCGCGCAGACAGGTTGGCGGGAACGTTTCCGGCATGTGGCTGCGCTGTTCACCGGCAAAGGGTCGCTGCGGCGACGGCTCAGCCAAGGCGCGACGATGGCACGCGCGGGCGTGGCGACAGGCGCGGGCGCGCGAGGATATGCCTTGCATGCCTTTCTGGAAGGCGAGGGGGAGGCGGAATGTCAGGCGGCGCGGCGGCGGATCGCAGCGCTGGCCGAGGCATGCGGATTGGCGCCCGCCCATTCCGCCGTGCCGCAGGCTATGCTGCGCGAACCCTTTGGCCCGGTCACGGGTCTTGCCGGTGGCAAGGGCGAACGCTGGGTGCCCGTCCATTTCATCGTACCGCATTCCCGCGCCCTCGATGCCATGGACCGCATCCGATCGGTGTTGAGCGCTCATTCCGGGGCGATGCAGCGCAGTGGCATAAAGGCGCGCATATTGCTGGCCAATCTGGGGGCGGGGGCAGTGACCATCGAACCGATGTTCCTTTGGCCCGACCGCCTGACCGACCATGCCCGTACGACCCTGATCGACCAGGGCGGCCGTGCGGACGCCGATGCGCCGCGACAGGCGGAGGCGGAAACTGTGGTCACGATGCTGCGAGAGGCGCTGGTCGAGGCGCTCGACGAAATCGGCTCCCTGCATACCCAGATCGGCCGCCATTATCCCTATCTCGGCCGTTTGGGGGAGGGCGCACATGATCTGGTGGTCGGGATGAAGCGCATGCTCGACCCCGATACTGTCATGAATCCAGGGGTGCTGGGTTTGCCCTAATCGGTGGCACCGCCCTGCCGGTCTGCAACATGATGCAGGCCACGCTGACTATCGGGCCTTTGTCGATCTGCAGCAATGAAGCGCCGATTCAGGCTCGCTGCATTGGGCGATTCCGGACGGGAAAAGTCCCTGCCGTTCGGCGCGATTACGGACGATTTCGAGCCATTCACGCCGTTCGGCGGGCCTGCGCTCCACATATGAGGAGTGATGCCGCCGCGACCGGCTGGCGCGATTGACAGAACGGGTAGGCTCATGATCGAAGCGGCTATGGGGTGGCATCGCCGATACCCATCGGGCGACCAGGAAGGGACCATCGTCCGACCGCACATCGTGGCGGTCAGCGGTTAGCCGAACCATATTATAGGGAAGACATGAGCGTTACTGCACCTCACATTTTTTCATCGGCATGCTCGCCGCTGGCGGGGGTGCGATGACAGGCTTGGATCGCCGGATGTCGGTTCGTCTCGTCACCGGATTTCTGGGGGCGGGCAAGACCACGCTGCTCAACACGATATTGCGCGATCCCAAGGGCGTCCGTTACGCGGTGATCGTCAATGAGTTAGGCGAGATCGGCATCGACGGCGCGCTGATCGCCGATGCGGGCGTCGACACGGTGGAACTCAGCAATGGCTGTGTGTGCTGTTCGTTGCGGGGTGACCTCGTCACCGCGCTTGAGCAGCTCGCCGACGCGGCGCGGTTCGACGCGATCCTGATCGAGACTACGGGCATAGCAGCGCCGCTGCCGCTCGCGCGCGACTTTGCCAGCGACCGCACGCTCGCGGAAGGGTTCCGGCTCGACGGGATCGTCACGGTTGTCGATGCGCGCAGCCTGCTGGACAGGCTCGCCGATACCCCCGAAACGCAGGAGCAGATACTGGTCGCGGATCATTTCGTGCTCAATCGCGGCGATCAGGCACTGGAGGCGGTGCCGAAAATCCTCGGTCGCCTCTCCCGGCTCAATCCGTTTGCCGACGTCCATCATGGTCTGGATGCAGCGGCCGCGGCGCTGTTCGGGCCGGACCATGTTCGCCGCGCGCCTGAGCGGCTTTTGGCGCATCATGACCACGACCATGCACATGATCATGGCGTTCACGGTCATGCCCATGGCGACCCCTGGGTGAGCGCCTCCCTGACGCTCGATGTGCCGCTCGACGCCATGGCGCTGACCCGCTGGCTCGATGGCGCGCTGGCCGATCATGCGCATCCCATCCTGCGTGCGAAGGGCATTTTTCACGTCGCCGGGGAACAACGGCGCATCGTCATGCAAAGCGTCGGCGGCGCGCTCGACGGAGCGCCCGGCAGCCCATGGCGCGATGGAGAGGCGCGTACGAGCAAGATCGTCCTGATCGGTCGGCGACTGGATATCGATAGCCTCAGGGCCGGGTTCACGGCTGCTGCGGCGGCCTGATTATTTCACTCACTACAGGAAGCATCCATGACCATCGCGACTGCCGGTAATATCACGATGACGCAGGCCGAGTTCCATGCGCTGACCGAGAAGCTCAGCAACTGGGGCAAATGGGGCGCCGACGACAAGCTCGGCACGCTCAACTATCTGACGGACGAGGTGCGCGCTGCTGCGGCCAAGCTGGTCGTCGACGGCACGGTCGTGAGCTGCGCCAACGACATCACCAGCGATGCGCGTGTCGACACGCCGCAACCGCCGCTCCATATCCCGTTCTGGAACCGCATGAAGGACTTCGGCGTCGCCGGTGAGTCGCTGACCATCCAGCCGCACGGCTGGTTCACCACCCACCTCGATGCGCTGAGCCACCTCAACTATGGCGGCAAGACCTATAACGGCCACGATGTCGATCCCTATGCGACTGGCGACCAGACGATCAATTCGATCATGGCTGGCAAGGACGGCATCGTCGGACGCGGTGTGCTGATCGACCTGGTGGCGATCAACGAGAAGGAATGGCTCGATCCGGGCGAGGCCGCCACGATGGAAGACATCGAGCAGGCGCTGGCCGCACAGAAGACCGAGATACTGCCCGGCGACATCCTGTATTTCTACACCGGACGCTGGGCGCGCGAGGCTGCACTGGGCGTGATCCCGGCCGCGGCGGGCTTGGCGGGCATCAGCATCCACTGCGTCGAATGGGTCCATCGGAACCAGATCTCGACGATGGTGTGCGACGCGGGCATGGATACGCAGCCGCCGGAGGTCGAGAATATCCGTATCCCATGGCACATCCTGACGCTGGTCTCGATGGGCATGATGATCACCGACAACGCCAATATGGAGCGTCTGGCCGCAGCCTGCCGCGCCAAGGGCCGGTACGAGTTCCTGACGACTATGGCGCCGCTGCGCCTGCCCAAGGCCAACTCGTCGCCGATCAATCCGCTCGCAATTTTCTGAGCCGGACAGGGCCGGCCTCACCGCCGGTCCTTTCCTGCCGCGACCTGAACTCGACGAAGGATATTCCGATGCAGCTTGCCGCCGATACCCGTGACCTGCCTCGCATCGACGGCGCGCGGGTGGCAATCCTGCAGGCTGCCTGGTTTCCGGAATATGTGACCGCGCTGGCCGATTGCGCCCGCGCGCTGCTCGTGGAGCAGGGCGCTGACGTCGAGGATCATGTGCTTCCCGGCAGTCTGGAGCTTTCCTACGCGGCCGAGATGCTGTGCGCAGACACGACGCGGCCGCGCCCCGAGGCCATCGTGTGTTTCGGTGTGATCGTGAAGGGCGATACGCTCCATTTCGAGATGATCGTGCAGGAATCGGCCCGCGCTCTGGGCGATGTCGGTCTGCGCTGGCGAGTGCCGGTGATCAACGAGATCATTCCGGTGCTTGCGGTCGCGGACGCGGCCAAGCGCTGCGCCGCAGATGAATTAAACAAAGGCATAGAGGCAGCCGTCGCGGCCATTCGCTGCATCGCCTGGCGCCGGGCGATGTTCCCGCAGCAGGAACCCGAACTGGCACGATAAAGCCCGCTTTCCCCGTACAATTCCTACTATCAGACGCGTGATACGCACCCGGAGGGACCATGAAATTCGGTACTGTATTGATCTCCCACTGGGATGGAGATCGCGAGCCCTCCAGCATCTACCAGACCATGCTCGATAATGTGCTGCTGGCTGAGAAGCTGGGCTATTACTCCATTTACACGACAGAACATCATTTCGCGAACGACCCGGAATATCTGCCGTTCGATTGGGATCAGGCGCGGTTCAAGGCCTATGACCTCGCGCCCGACCCGATCACGCTGTTCAGCTATTTCGCGGCGCGGACATCGAAGATCCGCTTCGGCACCGGCGTGATGCTGGTCAATTACGACAATCCGATCCGCTTTGCCGAGCGGGCCGCCATGCTCGACGTGCTGAGCGGCGGACGCCTCGAACTGGGGCTGGGCCGGGGCGGGGGACAACCGCATTCGAGCATTTTCGGCTGCCCCAATAATGATCAGGAGGGCCAGGAATATTACCGGGAGTCGCTCCAGATCATCCTCAAGGCATGGTCGGGCGAACGCTTCGAATTCCATGGCAAGCATTTCGATTTCGGGCCGATACAGTTGGTGCCGCCGCCGGTCCAGCGGCCCTATCTCAACTCCAACGCGACCGGCATTCCGCTGTTCACCTCGACCGGCAATCACGAAAATCTGATCGAGGCTGCGGCGCAGTCGATCTCGCACATCACCGTGACCGGTGCGTGGGGCGAAGGGGGTATCGAGCGCTATAACGAGCGTCAGGCAACCTATGAAGAGGCTTGCCGCGCCAATGGAATCGATCCGGCAAAGCATCTTTACCCCGGCCAGCTATTCCAGTTCGTCGCGCCGAGCGACGCGGAGGCGGAGGATGTCGCGGAGGAATATATCTCCCGGTATATCGCGCATGTCGAGGCGCATTATCAGCGGCAGCGCAGTGGGGGCGGCACTTTCGGCACCGTCCTTGCCGCCGGCCAAGGGGTCGACAAGGTGCGCGAACTGGCACGCTTGTCGATCGACAATAATCTGGTCGGAAGTCCCAAGACCGTGGCGGAGAAGCTGGCCGCCTTCATGGAGAAGGTGCCGACCATCAATTATCTGAGCGGCATCGTCAACGCAGGCTCACCGCCGTTGCCCTTCATCCAGCGTTCGCTCGAACTGTTCGCGCACGAAGTCATGCCGCATTTCGCCGACACCCGCGAGCCCGTCCGGACTTAGGCGCTCCGCCACGCTGGACCAACGATGCGAGGCGGCGCGCAGATGATGTGCGCCGCCTCGATCACCTTGTGCTGCCTTTTCGAGATCGTGGGCGAGCTTCAAGCATCTGCAACGGGACAAGAAAACGAACCTCTGATCTTTGCCCGCCAGCGTAGACCCACAGGTGCCGCCAACGGGGATTTTTCAATGGGCGGCGCTGCTTCAATCTCTTGGGGGTGATCGAGTGAATTGTTCCTGCACACTGAAGGTCGCTGTCCTCGTCTGTCGAGGTGCGCAATGATACATACCTCCCAGGAACCGGCCATCGAACATCTCACGTTCGCCCGTGGCGTAAGAGCATCCTGCCAACGCTCGCCGAACAAGGTGGCGATACGCTCCGACAGCGGGGAACTGCGGTACAACCAACTCGTCTCGCGTTTCTCGAAGATCGGCGCCTACGCCGCCGCCGGGCTCGGCATGGAGATCGGCGACCGGGCTGCGATCCTCGCGCCCAATTGCGCGGAATATATCGAGGTCGCATTGGGGCTGGGCGAGCGCGGCTTCGCGCTGGCCACCCTCAACCATCGGCTGAGCGCGCGTGAGGTTGCCGAGATCCTGGACGATTGCACGCCATCGGTGCTTTTCGTGCATCCCCGCGTCAGCGAGACGGCGGCGGCTGCGCTTGAACTCATGGAGACGCCGCGCCCGCGGATCGTCACCTTCGGCAGCCAGTATGAGGCGCTGCTGCAGGACGCCTCGGACGCAAGGCCCTCCGTTCGCATCCCGGAATGGACGACCTTCTCCATCCCCTACACGTCCGGCACCACTGGCAAACCCAAGGGGGTGATGCTGCCGCATCGCTCGCGGGTGCTGACTGCATTGGCGCTGGCCTCCGAATTCGACTGCTATGGTCCGGACGATGATTTTCTCGCCCTGACGCCGTTGGCCCATGGCGCGGGCTTTCTTTATCCGCTCGCCAGCATATTCCTGGGCGGTTCGTGCACGCTGAAGGCGGATTTCGATCCGGAGGAAACGGTCGCCGCCATGGCTTCGGGGCAGCCCACCGGAGTTTTCCTGGTCCCGACCCAGTTCCACAAGATGTTCGCGCTGCCCGAGCGGATGCTCGACGGCTTTCGCGGCAAAGGGCGCCTCAAGTCGATCCTGGCCAATGCGGCGCCCCTGCCGCAGAGCACCAAGGAAAAGATCATCGACTATTATGGCGAGGGTCTGTTGCACGAGATGTATGGCTCGACGGAGGCGGGGATCGTCACGAACATGCGGCCCGAGTTCCAGTTGCTCAAGGACACCTGCGTCGGCACGCCGTTCGCATGCACCGAGGTCGAACTGCGCGACGATGCAGGCAAACTGGTTCCCGCTAATGTGCCCGGCGAGTTATTCAGCCGTTCGCCCTATCTGTTCAACGGCTATCTCGGCTTGCCGGAGGCGACCGCAGAAACGCTGCAGGACGGCAATTGGGTTTCGGTGGGCGATATCGCCGTGCGCGACGAGCAGGGCTTCTATTATATCGTCGACCGCAAGAAGGACATGGTCATCTCCGGCGGCCTGAACATCTATCCGGGCGACGTCGAGCGTGTCATCACGCGCATCCCCGGCGTGCTGGAATGCGCGGTGGTGGGGCTTCCCAACGCCGAATGGGGTGAACGGCTTGCCGCTTTCGTGGTCACTGCCGACACGGCGGGCGACCTCGACGCCGAGACGATCGAGACGGTCTGCCGCGCCAACCTAGCCTCCTACAAAGTCCCGCGCGAAATGCACTTCATCCAGTCGCTGCCGCGCAACGCCAATGGCAAGGTGCTCAAGAAGGATCTGCGAGCCAGCTACGCAAGCTGACGCAGCCTTCACGACACCGGCCTAAACCTGTGACCCACCCTGGGCCCCGTGTCGCCGTCGATTTTGGCGGCAGCACGGGGCCGCTTTTTTGTGCCCGGTGATCGGACACGCCGTATGTGTGCGAAGCGTCGGCCGCTATCGATCTGCCTTCGATATGAGGCGCAGCATTTATTCCTGACAGACTGTGGTCGAGGCGACCGTGAATGCGCCGGTTATGACCGAAGCAATGCTCCGTGGGCGTCGTTCAATCGACTTGCGTTAATCCACCTGCTGGGGCGTCGCCAACAAGACCTCTTCGCTGGGGACCGGAACCGCATTGTCGCTCTCCCTCCGCCGCAGGGCATTGAGCAGCAGCACCATCGGCGTCAGTGTCGCGGTGATGGCGATAGTGGCCCAGCCCACGCGATCCATCCCTCCGACCGCGGTCCCGATACCGGGGAAGAGCAGCACGCTCGATGCAGCCGCACCGATGGCCGAGCCCAGATACGACATGGAGCCGGTAACGGAGAGAAAGGCGCCCCGGCGCGAGGGCGGCGGGATATGGGTGATGGCGGTTTGCAGCGAGGCGTTGCGCAGGCCGTTAGCGGTCATACTGCCGATGAACAGCACCATGATCGGCAACAGCGCGGCGGTATCGACCAATAACTCCCAGACCACCAAGGCGAACAGGCAGTTGGAAACCAGCATCACCGGCCATGACCCAAACCGGTCGATGACGGGGCCAGATACCCGCGTGACGATGAAGGCGCTGCAACCGCCCGCCATGTAGAACCAGGCGAACTGCGTGGGCGGAATGTGGAGATTGGCCTGAAGGTGGATCGGCAGGCTGGTGATGAGCAGGAAGCCGCTGGCCGTCGACAGGATCATCGCGGTCATCGCCGCCAGTCCCACGGGTGAGGCCATCATCCGCGCCTTGCTGGCAAATGTTTCCTGTGCGCCCGATGTCAAATGGCCGGTCATCGCGGGCAGCGTGCGCATCAGCAGCAGCAGAAGCGCCGTCCCGACGACCGCGATCGTCAGGAAAGGCGTGCGCCACCCGTAGAGTTGCGCCAGCCAGATCGCGGCGGGCATACCGACGATGGAGGCGAGGGAACCGGCGGTGATGACCGTCGTCACCGCTCGGCCGCGCCGCTCTGGCGGGACTAGGTCGGAGATCAGCGCCAGGCCGATTGCGGCGGTGGGGCCGGCAAAGGCACCCGCGATGAACCGGGCGATCAAGAGCGAAATCGTGTCGACGGCCAGGCCGCACAGCGCAGTTGCGAGGACGAGGCCGAGCAGGCTGGTGCACAAGATGGTGCGCCGGTCGAATTTGTCGAGGAGGTTCGCACTGACCAGCCCAACGCCGAAAGCAGCGATCCCATAGCTCGACGTCACATAGCCAAGATGAGAGGTGGGCATGTCGAGCCCCCGCGCCAGATCGGGGCCGAGCGGCAGCAGGATGATGAATTCGATGGCCGACACGAATTGCGTGGCCGCCACCAGCGCTATGACCTTCGAGGTCGAGCCGATGGCGGGACGGGCAGGCGCTGTCATTGCCGCAACGGGCAACGGTCGAGGATTGGACATCGGGGTGCTGCCTTATGCCCGTGAGGTGGCGTCGTGGGCCGCAGCCGATGGTTGGGCGACTTCCTTCAGCTCGATCAGTACGCCTGACGGCTGCGACGGTGCAAAGAACATGATCGGCTTGCCTGCTGCGCCCACGGCGCCCTTGCCGTTGCCCAGCGGCACGACCCCGGCTGCCTCCAGGCTGCGCTTCGCGGTGACGAAATCATGCGTGCGGAAGCAGATATGGTGCAACCCGCCCTGTGGCTGCGCCCGGAGAAATGCCTGCGTCGTATGATCGCCCAGTAAGTCGCTGAGGGGCCGCGATCCCGGCAGAGGCGAGATCAACTCGACGCTGAGGCCCGGCGTGGGAGCCAGCATGAACGTGACGGCGAGACCGTCTGCTTCCAGCAGTTTGTGCCCGACTTCGGCCATCCCCAACACGTCGCGGTAGAAGGCGGTCGCCGCCGCGAGGTCGGGAACCGCGATGCCGAGATGGTCGATCTCGCCGCCGATCATGGGCGCGCATGCACCGGTTTCCGATAGGGCAGCAGTCATCAAGCATGTGCTCCGTGCGTGGCGCGGTTGGATATGCGCGGGCCTAAAGCGTCGTAGCGGAGCGGTGTAGGCATTGCGCCGCGTGCTTGACATATGTGAACCCGCACGCGGCGGGTCTTGCACCGTCGCGGAGCTTGATCGACCGATAAAGCCTTCCCGATCAAAAGGCGCAGGCGATGGTCTCCATGGTTCCGACGCAGATAGGCGAGGCTGTGTGCCGCTCGATCGTCACGAGCGCGGACGGGGTGCAACTGGCGGTCGTATCTGCGGGCGAACCGGCGGCCCCGGCCATCCTCTTTCTCCACGGTTTCGCGCAGAGCAGCCTGTCGTTCGTGCGCCAGTTCAATTCCGACCTTTCCCAACGCTATCATCTCGTGGCGTTCGACCATCGGGGGCAGGGCGCATCGGAAAAGCCGGCGGCGCCTGCTGCCTATCTCGGTTCGCAGCCATGGGCCGACGATGTCGCCTCCGTCATCGCGGCGATGGGACTGCGACGGCCGGTGCTCGTCGGCTGGTCCTTCGGTGGGTATGTGGCGATGGACTATGTCCGCCACCATGGTTGCGGCGCGATCACGGGCATTAACATGGTCGGCTCGACCGGTGGCCTCGTCGCCTCGCATATCATGGAATTGTTGGCGAGCATTGGATCGGGCGGGGAGGACCCCAGCATCAGCGCCGACATCGCCGACAATATCCGCGCCGCCGAGGCGACCGCCGCGAGCTATGCTACCGGGCAGACCGCGCAAGAGCGGCAATTGTTGTTTGCGACCGAACTGATGATGCCGGCCTATGTGCGCCGCATCATGGCCGCCAAAGATCTACGCCATTATGATCTGGTGGACGGCCTGACCCTGCCGCTGCTGTTTACCACCGGCACCGTCGATCCGCTCGTGACGACGGAAGATATGACGAGGATAGGCGCGGCGCTGCCGCACGCGCGGCTGTCATCCTATGAGGGTGCTGCGCATTTCCCCTTTGTGGACGACACCGCGCGCTTCAATCGCGAGCTGGACGCGTTCGTCCAGCAAGCTGGTATCACCGTTTAGTATTAGGCGGCGATCCCGTCCTGAGAGGCGGGTGTTTCTCGGAAAACCTGCCCGGCTGAGACATCCAGTCAGCGCGGTTCGCACGCTTGCGACTGCGTTCTGCCGCATTGCACCAAATTTCCCCTCAATGCGCTTGAAACGAGCGCGCTCTCGAGTCATGCTCCTGTAAAGAATGGGGTCCAGTGGTGATGTCGAGTGTAAGCTCCGATATACCTGCCTTGAGCGTGCTGTCGGTTTTCGCCACGGCTCGTCGAGCGATGAGCGTTGATGAGATCGCGGGCGCGCTCGACCTGTCCCGCGTACAGTGCGCGAAACTTCTCCAAGTCATGGTGCAGTCCGACTTTCTGGCCTTCGATATCTGCGAACATACCTATCTGCCGACCGAACGGGTTCGGGGCCTCGGCGGGTGGATGCGGCCGCCCAATGAGTTCGAGGATTTCGTGACGGGCTGTGCGCGTTACCTCCATCGCGAATTCGGGCTTGCGACGGCGGTCAGCCACCGGGCTGGACTTTATGTGGACTGGGATTTCACCATCGGCGTCGCGAAGGTCGAACGAGGAACCCGCCTGCCCGCATTGAGGACGGTCAACGGCATCGTCTCGCTCGCCCAATCCGACAGTACGGTGACGCTTGGCCTGATCGGGGCGCATAACGACCTTTTCGGGCGCGACCAGAGCGTCCGGGCCTATGAAGTCATCGACCAGATCGATTCGGTCCGGGGCCGCGACTATGGCGCCTATCCATCGCCTTTGTTTCCGGGCGACCGGACCGTCTGTTTCACCGTGCAGAACGAGAACCGCACGCAGGAATTCCTGTTGAGCGTCGTGGTGACGGCGGAGGATCAGAGCGATTGGGAACCCATCGTCGTGCGTTCCACGCGCAAGATGCTGGCGAACGAGCGCGTCGCCTCATCGGTCGCCCGACATCCGTTGTACCTCTAGTCTGCAGCATTCCGAGCTGTATTTTCCGCTGTAGGCAGACCCACTCTCGGACCCAGCGCAGAATCCCGCCGCCGATTTCCGTATTTCCAAGGACGGTTCATCTTGAACGTAAGACAGCTTGTGCATTTCCGGGCCATATTGAAGCATGGCGGCTTCAGCCGCGCCGCCGCTGCGATCAACATCTCGCAGTCCGCCCTGACGCAAAGCATCGCCAGCCTGGAGCGCGAACTGGGGGTCAGCCTGCTCGAGCGGACACAGGCCGGGGCGAAGGCGACAGCTGCCGGTCTCATGTTGCACAATCGATCGGAAATGATCGTGATGGAGATCGATCGCGCAACGGCCGAACTGCGGGAGGTCGCCGGGGCGACAGCCGAGATCCGTGTCGGCATCGACAAGAATCTCTCGTCTAGTTTCATAGCGGGCGTCCTGCCCAATTTCCTTCTGAACCGTCGACACTTCGTGGTCGAAGTGCGTGAGGAATGGGCTGACGATCTTGCGCCTGCGCTCGTGCGCGGGGAATTCGACCTTATCATCAGCTGCCTGCCGGGATTTATCGACGATTATAATGTCGTCACCGAACGGCTGTTCGACAAGACGGTCCGCGCTCTGGTGCGCCGCGACCATCCATTCCTCAGTGGTACGGGCGAGGTGACGGATCTGGCCGATATGCTCTGGGGCGTCCGGGCGCCCGGTCCGGGCGGGGCCGGGCCGGTGCGTGCCTTCTTCTCCGCGGCAGGCATCCCGCTGCCGCAAAAGATCATCTACGGCAATTCGACCGAAATGATGCTTCGGATGGTCAGGTCGGCGGACCTGATCGCCTTTTTAAGCGTCGATCTGGTGAAGGAGGAGATAGAGGCGGGCAGCATCGTGACCTTGCCGATCAGGGGCCTCCAATTCCGCGAACCGGTCTATCTGGCGCATCATGCGCGCAGCAAGCTCAAGCCCGCCGCGCAGCAATTAAGGACGGCGGTGGTCAAGGCGGCGCGAGAGCTGATGATGGTCGCGGTGTAGCCCCGAAGCGGACCTCGCATTCCACATATGTGGAGGGTCGATTGCAATCCCGCCGGATGTAGGGGATCAACATCCGGGCGTTCCGACAATGGCTCTTTTGCCGGGGCAGGGCGCGGCCAGGAGTTGTGCCGAAATGACCGACAAGCTGCCGATCACCTTGCTCACCGGCTATCTCGGTGCGGGCAAGACGACGCTGGTCAATCATATCCTGACTGGTTCGCACGGCAAGCGTTACGCGGTCATCGTGAACGAGTTTGCCGACATCGGCATCGACGCAGACCTGATCGTCAAGCAGGACGAAGACATGGTCGAACTCAGCAGCGGATGCGTGTGCTGCACCGTCCGTCATGAACTGACGCCCATGCTGCTGCGGCTGGCGCGCGCAGGGGTCTATGACGCGATACTGATCGAAACCACAGGCCTTGCCTCGCCCCGGCCGCTCATCGCGAGCTTCCTGACCGACCCGCAGATCAGCAGCGTCGCGCACCTGAACAATGTCGTCACCGTGGTCGATGCCCGCACCCTTGCCGAGAGGGTCGCGGATTCGCCCGAAGCGCGCGAGCAGATATTGTTCGCCGACCACATCCTGTTGAACAAGGTCGATTTGGTCGATGTCGCGACCCGCGAGAATGGTCAGCGGTTGCTGCGGGGCCTGAACGCGATTGCGAGGGTTCACCCCACTGTCGGTTCGCAAGCGGACATCGCCATGTTGATGGCGCCCCCGGCGAACGACCTCGACAGGCTGGGCGATGAACAGGTGCTATGCACCCATGCCGGGCACGATCACGATGCCTGCGATCACGATCACGATCGCGCCACCCCGCCGCAGCATGACATCCCATCCACCGGGATCAGCAGTGTTTCCCTGTCGACGGAAAAGCCGCTCGACGAGATGAAACTGACCCGATGGTTCGACCGACTGGTCGTCGAACGGGGCGGCGACATCCTTCGCGCAAAAGCCATATTCAACGTCAGGGACGAACCCCGCCGGGTCGTCATGCAAATGGTGGCCGGGATGCTCGACGGAGAGGTTCGCGAGCCATGGGCGGACGGCGACACGCGGCAGAGCCGCCTGGTGTTCATCGGCCGTGGACTGGACCCGGACATCTTGCAGTCGCAGCTGGAGGCGGTGATCGCCTGACCGTCCCGCATGTGCCCCTAATTCTTTCCGCGAGGACCGATCCATGCCGTCATCCCACACCGTCGTCTATCATGGCGAAGTCCTGCACATCCTGTTCGAAACCTCGACCGACCTCTCCCTGTTTATGCCGGACGGACTGCACCTGCCCGATCCCCACCGCGCTTTCGTGAAGGTGCAGCGCATGAAGATGCGCTCGCCCGATGCGGACCGTGATCCGCCAGCGTTCAACCATTACCAGCAGATCGGTGTCGCAACGATGGCGACGACGCCGCAATTCGGTCCGCGGCATCGCAATTTCCTGCTGTGGGAGGATCGCCACTGGGCCATCGGATCGACCATGGCGGGTGCCAAGCGTTATGGCCGGATCGAGATGACGCAGTTGTTCGAGACCGAGCGTCGCCTTGTCGAAGAGGACGCACCAGCGCCGTTCCGCGTCGACGTAGAGGCGAACGGCTTCATGCTGATGCGCTTTGCAGGCATGCTCGACGGGGTCGCGCGGATCGAGCGGCCGCCCTATGGCGGGTTCTATGTGGGTGGCGAGCCCGGCACCGACCTACTCGCGCTGACGCTCGAAACCTCAGAGTTCAGCCGTCCATTGCAGGGAACCGGCGAACTGAGCTTTGGCAGCGCTCCCAATGAACGCGCCACAGGGCCGGGGACAGAAACGCCGTGGCCCGCCACGCTGCTGAAAGACATCCGCACATTGGGCTGCGTGCTGGAGGACTTTACCTTCACCCGGACATTCGGCAGCGAGTTTACTACGTTGAAAGCGGGCTAGGGACACTATCTGTCCGACGGGAAGGGCAGCCGGGGCTTCAGCGGAGTGACCATCGCGATATAAGCCGCGACGATCTGCGCATAACGTTCCGGTATCTCAAGCGGCGGATAATGTCCGACGTCGGGCATCAGCAGCTTGGAGACGCTGGCATTGGGCAAATACCCCTCCAGCGTGTCGGCCGTGGCTGCCGGAAGCAGCGCATCCTGCTCTCCCCATAGCAGCAGCACCGGGCATGTCACTTTCGCGCCATTGGCGCGCGTCACGGCATTGTCGCGGACCAGCGCGAAGCCTGCGTTGCGGTTCGCGTCGGGAATTCGGCGGTTATTATCGTAGTAGAAGTCCCGAACCTCGGATGAGATACGGTCGGGGTCGCCAGCCTGAAATTCGAAAAAGGCGTCCCAATAGGCCCGACGCTTGTAACCGGACTGATCCTGTCGGCCGGCGACATCTTCCTCCGCCCTCAGCGCCTTGCTCGGGTGACGGCCGCTATAGTCGATGGGATCGGATGGCGCGTTCGACAGCACCAGGCGCTCGACCAGATCGGGCCGTTTGGCAGCCAGGAAATGGGCGGTCGTGCCGCCGCTCGAAACGCCCGTCACCGTTGCGCTTTCCACGCCGAGCGCGGTCAGCAGGGCTTCCGGAAAATCCTCGGCCTTGACGCCTGCGCCGATCACCGCGTTGGTTATGGTCTGCGAGAGGCCCCAGCCCGGAATGTCGTAGCGGATGACGCGATACTGCGTTCGCAGGATGG
The DNA here is from genome assembly GCA_040508315.1 of Sphingobium sp. GTDB lineage: Bacteria > Pseudomonadota > Alphaproteobacteria > Sphingomonadales > Sphingomonadaceae > Sphingobium. The sequence continues at coordinate 22,686 of JBEVNC010000059.1, forward strand.
CGGCGGATCCGTCGAAGGTCTTCATCGACGAGGACGAGCCGTGGATCATCAGGATCGCCGGTCCTTCTCCCTCATCTTTATAGTGCAGCCGGACGCCGTGGATTGTCATGAACCGCGAATCCCGATCGACATATTTCGCAGTGAGGTCCTCCAGCGAGAGGTAGTTCGACGCCTCCGCGTCCGCGGCAGAGATGTCGTGGATGCTGTCCCTTGTCATGATCTGGTCCGTCGCGAGAAGCTCTGCCGCCACGCTGCTGTCCGGCATTCAATATCGCCGCAATTGCCCGTGCCGGACGGGATAGCAAACCATCACCGGTCCGGGGCTGCGCATATATGTAGCGAGGACACAGGGACAGCGAACCGGCCGGGCCATGCATGCACAGTCTGTCCATCTCAACTCTATTGGAAGGTCCTGACTGATGTCTGTAGGAGCTTCATTGCATGCTGAAGCAGCCGGCGCAGCGCCCGGCGATCATGTCGTCATGGACGCGGAGCCGGAGGCCGGCCACTCGCGTTCGGTCGCCGCCAGTTGGGGTGTCGGCAACATGGCGGCGAGCGCGGGGCTTGCGGCGCTGAGCACCCAGTTCCTGTTCTTCATGACCGATTATGTCGGCGTGGCGCCCGCCGTCGCGGGGACCATACTCGCCGTCGCCAAGGCGTCGGACATTCTCTCCGACATTACCGTCGGCATGGTGTCCGACCGCGTCGATACGCGATGGGGCAGGCGGCGCCCCTGGATTCTGGCTGGCGCCCTGATGGTGGCGACGATGCTGGCGCTGATCTTCAATCTCAACAACGTGCCGCAGGACATGCGTATTTACTGCTGCGTGGCGGCGATGCTGATATTCTATCTGGGCTATACCTGTCTCCATATCCCGCTCGTCGCGATGTCGGCTGACATCGCCAGCGGTTACAAGAGTGCCGGAAAGCTGTGGGGCTACGGCATGTTCTTCGCCATGATCGGCACGAACGCCATCGGCACCTCGTTCGCCGCGACGCTGGTAATCTGGTTCGGGCAGGACGCACAGGCCTATAACGGCATGAGTTTCGTCATCGCCGGGATCGTGCTGGCCGCCGGAGCAATTTGTGTGATTGGAACGCGGCGAGTGCCCAGAACGGCGTCGGACCATGCCCGCAGGATGAAGGCGCCGCCGGTCCGCGTCTGGATATCCTCGCTGGTCGGCAACCGGGCAATGATGTCCTATGTCGTTTCGGAAACGATCTGTTACTTCGCCCAGTCGATGCTGGCAGTGACGATGACCTATTATCTCTTCAACGTCGTGCGGTTGGGGCAGGTCGGCATGCTGACCTATGGCATGACCGGGCTGGTCGGCAGCGTGATCGGCATGGTCGTGGTGCTGCGGCTGATGAAATGGATCCCGAAGCATGTGCTGTCGGGCGTGTCATCGATTGCCTGTGGCTGCATAGTGCTGTCGCTCGGATTGCTCGATGACCGGTCCGGCCTCGTCACCTTCGGGACGATTGTGTTCGTCTGGGGCGGCGTCAACCTGGCTCGTTCGCTGATGGCCAACGCGCTGGTGCCCGACCTTATCCGTGCCGACTTCCTGATCACTGGCATGCGCCGGGAAGGGGCAATTGCGTCGATCACGAGCGCGATCCAGAAAACCACCCCTGCTCTTGCGACCGGCGTGTTCAGTTTCATGCTGGAATCGAGCGGCTATATCTCGGGGCAGCCGGGCGGCCAGCAGCCGCAAAGCGCCATCGATATGATCCTGCTCATGAACTGTATCATTCCCGGTGTGCTGCTCATCCTGTCGTCGCTGGGCCTGCTATTTTGCTACAATCTGTCCGAACAGCGCCTGCGCCAGCTGGGTGAGAGCGCGCAAGGCCGCTGAACCCTCTGGCGCGCTTCACCATGCTGCAGCGAAATCGCAGATCGATTGTCCAGGGGAAGGGGGTCGGGCACGAATTTGCCAAGGATTCGAAGATCGCCCGAGGTGATCCCGGCGGACCCGACTTCCAGATACGAAGGAGTTCGGCAGTGAAAATCGGCATCAACCAAGGCTCGCATTGGAGCGGTGACCTGACGCAGAAAGAGGTGCTGGACCGCACCATCGAGCGCATCGTCCTTGCCGAGAAGCTGGGATATTGGTCGGCCTGGTTGACCGAGCATCATTTCGCCAACGATCCCGTTTACGCGCCTTATGGCTGGCCTGGCCGCTTCCGCGCCTATGATCTGGTAACCGATCCAATCGCGCTGAATACGTGGGCGGCAGCCCGGACCTCTCGCATCCGCCTTGGTACGGGCGTTCTGGTCTTGCACTATGACAATCCACTGCGCGTGGCGGAGCGGGCGGCGATGCTCGACCAACTGAGCGGGGGAAGGGTCGAGCTGGGATTGGGACGCGGCGGCGGGTTCATGGAGCCATCGGTGTTCGACGTGCCCCAGGACAAGGCGGCAAGCTATCGCAAGTTCATCGAAGAAGTCGACATCCTGCTCAAGTCGTGGAGCGGCAAGCGCTTCGCCTATGACGGCGAATTCTTCAACTTCCACGAGATCGAGGTCGTGCCGACCCCGTTCCAGCAGCCCGGCATCCCGCTCTACCTAGGCATCACCGACAAGCCGAGCCTGGAGTTCGCGGCGCAGAAAGGCCTGTCCTATGCCGGTATCACCGGCGCGTGGGGCTGGGGCACGGTCGACAAGGCGCATGAGGTCGAACGCATTTTCGTTGAGGCTGCTGCTGCCGCGGGTCGCGACGCCACGAAGGATTATCATCCCACGACGCTGTTCCTGTACTGCGCCGAAACCGATTCCGAGGCGGAGGAAGTGGCCGAGAAGCATCTGATGAACTTCTCCCTGCACGTCGAATCGCACTATCAGCGTAATCGCAACGGGCAGGCCGGATTGGCCCGCTTCCGTCCGGACCTGTTCGATTCCAACAAGTTCGATACCGATCTGGAAGACATCCGCAAACTCGCGCGCAGCCAGTTCGAAACCAATCTGATCGGCTCGCCCAAGACGATCTGCGAGAAGCTGACCGCGCTGCGGGAGCGTGCGCCGATGGTCAACTATGTGCTGGCAATTGCCGATGGCGGCGATCCTCCGGCCGGGTTCGTGAACCAGTCGATGACGCGCTTCGCCCAGGGCGTCATTCCGCATTTCGCGGATGAGCAGCAGCTCGCGGTCATGGCCTGATGCCATGCTGACCGAGAGACCCTGCATGGAGGGAGGCATGGACCTGCTCGAACGGCCGCCGACCGTGGCGCCGCATATTTCCGCGCCTTTCGCATCCGTGGATCGTCTCGTCGCCGAAATGGCGATGGGGCGACCGGTAATCCTGCATGACGGTGCCGCGCGGCAGAACCGGGGCGATCTCGTGCTTCCGGCGCAATGCGTAACCGCGGAATGGATCAACTTCATGGCGCGCGAGGCGCGGGGCCTGATCTGCCTCGCGCTGACACGCGAACGTTCGGTCGATCTGCAGCTTGGCATCCAGTCCCGCGACGGCGTGCGCAACGCCCGGCGGGGCGTGTTCACCGTCTCGATTGAGGCGCGCGAGGGCGTCACGACAGGCATTTCGGCGCATGACCGGGCGCATACCATCGCGGTTGCGGCCGATATCGCCAGCGGCGCGTGCGACCTGGTTTCGCCCGGACATGTCTTTCCTGTCGTCGCGCGCGACGGCGGGATGCTGGAGCGTGCGGGCCATACCGAAGCGGCGGTGGCTCTCGCCCGCTTCGCGGGTTTCCGTCCGATGGCGGTGACGGCCGCGATCCTGAACGATCATGGCAATGTCAGCTCGGTGGAGCAGCTCGCGATATTCGCGCGGCGCCATGGCATCGCGATGGGACGCATCGCCGACCTGATCGAGTATAGCCGGGGGCGCTGACCGCACGACCCCGGCGTCCTAAAAGAAAGACCCCCGCATCTCGTCGGAGCGGGGGTCTTTCTTATGCGCCGGTCGGCCGGATCAGCTGGTCAGCTGGGGTTGCAGGATCGCAGCGACTTCAGCGGCCGCGCGCTCGCCGGACTGCAATGCAGCCTCGATCCCGACGTCCACGCTCTTGTGATGCTCGCCTGCCCAATGCAGCGCACCGACCGGCACCGTCATGTGGCGTGCGAAACGTGTCACCTCACCGGGACCCATCACATATTTCTCTCCGCCGATCAGGTCTTCGGCGCCCCAGGATACCTGATGGACGATTTCCAGCTGGCCTTTGGTCGACGGGCGGATGCGCGCCAGCGTTTCGATAAGCTCGTCCGCCGCGGCATCGCCCATGGCGTCGACGCGCAGGGCATTGTCGCCGTTGATCCAGATGCGCAGGTGGTTGACGCTGTCATCCTCGTTGAACTCGACGAACAGGCGCTCGAACACCGTGTCGCTCCACAGCGACGGGGCGAGGCCGTCATCCTCCCAGAAATTCCGCTTGGCCCGCATGATGAACTGGGTGTTGGCCGAACTGGCGGCAACCGCGACGGACTCGCCCAGCGGCTCGGGAAGCGGCGGATCGAAGGCGATGTGACGCAGCGTGACAAAGGGCACCGCGATGATCGCGCGCGACGCCGAAATCGTGCCGCCATCGGCGAAGTGGGCGGTCACACCGTCATCGTCATGCACGATGCGGACGACCTTGCGGTTCAACATCGGCGGGCTGGCCAGCGAGGCCGCCATCGTTTCGGGAAGGCGCACCATGCCGCCGTCGATGCGGATCGGCTTGTACTGCGCATCGCCATATTGGTCGAAGTTCTTCGGATCGTCGAAGCCGACCGAGCGCCACTTGATCGCGTCGCGGAAGATCGACAACGCCGACACGGTCTCGATGTCGTTCGTGTTGATGCACATGTTGACGAGGCGCAGCGCCTCATCCGACAGGCCGTGGACGCGCAGATGATCGGCGAAGGGGATGTCGTAGCGCGCATTTGCCGGATCGAGCCAGCCGTTGATGTCGAGGAACGGCAGCAGCGTCTGCATGTAATAGCTGTCCATGCGCGACGGCAGGATTTCGCGCTCCTCACCGACGCAGCGGTTCGCTATGTGCGTCGCCCAGTCATCCCCATCGAACAGCGCGCCGTTGATCGAGAAGGCCAGCTTGCCGCGCTTGGTCAGTGGCAGCGCGGGGAGGCCGAAGCGTTCCACCATGGCATGGGCGCGCAGGTGAGAGGGGCCGAGGCCAGTCCCGCCGATATCGACCGCTTCCCCGTCCATCATGATCGTGCGGATACGTCCGCCGATCATGGGCGCGGCATCGACCACCTGCACCACGATCCCCTGCTTCTCCAGTTCCATGGCGGCATAGAGGCCGGCGAGACCCGCGCCGACGATCAGGACGGGGAGGGCGTTCTGGGTGTCGCTCATGGGCAGAAGCTCCGGATAGATTGGGCAAATTGATGGACGCCGACCGCCATCACATCGCGGCTGAGGTCGGGCCGTTCCTCAAAGCGGGCGTCGGGGAACAGGGCGGTTGCGGCCCCGCTATATTCGAGCAGTGGTTCATGCGGCTGCACGACTAGCACAGGTTGCCGAACGAGCGGCAGGCGCGCTTCCGCGTCGTAGGACCAGACCCCGACATAGGTCCACGACCGCCGGTGCATGGACGATGACTTGTCTATGAAGGTCCAGATGGCTTGTTCGAAATCCGCACCCGGGAGCCGGTCGATGACGATATAGGTCCACATCCAGCGCAACCATTCGAAGATCTCGTCGCCATTTTCCTCGGGCAGGGTGACGGCGCGCGCCGTTTCGGCATTGGCCGCGCGTTCGTTCGCAGGACGCATCGGCAGGCCGGACAGCACCAAGCGGCCGACACGGTGGGGCGCTGCGATGGCCAGTTCCGTGCACAGATAGGTGCCCGAGTGATAGCCGAAGAGGTCCGCCGGGCGGTCGTCGCCGATGCCGAGCGCTTCCAGCGCGTCGACAAAGCCGCCCACCAGTTCGGCCAGCGGCAGGGGGCCAGCCGGTGGATCGGACATGCCATTGCCCGGCGTGTCGAACGCATAGACCTCGCGATCCTTCGCCAGTTCGGCGATCAACGGCAGATATTCCTGCGACGAAGACGGGTTCTGGTGCAGCATCACCAGCGGCGGGGCATCGCCCGGCTGGCCCGCATGGCGGTAATGAAGTTGGCCGTAGCGGCAATCGATATAGCCGCGGCGCACGGGCGCACCATTGCGATCAGCTGGGGGTAGGTAATTGGGCATGAGGGCGAGCGTACCGGCAGGCCGGACATCCGCTAGCCCCGCCGCGATCACTCGGTCATGCATTTCATGCATGAGCTGCGCGACGCCTTGTGCCTTGGCCGCTGTCTGGGCGCGATCCAATATGAAGGGAAGACGTTACGACAGGACGAGTGAACGATGACATATGGCCCTTCGCGCTATTTTGCCGAGCCGCGCCGCGACATTCCGGGGGAAGCGCCGGAGATTGCACGGCTTACGGCCATGACGGTCGCGCTGCTTCAGGAACTCGCGGTCACGCGCGAGCGGTTGGACACGCTTGAGCGCATGGGCGAGGCGGCGGGTTGGCTAAATCGCGCTTCGCTCGACGCCTATCGAGCCGACGGCGCGGCCGAGGCGGAACGCCATGCGGCACGCAGGCGGCTGATCGAGGTGGTCATGCACCCGTTCAAGGCCGACGTGTCGCGCGCGCTGGAGAAGGCGCGCCATCAGCGAGCAGACGACCGGGCCAATGCGGCCGACCAGATTCTTGAGCAGGAGCAGGTGCAATGAGCCATCCGATGATGCCCGAAACCACGCATGACGAACATGTGGAACAGCTGTTCGTGCGCGACTTCAAGGTCTTTCTGGGCGAGGGCATCGGCGAGCAGATGCGCGGCATCGCCGAAGGCATAGCGGACGGTGCGGGCGAGGCACCGATGCGCGATGTGCGCCGCCAGTTGATGGACAATGAGGTGTTTCGCAGCTGGATCAGCTACCGTCGGCTATCGCAGGAGATGATGTGGGATGCTGTCGGTCGCTCCATCGACCGGCAGATCGACGATCTTCAGGAACGCGCCCGCATCGCCGAACCCAAGGGATCGGTACGCATAGATCCCGATTTCGCGCCGCCGCCCTATATCGCCGCCCTCGACGTGCATCTCATGCCCGGCGGCTATCATCATGACCGGGGGGAAGACGATGTTCGCCAGGGCGCGCTGATCGACCGGGGCGGCGCGGTCTATATGCTCGGACGCAACGGCGGTCTGATGAACGACGTGCGCGGACACACCACCGTTCAGCATTTGTGGGAGGTCTATCCCGAGATCGAGCCCAGGCGCATCCTGGATCTGGGTTGCGCGGTCGGCGCGAGCACGGTGGCGGTGGCCAGCCATTTCCCGGATGCCGAGGTTTACGGCGTCGACGTGGGCGGGGCGATGCTGCGCTATGCCCATGCCCGCGCCGAGCATCTGGGCGAGCGTGTGCATTTCGTCCAGGACGATGCCGAGCATATGGCGTTCGAGGACGAGAGTTTCGACGTGGTCTATTCCTGCGTGCTGCTGCACGAAACGTCGAACAACGCCAGCCGCGCCATCTTCCGCGAATGCCACCGCCTGCTGCGGCCCGGCGGCGTGATGATCCATACCGAGGTGCCGGGGCGCACGGACGAACTGGGCCTGTGGGGCAATATCCAGGGCGATTTCGAGGCGCTCTACAACAATGAGCCGTTCTGGCGGGGCATGCAGAACATGGACTTCGCCGCCGTCGCGCGGGAGGCGGGCTTTGCCGATCCGACGATCGGCTATCAACTCGCGGCCCCCAATCCTTCGCGAGATGCGGTCGGCGGCTTCTCTGATCAATCCTCGGGGCCATTCCGGTCCTGGTTCATGATCTCTGCTCGCAAGTAAAAGGGCGCTCCCATGCTGACACAGATGCAAACACGCGTGGAGCCCTATGGCTTCGCGGATCTCGTCGCGCACTCGGTACTCGATGCTCGCATGCTCGCGCAGGAACTGGCAGCGCGTTATGACTTGCCGGAGGGGGTGCGCGTCTCACTGCTGTTCCGGGGCATGAACGATGTTTATGTCGTGACGGCCGGGGGACGCCGCTGGGCGCTGCGCGTCTGGCGCGGACGGTGGCGTGCGCTGGACGAGGTTGAGAACGAACTGTCGTTCCTCAATTTCCTGCGCGCGCGCGATTTTCCGGCCTCTTTCCCGGTGCGGCTGAGCGACGGTAGCTGGTATTTCACATTGGACGCGCCGGAGGCCGTGCGCGCCGTCGCGCTCTACGAATGGGCACCGGGCGTCAAGGTGTTTGCCCAGCACACCCCAAAGACGGCGGCGGAAGTCGGGCGCCTGCTGGCTCGCATGCATGTGCTGGGGCGCGACTATCGCCCTGCCCATGTCGTCGACCTCGACGAAGGTGCGCTCCTGCACGATTTGCCCGCGTTGATCGACCTCGTCGCCGACCGCCCCGGCGAGGGCGAGGCCTATGCGCGCTTTGCGCCGCTGGTCCAGGCCGCGCTCGAACGGATGGCCGACCGGGACCTGCCAAGCGGGGCGAGCCATGGCGACCTCCATCCCAGCAACGCCCATATCGATGAAGCGGGCAGGATCACCATCCTGGACTTCGATGGCTGCGGCACTGGCTATTTCCTCAAGGACATCGCCAACTATGTGTTCGGCAGCGACTTCTACGGATTTCCCCCGGAACTGGGCGAGGCGTTCGTGCGCGGTTATGACGAGGTACGTCCGATGACGACGGACGAACGCCGCTATCTGGACTTTTTCGTGTTCGTGAAGACCTTCCAACTCGCGGCGGGGATTGCGCAGAACGTCAACTCCGTGGGCCGGGGATCGCTCAATTTTCGTGGGCTCGACTGGTTCCATGAGCGAGTGCTCGCGGGGATGGAGCGGCACGCGGACCTGATCGGCGGCTGAGCCACGGGAGCGGGCTTCATCCTTTACCGAATAACTGGATTTTGGAGGACTGCTGATGAATGCCTCGAAGCTACAGCCATCTGGCGTGACCGGCGCCGCGATCGTGACCGGCGCGTCGGGCGGTATCGGCAGCGCGATCGCCCGCAGCCTTTCGCGTTGCGGCTATCCGGTCGTTGTCCACGCCAATTCCAATCTGGATGCCGCACAAGCGCTTGCGGACGAACTGGAAGCGGCCGGTGGGCAGGCGCTGGCGGTGCGCGCGGACGTCACCCGTGCCACAGAGGTCGACCATATGGTCGGGCAAGCGGTCGCGCGCTTTGGCCGCGTGGCTGTGCTGGTCAACAATGCGGGCGTTTGCAACTCGGTCCCGCTCGGCGAGATGGACGAGGCGATGATCGACACCGAACTGGCGGTCAACGTCAAGTCGGTCGTGCTGATGACGCAGGCGTGCCTGCCGCACATGGACGCGGGCGCCGCCATCGTGAACGTCAGTTCCAACCTCGCCTTCTCGGCGATGGCGGGCATGACGCTCTATTGCGCGGCAAAGGCGGCTGTCGCCAATCTGACGCAGGGCTTTGCTCGGGAACTCGGTCCGTGCGGCATCCGCGTCAATGCCGTCGCGCCCGGTGCGACGCGCACCGCGATGACCGCATGGATCGATGACGCGACGATGGCTGCCATCAGCGGCCAGACACCGCTCGGTCGCATTGGGGAGCCGCTGGACATTGCTGGCGCCGTAGCATTTCTGGCCTCGCCCGAGGCGAGCTGGATCACGGGGCGCACCCTGATTATCGACGGGGGGTTGGCCTGACGGCTATTTGCAGAGGAGAGCCGATCTGATCGACGGCCATAGTCGCGCGGCCTCGCTGGGCCGCGCAAGCGCGTGGTCGAGGAAGGCGATCATCGTTCGCAGCACGTCGGCGCGGCGCTGCGCCGTGGTATCGCCGACCGGCCCGCGCAACGCGGAATCGATGCCGCCTAGATAATGCCCGGCGCCTTCGAGGCGCATCAGGCTTATGTCCTGCCCGGCGCTGGCGTCACGGAATCCATCCTCATGCCAGGCTGGGCCAAGGTCGCTCATCGGGCCGACATCGACAGTGCCGACGATCATCAGCGCGGGCCCCTGCATCGTCGACCAGTCGACTTTAAGATGGGGGGAGCGCGGCTTCCACTCGGGCGTCATGCCGTCATGGTTTCCGGGCGGAGCCAGCAGGACGGCGGCGCGATACGGCCGTGCGCGCATCCGCTCCATCCCCTCGACCAGCGCGCCCATGGCAAGCGCCGCCGAATGGCCACCGAAACTATGACCCGCCACCGCCACGCGCGACAGGTCGGTCCGGCGCACCAGGGCGGGTATCTCCTGCAGGACCAAGGAGAGGTTCCCGCCGATCCATAGGAGAGTTTCGGCGCGGACCCGCCAACTGTCGTCCGGCCAGGGCGGCGGCGCGATCCCGTCGTCCGATGCGTCGGGATGATCGGGCTGGACGACGACATAGCCCGCGCGCGCCAGCCCCTCCACCAGCGGCCGATAGTCGGAGCGGTTCATCGCCGCACCATGGGAGAAAACCAGGACGGGCAGGTCGTTGCCACTCTGGGGAGCGGTGATGCGCACGGCGACGGGGCGGCCTGCCACCTCGATCGTCACCGGATCGACCGAGACGATGGGGATTGATGCCATCCTCAGCGTCACCTCCGGTCAGCGACTGCCGTCGGCCGGTTTGCAGCCCATGATCTCCGGCTTGCCCTCGACCGATTGCATGATTGTCTTGAAGACGGTGGGCGGCAGCGCCTTGGACGAGGCGGCATGCGCCTCGTCATTTGCCCAGCGTTCGATGAAGATGACCGGCCCGGCGCCGTCCCAGGCGTCGAGCAACTCGCTCCCCAGCGAGCCGGCAACCGATGCGAGCCCCTGCGCCAGTGCGTGCAGAGCCGAAAGCAACTGCGGGCGCTGGCCCTCCTTGGGCTGGAGGCGATAGATCTGGATCTTACTCATTCCTGTATCAATCCGAAATTGTGGCGAAGGGTGGGGCCGGCATAGCGGCTTTTGGACAGGCCGCGCCGCTGGAGTTCGGGGACGACATATTCCACGAAATCGCGCAGATAGCCCGGCACGGGACGACCGGTCGTGGAGATGATCACGCCGCCGGTCTGTCCTGTTGCCTCATGGATTTCCTCCAGTTGGTCGGCGATCTGCCTGGGCGTGCCCGCGACGGTCATCAGGCTAGAGGTCGAGGCGATGCCGAACTCGTCGAGCGTGAGTTTCGGATCGGCATGCGCGAAGATCTCATCGAAGCCGCCGGTGTGGACGACGTTCTGGCGGACTGCCGCGCCCGCGTCCTTGACCGACATGGTCGGGTCAAGTTTCGAGAAGTCGACGCCGTAGATGGATGAGACCAGCATCGTGCCCGCACCCTTGGGCAGCGACTCGCGCCAGGCCGCGTCCTTCTCCAGCGCCTCCTCCCGACTTTCGTTGGTGACGACGCGCATGGCCCACAGGATGCCCACGTCGCGAGGATCGCGCCCACGGGCGACCAACTGCTCGTCGAGCGCGGCGCGATGCTTTTGCATCGAGGGGATGGTCACTCGCCGCACGAACTGCAAATTCGCATGCTCCGCGCACAGCGCCATGCCCGGCGGGGATTGTCCTGCCTGCACGATGATGGGGTGATGCTGCGGCGAGGGCATGACCGGCAGCGGGCCGGGCAGGGTGAAATATTTGCCCTCATGATCGATACGGTGAACCTTGTCCGGATCGGCGAAAATCGCGGTCTCGCGGTCCATGATGATCGCGCCGGGTTCGACACTGTCCCACAGCTTGCGCACGACGGCCATATGCTCGTTGGCGCGCTCGTAGCGTTCGTCGTGCGGCATCATGGGGTCGAAACCCCAATTAGCCGCCTCATTCTTGTAGGCAGAGGTGACGGCATTCCAGGCGATGCGCCCGCCGGTGACATGATCGAGCGCGTTGTAGAGCCGCGCGACGTAGAAGGGATGGTGATAGGTGGTCGACATGGTGATGCCGAAACTGACGCCGGGCGCTGCCCGCGCCATCAGCGGCACGAAGGGCATGACGTCATGCTTAGGCCATTGCAGCCCATATTTCACCGCCGCGTGATGGGTGCCACCATAGCCGTGCGGTGTTTCGGCCGCCTCGCCGAAGAAGAGCAGGTCCATGACCCCGCGCGAGGCGATGCGCGCCATGTCCTCGTACAATTCCGGGCCATAATAGGGATAGCCCTCCCATCCGCCGGTGTTGCGCCACGCAAAAGTGGCGTGCGCGAAGGACAGGTCGGCCGCGAGGTGAAGATTGCGCGAGAAACCCATGGTCAGCGCACCATCGCGGACAGGCTGCCGCGCACGGGGCGCGATCCGGAAACCCGAGAGTTGAGTGCGTTCGCTTGGCTGGTCATGAGCGATCCCTTGTACTGCGGCAGGCATGGATGCACTCGCGCGCAACGCGGCCTGTGAGCCAGTGCTTATCGCGCGCAGGCCGCAGCTGCGTGCAATCGCCGCCTTCGCTGCGCACATGTGTAGTGGAGAGCGCCGGGATCAGGCGGATGCGGCGGCGGTCTGACGGACTATATCGACCAGATGGCTCGCGGCGGGAGCGAGGCTCCGGCCCGCGCGATACATGAAGCCCATGGTTGCGTCGAAGGCCAGCGCATCGACCGACAGCGGCGCCAGCCGCCCCGCCTGAACATCTTGCCTGGCAAAGCGGGCGGGCAGCAGCGAGATGAAATCCATCGAGATCGCGGCCTCGCGCAGCAGGGAAAGCGACGTCGCATTGAGCGATTGCACGGGGACCGGCAGATGGTGTCGGTAAAAGGCGCTCTCGAAGCGATAACTGACGGAAAGCGCGTGCGGCACGGCCCAGCGCGAGCCTTCGACCCCGCTCATGTCGCGTGCCGCCAGCGATGGATGGCCGGGGCGGGCGAAAGGCAGGATATGGTCGGTGCCGAACGCCTCGAAACGGATTTCGTTGGTCTCCTGACCTGCCGTGTGGATGAAGTCGGGGATCAGGCACAGGCCAAGGTCGATGGCATTGCGGCGGAGGTCCTCCGCAATCGTCTCGCGCGTTCCCGTCACGAGCTGGACGTTGACCGAGGGATCGGCGTCGATGAGGGCGGCTATCGCAGGCGGAAGCAGGTCGAAGAAGAAGTTGGGCGAGATGCCGATGCGCAACTGTGTCCGGGGAACATTGTCCTCCAGTTCGGCGACAGCATGTTCGAAATCATTGAGCAGGGCCTCGGCGCGTGTCACGAAGCGTTCCCCGGCAGCGGTCAGCACGGTCCCGAGCGGGCCGCGATGAAACAGTGTCGCGCCGACCTCCTGCTCGAGACTGCGGATATTACGGGTCAGCGTGGGTTGCGCCAGGGCAAGCTTGATTGCCGCCTTCCCCAGGCTTCCCTCGCGAGCCACGGCCACGAACTGTTCGAGGCGACGCATGTCGACGGAAGCGCGCATGATCTGCCTATAGCTCCCGAGGCACGCGATGGAGCCAGCGCGCCCTGCCATCGAGCATCTGTTGCAAGGCGAGAGTGCGATGCTGGCGTGCGCGGATATAGTCGGTCGCGGGGATTGCCAGCTTATATCGAACAGCGGATTGCCTCTTACGGGCTGTACCATGTCGAGAAAATCGAGATGCTAGACCAGCACGTTGTACAGCCACTCGCGTTTCTCCAGGCCTCATCATGCGCTCTTGACGCGTGGCGTGGGGTAGATGCCGCGCGCCGGATCGAGGCGGTAGAACTTGAAGCTGATCCACGCGACGACGTATCCGATCGCTGGCAATATGGCCATGATGACGAACAGGCCGTTCATCACCATCGGCTGCTGGGGCTGGTCGGGCGCCAGGTTCTTGTCGAAGCCGATCATGGACAGCGCGACGCCGACCCACAGCACGCCGATGGCGGTGGCGGTCTTGTCCGCAAAGCTGAAGAAGGCGGCGAACAGTCCCTCGCGGCGCTTGCCGGTCAGCTGATAGTCATAGTCGATCACGTCCGCCGCCATGGCGTTGGACACCAGTTGCCAGCATCCGATCACCACACCATAGGCGACTGCCCGGACGATCAGGCCGACCATCGCGCCTTCCGGCCCGGCGAACAGGAAGCTGAGGCAGAAGGCAAGGCCGACATAGATGACGAGGTCACGCAGCATGCTTTTGCCGAAACGCCGCGCGACGATCACGCCCATGGGTGCCACGACGAGGGCGACGACATGTGCCACGGTGGAGAAGACCGCCAGTGAGCTCAGCGGCAGTTTCATCGTCGCCTGCAAGAAGAAGAGCATGACGGGCGTCTGCCCCGCAGCGAAGATCACCGCGGCCAGTCGGCCAGCGGCATAGGCCATGAAGGGGCCATTTTGCGTCAGGCCCTGGAACATCTCTCCCAATTTCAGCTTGGGCGTGGGCGCGATGGCACGGGTTTTGTGGGTGCCGAAGAAGCATATCAGCATCGGGGCCGTGCAGGCGAACGCCAGACAGAGGGACAGGTAGAAATAGCCTTGTCCAGCGGGTGCATATTGCAGGACCAGCGGCGCCAGCCCTCCCAGCATGCCGCCCGCCATGATGAAAATGGTCTTCATCGACATCAGATGCATGCGCTCGCCCGGCTCGCTGGTCATGTCGTTGGCCATGGCGATGTGCGGGATGTTGAACAGGGAATAGCACAGGGTGATCATCAACAGGCCGAGCAACGCCCACAAACCGGCCAGCGGATCGCCCGGCGAAATGTTGAACATCAGGAGCCATGCAGGGGTCATCAGGAGCGCGGCGGTCAGCAGATAGGGGCGCCGTCGACCCCAACGGCTATGGGTCTGATCGCTCGCCAAGCCGATGGCCGGGGCGAGGACCACATCGGCCATGCGCGCGGCGAATACCAGCATGCCCGCGACGCTGGGTTCCAGCTTCACCTCGTAGATCAGATAATAGAGGATGATGGAGGCGAGGATGTTCGTCAGAATGAACGGCCCCGCCGAACCGAAGGCCCAGGCGAGGCTCGTCCATATCGTCAGCTTTTCGGTTCCGGCAGGGGCCACGGCTTCGCGCGTAATCGCGTCTTCAGCCGATATTTGCTTGTCCATATCGAGTTTCCTGTCGGTCGCCGTGCTGGCAGATAGAGAAGCGTATAAAGCGGGCTTCCCCCCAAGGGACGAACCCTGGGGGGAAGCAGTCGTGTCAATATTCGAAGTGGAGGCGGATGCCGAAGCGCCGGGGCGTCGGCAACGAGCCGTAGACGATCCGCTGGTTGCGCCGGTTGATGTCGATCGAGCTGGTGATGCCGTTATACGCCTTGTTGTTCGTCAGATTCTCGACAAACAGTTCCAGCTTGTGCTGACCGAATTCAGTGCCGACGCGCGCATTGACGTTATGCGTGTCGGGCGTCCAGACCAGGTTGGCGGGGCCGTTATACATGCGGCTCTTGTAGAAATAATCGACATGGACGAACCCATCGAGGTCATCCGTCAGCGCCCGGTTGTAGTCCAGAGCGACGTTCGCGCTGTACTTCGAATAGTTGGCCAACTGGTTGCCTTCGTACAGGTCCAGCGGCGGTGCGCCGACGATGCCAAGTACCTGCGCATCGGCCGCATTGGCGTAGCTGTTGATCTTCGAATCGTTGATGGATCCGCCTGCGCTGCCGGTCAGACCGTCGGCCAGGCGGAAGAACAGGCTGGCCTCGATACCCTTGAGATCGGTGCTTCCCAGATTGCTGAGCGTGCCGAACACGGCGGGACCGTTGATGCCCGTCAGCGCGAAATTGTCGATATAGATCGTCTGGGAGATCAGCTGGTTACGCCACTTGGCATAGTATATACCAAGTTCGACCTGCAGCCTGTTGTTGAACAGATTGCCCTTGTAACCGATTTCATAGTTGTTGATGCTCTCCGGCGTCACTGCGATGCCGGCGCCCGTCAGGCGATAGACCTCGTCGCGCAGGGCCTGCGAATAGCTGAGCAGCGCCGCGTTGAACAATCCCGGATTCGTGCCCTTCGAATAGCTCGCGTAGAGCTGCATGTCGGGCAGGAACTTGTACTGCAGGATGGCGCGCGGCAGGAACTTCTTGGTCGTGGCCTCCAGGCCGGGGACCTGCTCCTCATAGGCTTCGCCGTCCCGCGCAAGACGCCGGAAGCCGAAGGATTTGTCGATCTGGTAGCGACCCTCCAGGTTGACGATCACCTGCTCGGTGACGTCGAAGCTGACATTGCCGAAGAAGCCCAGCGCCTTGTTGCGGTTGATGTTCGATGGAGCATAGGCCAGGAAATTGCCTGCCTGCGTGATGCCCATGTTGGTCTGGCCGGTGCGCTGCCACTGATAATTGGCTCCGATCAGGCCGCGCAGCCGCTTCGTCTGATCGGTCGTCAGGCGGACTTCCTGGCTGAACGCGGCAGCATAGTTGTAGGTGTCGAACGGATTGCGATCCGCGGTCGCCGTCCTGTACTCGTTCGACAGGTCGTTGTTGGAATCCGACAATGTCCGGTTGGCCGCTGTGACCGAACTCAGCGTCAGGTCGGAGTCGGGGATCTGCCAGTCGACGTTCATCGTGCCGATCAGGATTTCCGAGGCGGAGCCGACATGGTCGAGGCCCAGATCCTTGTACCGGACCGCGGCGGCCGGGCTTTGCAGCGCGGTGTAGAAGGCAGGCGGAAGCGACGTGTTGGGTCCGAGCGGGTCCATGATCGGCAATTTGCCGCAGATAAAGTTCTGGCCGCCCGGATTGCAGTTGAACGACGGCGTAGTGAACTTGGCCAGCGGCGAGAGGCCGTCGTCCTGCACCATATAGGCGCCGAAAGCCCGCACCTTGAGGTTGGACGAGGGCGTGAACTCGATCTCGCCCAGCAGGTTCTTCGACGACTGCGCGCCATAGGCATAGCCGGGATTGGCGTCGATCCTGTACTGGCCGTCAATCGCATAATGGCGTCCGGTGATGCGGGCCTTGAGGATACCCGGAATGATCGCGCCCTCGACCGTGGCCTTCAGGTCGACCCAGTTGTAGGAGCCGTAGAGGGCGTCGAACGAGGCCTTGAACTCGTCCCCCGGCGCCCGGGTGATGATGTTGACGGCGCCAGCGAAAGTGGCGCGGCCGAAGTAGGCGCTCTGCGGTCCCTTGACGATTTCGATCTGCGCGACGTCGGAGATGCCGTCGATCAGGCCAGCGCCGCCGAGGGGTGCGCCGTTGAGGAAGACGGTCGTCGTGTTGCTGTAGGACGATGCGGGCGTCATGCCGCGGATGATGACGGTCTGCTGCGAGCGCTGCGACGTCGAGTTGCCGTAGCTGGAGACGTTGAGCGATGGCGTGAAGCTGGCGACGTCGACCAGATCCTGGACGTTGCGCTTTTCGATTTCCGCCGAGGAGAAGGCGGTGATGGCCAGAGGCACCTCCAGCAGCGTCTCCTTCTTCTTGCGCGCGCTGACGACGATTTCAGAGTAATCCGTTGCTCGGTCGTTTACTTGCTCGTCAGCGGGAGAAGATGTGGCGCTCTGGGCAAAAGCTGATCCTGTAGCTGCCAACTGCGTGGCCACAATGATCGCGATTGCGGATGTGGGAACGGAATTGATCAGTTTCAGTCGGTTCGTAAAAATGGCCATGATTGAACTTCCCCCTTCGGTTTATTAACCTCCTCCTACGGACGGCATATTTTGTTATAAGCGGACTTCAATTTATCTTGGTCACAATGGCAATTGCGGATGTGCTAGGGCTTCACGGATATGTAATGCACGGGGTGTGGACCGACCGAACCCGCGTCTCCTCCATGGCGATCAAAACGCGGGGACGGGCAGGCCGTCGAGGAAGTGCAGGTACATCTCCTCAGTCTTGGCGGCTGCCTCGGGCGTTGCTCGGCCGGGCGTGAAGGTGAAGCTGGCGTTTGGAGACAGGGCGCTAGCTTCGATCGTTTCCTCTCGCAAGGTATCGGCCTCCGAACAGCAATAAAGCGATGGGACCTTGAGCATGGGTGCCCGTGCCCTGGTGTCGAACGCCAGCGCCGCCCGGTAATATTGGGCGAAATTGCGCCCGCCTTTCAGGAAGTCGACGAAATAGGCGTGCTGGCCGTCCGCATCGAGGACGCGCGCGTCCGACCGGGCCTTGCCCGCGCTATGGTCGTACCAGGGGTACCAGGCGAGCATGTCCCGCAGGAAATGCCAGCCCCAGAGCAGGAAAGCGCCATCGTCGGTAATGCGCAGCGGCTGAAGATAGACCGGCAGCATTTCGTCGAGCTGTTCGTCGCTGAACATCGTTACGCCGTCCAGGATCATGCGGCGAACCTTGTCCGGGCGCAGAATGGCGACGTCCATCGCGATCATCGCGCCGCTGTGGCCGCCCTGGAGATCGACTAGTGGCAGTTCGAGCGCGTCGAGCGCCTCCACGACGATCTTGGCGAACTCGACCATGTCCGGCATGCCCTCGAGCGGCGCGGAGTCGCCGACGCCCGGCAGGTCGAACGTCAGCACCGGCCGCGTTCCGGCCAGCGCCTTGACCTTGGGTTCCAGGTTGGCGGACGACCAGAGCGAACCATGGAAGATGACAAGCGGAACGCCGCCCTCGACGTCGCCCTCGATCCTGCGGACCAGCATCTGGCCGATGCTGGTGCGGACATAGTCGCGCCGAACCTCGCCGCGACACGGAATGACGGCGGGGGCGGGGGGAGCGTCCGCCAGGGACTGTTCGGCGACCAGTGCCGAGACCTTCTCCGCGATGGCCCGACCGTCGTCGGTATCGGCGATCGGATCGGCCAAATGGCCGTCTTGCCGCAGTCGCTCGATGGAGCGGGGGCCTGCAAGGATTGAAAGGCCCGCAAAGCCGCGCACGTCTGTTCGCCAGTCATGGGCCATGCCCAGTGCCCACCCACGGGCATAGGACGGTCCCGCGCGCAGCAGGTCCAGCATCTCGTCATACAGCCGGTCGGCCGGGGGAAGGTCACGGACAAGCCGGGTTTCCGAGCGACGGTCGAACCAGGGCGCGAACATATAGCTGTCGCGCAGGCGGCCCCAGTGGCGGGCCAGGTGGCTGCCTTCCATGTCCGGGACGAGCGGGGGGCAATAGGCGGCTGCGTCGGCTTCGCCGTTCACCGGCGGCTCCACGAGCAGCAGGTTGCGCACGCTGGCGGCATTGTCGCAGGCAAAAGCCGTAGCAACCGCGACGCTCGCCTCGAACGCTATCAGGTCGACCGTGGGCAGGCTCAGCGCGGCGAGAGTCTCGGCCAGCCAACTGGCATAGTCGGCAATCGACGGTTCGCCGGGAAGCGCGGAGGACTCACCGGTCCCCGGCAGATCCAGCGCGATCAGCGTGCGGCCGGACCCGAACGCACCGGCAATCCATTCGAACAGCTGGGAACTGCCGGGCATCGCCGGCAGCACCACGAGCGGTGGCCCTTCGCCGGCGCGGCGATAATGGACGCGGTGCAGTCCTGTATAAAGATAATGGCGTTCCATCTGTGTTGTTCGATCCCAGAGCCGATATTCGCCGCCGAATCCGCTTGCGCTCGATCCTGCTGTAGCTTTCCGTCACCTGCTTCCGGTGCAAAGTGGGTCGGGGCTAGCGTCTGCGGCTGCATGCTTCATATATCTGAACTGGTCGCACAAAAGCGGCCGCGTTGGGAACATGGCGGCATAGAAGGCCTGACGGCATCCCATGGATGGCATGCCGATGCCGCTACCACATCGCCGCCTGTCCGGCGAATTTCGCGGGAAGATCAACGGTCGCAGGCCTGCTCTTGCTGCCTGCCACAACGTCTCAACAGTCCGGGTGACACATGATGGATAATAAGCGCCGCGTTCCTTCCATAGATATCGTGCTCAACCTGTTCACGCAGGAGGCAGTCACCAACGGCTGGACCGGTGTAGACGAGCATTTCAAGGAACAGGTCCGCATGCCGATGGAGATGCGTGCCGGAATGTCGGTCGAAGACTATCTTCGCAAGATGGACCGCGCCGGGATCGAGCATGCGTTGCTCATCGCGGTGCGGGCGGGCGACCAGCGCGTCCAAGGCTCGTTCGCGATACCGTATGAAGAAATCGCCAAATGGTGCGATCTTTATCCCGACCGCCTGTCGGGTCTGGCGGGCGTCGATCCCTATCGCGGTGTGCAGCAGCTCAAGGACCTCGACTTCGCGGTCAAGGAGCTCGGTTTCGTCGGTGCTCATCTCTATCCGCACTGGTTCAAGCTGCCGCCCGACCATGCGCTCTATTATCCGCTCTACTCCCGTTGCTGCGAACTCGACATTCCGATCATGATGCAGGTCGGGCAGAACCTGATCTATCAGAAGGAGGTCCGCCTCCCGAGCGTCGCCAAGCCGATCCTGCTCGATCAGGTCGCGATCGACTTCCCCGACCTCAACCTCATCGGCATCCACATCGGTGTGCCCTGGACGGACGAGATGATCGCCATGGCCTGGAAGCATGAGCGGGTGTTCATCGGTCTCGACGCCTATGCGCCCAAGCATATCCCGGCCTCACTGCTCCATTATATGAACACCTATGGGCAAGATAAGGTCATGTTCGGCACCGACTGGCCGGTGATAGATCCCGAGCGCGCCGTCGACGACATGGAAGCCCACGACCTGCGCGAGGTGCCCTATGGCAAAGTCATGCGCGATACCGCGGTCAAGCTGTTCAAGCTGGAAAGCCGACTGAAGATGCGTTCGCCCGTCGCCGTTCCCGCCACCGACGCCTGAGAGGGCGATTGCCGCCCAAGCTGCAGATGTGTGCAGCTTAGGGCGGCGAGCCATCGTCCCGCGGAGGCGGTGGGATAGGGTTATCCGAGCCGGTGCCCCTCCGTGGGGCCCGATCGGCTTTGGACCAACCCTCAACATGGCAGTCCTTCGACATGGGCATTTCGCGCAACCTGCACCTCGCCTCGGACATTTCGTTCGTACATTCGACGCATGCCTGGCGCGTGCCGGGCGGATGGGTGAACTATCCCTATTACAATGCCGAGCTTTATGAAGATCTGGCGCGTATCGCGTCGCGCGGTGTCATGGACCTGCTCTTCTTCGGCGAGGCGGCGGAAACGCCGGAGGCCTATGGCGGATCGCATCATGCGGCGGTGAAATATGGGCTGCAATGGCCCAAGCATGACGTCATGCCCTTCATTCCGCTGATGGCTCGGGCGGCACCCGGTGTCGGCTTCGGCATGACGATGTCGACCACCTATCATCATCCTTTCTATGTCGCCCGGCTCTACAATTCGCTCGACCATGTCACTGGCGGGCGCATAGCCTGGAACGCCGTCACCTCGGCCTATAAAAACGAAGCGGCCAACTGGGGCCACATGCCGATGATGGCGCATGCCGACCGCTACGAGCGCGCCAAGGAGCATCTCGAGGTCGTCCGCAAACTATGGGATAGCGTGGAACCCGGCGCGATCATCATGGACCGTGAGAGCGCGATCTTTGCCGATCCCGACAAGGTGCACCGCATCGATCATGAGGGCAAATATTTCACTTTGCCCGGTCCGCTGCCGGTCATGCCCTCACCGCAGCATCACCCCATCATCGTGCAGGCCGGGCAATCGCCGCCGGGGATGGACCTGTGCGCGACGCATGCGAACCTCCAGTTCGCGAGCCGCGTGACCATCCCGTCGATGAAGAAACATCGCGCCGCGCTCGACGAGCAGCTCATCGCCAAGGGGCGCGATCCGCGTGACGTCGGCATTCTCTGGTCGATGCGCGTGCTGCCCAACGAGAGCAAGGAAGAGGCCGCCGAAAAGGATGCGCAGTGGCGCGAGATGCTCCCCAAGGGCACCGGCCTCATCATGCTGTCGTCCATCTACGGCGTCGACTTCTCGACCATCGACCCGGAAATGTCCGTTCGGGAGGCGGCAAAGGTCGTGCAGAGCCAGGTGACGCACACCGGCATGTTCAACGAGATCGTGGCCCATGCCGATCCGGGCATATCGCTCGATCAGTTCGGACTGAGAGCCCTGTCCGATTCCATGACCATCGCCGGAACGCCGAAGCAGATTGCCGACCAGCTCGAGGAAATCCACATGGAAACCGGGCAGGCGGGCGGCGTGATCATCTCGACCAGCGGCCGCCCGGTGCCGGGCTTTCTGCGGGATTTCGTCGAGCACGTGGTGCCCGAACTGCAGCGGCGCGGCCTCTCCAAGAAGCGCTACGCGGGGCCGACTTTGCGGCACAATCTGGGGCTGGTGAAGGAATAGGCGGGTCGCTTCGCTTCGCCGCCCCATCGGCGGCGGGGCGGTCCTGCCTGAGATCGATGTCGTCTCCCAGCGGTCAGTGCAGATACATGAAGTGCACGAATGCCTATGCTGGTCCGACGATAGTAATTAGCGAATACTCCGAATAGATTCAGATCTGGATATTAGTCATATCCAAATCCGTTGCGCAGTATGCTGTGGAGATTGGTTTTTTCTTTCTGTGAGCATCGTTTTGCTCGATAAGTCAAAACATATTGGGTCGTATTAAATCGAAAAAATCGGAGAGGTGGGAAATCACCAAGGGGGTATTCGATATGACCAAGAATGTTCATCGTGATACTGTTAGTGTTTCCGCACTCTCTCTCGCCGCAATGGCAGCTTTCACTCTCCCTCACGCCGCCATGGCTCAGGCCACTCCGGGCGATGTAGGGAGTAGTTCGGCAAATGATGGCGGTTTTGCAGAGGTGGTCGTCACCGCGCGCAAGAAGAACGAGACTCTGCTTGAAGTGCCACTGGCGATCACCGCCTTTTCCGCCGCCGAAATCGGCAAGCGCAACGTGCAGGATCTTGATGACGTCGCGAGCTTTACGCCCTCCATCAACGTCTCCACGCCGGGCAATGCGTCCGCGGCGCAGCGCACCATGCAGACGGTGGTGATCCGCAGCATGACGGCGGCGACCTATACGGTCAACACCACCACCGTCTTCATCAACGGCGCGCCGCTGGCGGCGTCGGGCCTGATCGACGGCCTGTCCGATGTCGCGCAGATCGAGATCATCAAGGGGCCGCAAAGCGCCTATTTCGGCCGCGCGACCTTTGCCGGCGCCATCAACGTCATCACCAAGGCACCCGGCAACGACTTCCGCGCCACCTTCGACGGCCTCTATGGTTCCTACGACTGGACCGACCTGAAAGGCAGCGTCGAGGGCGCGATCGTCCCCGACCTGCTCAAGGCGAGGGTTTCCGGACGCTATTACAGCGTCGACGGCCAGTATCGGATCGCAGCCCAGCCGGGCTATGCCTATGGCGCGCAGTCGTCGAAGAGTGTGATGGGCGAACTGGAAATCACGCCCGCATCGAACCTGCAAATCCGCATGTTTGGCAGCTATTCCGAGCAGGAGGACGGACTGGCCCCGCTGGTCAAGTTCACCCGTTCCACGTTCAATTGTAATCCGGGCGGCGCCAGCTTCATCTGCGGCAAGCTGCCCTACATGCTGCCGATCGGCGCCAACGCCAACATCGACCCCAGCTTCTTTGCCCGGCTGAAACTGCCCGCAGCGCAGGTCCGCTACAAGGATCTGGGGCTCGACCATGCCGGTTCGATGGGCGAGATCCTCGTCGGCACGGCGAACATCAACTGGACCGTTCCGGGCTCCGAATGGGTGGTCAGCGCGGTGACGGCCGCAAACCGGTCGCTGGGCAACAGCATCAACGATCTGGCAAATCAATATGAGACCGATCCTGCGCGGCGGTCGCCCTTCGACACCTATAGCTATGCTGCCGCATTCAGCCAGGAACTGCGCGTGACGAGCGACCAGACAAAGCGGCTGCGCGGCCTGGTCGGCGTCAATTATCAATGGCAGCGCACCGGCGAGTCCAACATCGGCGAAGTCAACGGCGTCTATGGCGTGTTTCAACCGACCAACCTGAACCGTAACAAGGCGACCGGCATTTTCGGCAGCCTGAGCTACGATATCGTCCCGCAGATCATCCTCAATCTGGAGGGGCGCTACCAGATCGACAAATCCTATGGCTACAGCCGGGTCGTGGAAAATGGTGAGGCGGTCGAGCGCAAGGTACCGGGCCTTGAGACCACGACGAACATCTTTCTGCCGCGCGTCATCCTCCAATATAAGTTCCTGCCCGATCAGCAGCTCTATTTCTCCTATGCCAAGGGGTCCAATCCCGGCATCTTCAACTCGGCGCTGCTGACCTATCCACAGGCGTTGCAGGAGCGGCTGCGCGCCCTGACCGGGGCCACGGTCTCGTCGTTGCCCGAAAAGGTCACCAACTTCGAGGTCGGCTACAAGGCCAGCCTGTTCGATAACCGCCTGCAGGTGGAGGTCGGCGCCTATCTCGCCAAATGGCGCGACCAGCTCATTGCCCAGACGATCTACGTCCTCGATCCGCCGTTGACCGGCAGCGCGGCGGCGGTGCCGATCGCGACATACAGCAATCAGGGCAGGACAGACCTGAAGGGGTTGGAGGCCGCATTGTTTTTCCGCATCTCCGACCATCTGTCCGGCAGCGCGGGCGGGTCGATCAACGATTCAAGGATACTGACCTATGCCAATGCGGCGGAGGCGGCGCTGCTCGGCGTTACGGGGACCGCGCCGCTCGATCTATACTATGGCAGGCAGCTGCCGAAATACTCCAGGTATAGCGGTAACCTTGCCCTGGATTATCAGCGCCCGCTCTCGTCCGAACTCGATGGCTTCGTGCATGTCGACTATGCGTTCAAAAGCCGCATGTACGAAGGCCCCGCCAATTTCACATGGACGCCGAATTCGCACAATGTGAACCTGCGTGCGGGGGTCGTGAAGGGTAAGCAGAAGTTCGAGCTGTTCGTCGAGAACCTGACCGACAACCGGGCCTATAACAGCATCACCAATCAGGTCGACATCAACGATGCCTACCGCAGCATCGTTTACGCGACCCTGCCGATGCCCCGTCGTTTCGGCATGCGCCTTCACGTCGAATATTGATGCGAGCGCCTCTCTCGTCATGGCGGGAGGGGCGTGGCGGACATGGGTGAGCCCCGCGCTCTTACAGCCATCTGTAGCGATCTGCGCGCG
Source organism: Sphingobium sp. (assembly GCA_040508315.1). Taxonomy (GTDB): domain Bacteria; phylum Pseudomonadota; class Alphaproteobacteria; order Sphingomonadales; family Sphingomonadaceae; genus Sphingobium. Next base: position 47,467 of record JBEVNC010000059.1, read on the forward strand.
ACATTGCCCCTTTTGCCGGCCGCGTCTGAAATGCCCATCACATCAACAGAAAGTCATCAGCATGAAATTCGGATTGCTATGCGCACCGCACTGGCCTGACAATTACTCCCAGCGCCAGGTCTATAGCGATGTGGTCGGCCATATATTGGAAGCGGAACGGCTGGGTTTCTGGTCGGCCTGGGTGACGGAGCATCATTTCGCATCCGACCCGGATTACAAGCCGTTCGGCAAGGAAGGCCGCTTTCCGGCGTACGACGTGATTGTCGATCCCCTTTCGTTCCTCGGCTTCGTCGCGTCGCGCACGACGAGCATCCGATTGGGCACGGGCGTGATGGTCGTTCATTATGACGATCCGCTGCGCCTTGCAGAGCGTGCGGCGATGGTCGACCTGATGAGCGGCGGACGGCTCGAACTGGGCCTGGGTCGCGGTGGCGGCAAGAAGGAGCCCGCTGCATTCGGCGTGCCTGCCGACGATAAGGGCAATCAGGATCGCTATTTCGAAGCGCTCGACGTGATCCGTCAGGCGTGGACGAGCGAGCCGTTCGAGCACAAGGGCGAATATTATAAATATCCCAAGATTACGGTAATCCCCGAGCCCAAGCAGAAGCCGATCCCGGTGTTCCTGTCGAACCGCAATCCGCGTGCGATCGCCTATGCTGCCGAGCATGGCATGTCCTACACGGCTGTCACCAGCGCCTGGGGTTCGAGCGGTATCGACAGCCATAACGAGTTTCATGACAGGTTCGTCAAACTCGCCACCGAAAACGGCCGCGATGTCTCGCAATGCGACTATCCGCAGACGCTCTATTGCTACATCGCGCCGACGGATGCCGAGGCAGTCGATATGGCTTATGAGTGCATCCAGCGCCGGGACTGCTTTGCGGAATCCCACTATGAGACCCGGCGCGGCGGATCGGCGTCGCCGCTTACCCCGCACCAGGCGGCGCGGACGACCTTCGACGAGCAGTTCAAGGGTCAGCTCAACACCAACCTGATCGGCAGCCCCAAGACCGTCGCCGAGAAACTCACGGCGCTCAGGGAACGCATGCCGTCGCTCAATTATGTCCTTGCCATAGTCGGTGCCGGTGCCGGGCCGGTCGAGTTCGACCGCCGCTCGATCCAGTTGCTGGCGACGGAGGTCATGCCCAAGTTCGCGCCGGTCTCGCCCGAACCTGCCCTCGAACGCGTCTGAGCAACCTGCTGACAGAAGGAAAAGTCCCGGCATGAGTGCGACCAAGGCGAGCCTCGCCATCCGCGACGTCACCGTGATCGCCATGACGGGCGAGGCGGCACTCGCGCATCAGACGGTGCTAGTGGAGAACGGGCGGATCGCCGCAATCGGTCCGACGGACCAGATCGCGGTGCCGCCGCAGGCCAGCATGATCGAAGGCGCCGGCAAATATGTCATACCGGGGCTGATCGACATGCACGTCCATATCGTGCCGCATGTCGTGATGCCGCGCGGGGAGGGGGAGGATGCGATGCAGACCTCGCTCGACATGGCGGGCGAATATCTGGCGCTCTTTCCCCGCTTCGGCGTCACGACCGTGCGCAACATGGCGGGCAGCGATTTCCTGTTGCGGGTCCGCAAGGAGGCGCAGAGCGGTCGCTATCCTGCGCCGCGTATCCTGACCAGTGGGCCGATCATCGAACAGCTGTTCTCCTGGTCGGGCATCGCCACCTATGCGGTGCGGATCGAGACGCCGCAGGCGGCGCGCGATGAAGTGCGCCGCCAGAAGGATCTCGGCTATGACTGCCTCAAAATCTACAACAATACCGGCGTCGACGTGTTCAATGCGCTGATGGACGAGGCGGCGGCGGCCGGGATGACGGTCGGGGGGCATATTCCGCTGCCGGTCGGTCTGATAAATGCTCTGAAGGCCGGAATTCACACGGTCGAGCATCTGCGCGGCTTCGACGTGCTGCTCGACGAAAGGCCTTTCCACAAGCGCGCCCCCGAACATGCGGCGGACACCTATCCCGGCTGGCGCTTCACCAGCCCGGACCGCATCGCCGAACTGGCGGACAGGGTCGCCGAGTTCCCGACCGGCCATGTCGCGACGATGATGGTGGAGGATATGGAATGCGGGGACATCGTCTATCCCGACAGCCTGCTCGACCAGATACCCTGGTCGGTGAAGCAACATTATGCGGGGCTGTATGGCGATCTCAATTACACGCCCAAGCAGAGGACTGACTCGCGAGATCTGCAGGCTGCGCGGCGTCAGATGCTACTCGAACTGGACCGGCGGGATGTGCAACTGCTGACCGGCAGTGACTGCCCGGGCGCGAAGACCCGCCTGCTCCCCGGCTTTTCGCTGTTGCAGGAAATAGAGATGTTCGTGTGGGCCGGGATTACCCCCTATCGCGCGCTGAAGGCTGCGACCGTCAATCCCGCCATTTCCATCGGTCTTCAGGACGAAATCGGCACGTTGGAGGTCGGCAAGCGCGCCGACATGGTCCTCCTCGACGCCGATCCACTCGGCAATATCGCAGCGCTCTATCGTCAGGCGGGTGTGGTGCTGAACGGCGCATGGTTCGAGACGGGCGACAAGGGCGCGTCCGAACTGATGGCATGGTCGGAGACGGGCAGCCGCCATGTCGCCAGGCCGGAGCGCGGTGCGGGCGCGGTGTTGCGCGCACCCTATTATACGCGGGCCTGACGCGCCCCCGATCCTTTTCCATGCATCAGCCAGAGAGAGACGATGTTACCGAACACATTGACCATGATGCTGGAATCCGGCCCGGTGATCATCAAGCTGCGCCACGACCTCGCGCCGCGCCATGTCGAACGGGTGTGCCAACTCGTCGCCGAGGGATTTTATGATGGCGCGCCATTTGGCCGCGTTACGCCGCAGTTTCTCGCGCAAGTCAAACTGCCGGGACGGTCGGCCTATCCCGACCTTCCTGCCGAGTTCTCGGACCTGCGCCATGTGCGCGGCCTGTGCCTGATGGCGCGCGGTGTCGACCCGGATAGCGCCAATGCGGAGTTCTTCATCCTGACGAACGCCGCCGCCTTTACCCCCTGTCAGTATACGATCTGGGGTGAGGTGCGGTATGGCATGGAGCTGCTCGACGCGCTCCCGGACGGCGATCCACCAGCCCATCCCGAACGCATCGTCACGATGCGTGCGGCCGACTGGAACATGGGCAACTGAGCGAGCGCTCGATGCGTCCGTCAGCCCCGGCAGAATCAGCATCTGATCCTGACGTCGGGAGCGCTGCTCGGCCTCTGTGAGATGCCCCAACAGCACATAGGCGATATGACGATGCGCTCGCCAGAGAGGCTGGCGAGCGCATCTGTCTTGTCCAAGTCGGGCGGGCGTCCCGTTATGCGACGAGAGGCAGGGGCATTGGCTGCTTGGTGGACGCGACTTCACCATAGGCATAGGCGATCCGTCCGCGAACGATCCTCAGAATATGATCCTGCGACCGCGTGAAGCTTGCTTCGGAGATGAACAGGCAGAGGACGACATCTTCCTCGCCCTCGTCAGCGCTACGCAGGCCGATCGCAAGAGAGTGGGCGAGGGGGTTGCGACCGTTCGGCCCGACCACATAGCCATGCTTGGCGGCTTTGCGCGCTTGCTGCGTCAGCTTCTGGCCATCGATATGGTCCCAGGATGACAAGCGGTTATGTTCCTGAACCACATAGGCGATCCCGTCCTCATCGCGCAGGCTCAGCAGTGCGAGGCCGGCCGCCGAGGTGCAGAGCGGCACCTGCGCGCCGACCATTGCCTCCGTGCCCCCGTCCGAGGCGAGCCAGCGTACATGGGTACCATGTGCTTTACCTACGGCCCAGCAGCAACCCGCCATTCCGCCGATCCTGCGCGCCGCGGCTTTCGCCGAGAATTCCAGCACATTTGCGGGCCTTAGCCATCCGGCTATTTGGCGAACGCGGTCGCCGGGGAAATATTCCCGTACTTTATAGTCGTAGATAAGAATGTTTTCAGAAACCAGAGTTTCAAGCAAAGCGACGCAGCTGGACAGTGGAATATCTATTATCTTACTAATTTCGCCCGCTCGCATCGGCCGTTTATTATCGGCGAATATGCTGAGTATGCGGATCGTTCTTGACGCTGATTTTACGACGCCCTCATTCATCATGCAGACCCCTTATTCTTTATGCTGTCAAAAATGTGCCGCATAAGCCCTATCATGCGCCAATTAAACTTTCGCATGGGCCATCGGATTCTCTAATGCCCTGCCCGAAGATGGCGGGAATCTGACGAAACGCTCGGTTGCTGGCTGCATCGGACAGCGGCGCTTTGCGGGGCGCAGCGCGGAATGGGTGGGCCGATCATGGCCTGGATCGGAAATGCGGTGTGTCCCTCAAGCGGGATCAATGGTCAGGTGCATCCCACATTCGCACAGCGCTCTACAGTTCGCTGACGCCAGCACCGCCCCAGTCTTTCAATCTTTCAGTGCGTTACCAATAGCCGCATGTCCCGTACGCCATGGCGCCATTGCAGGTAAGTTTCCACATCATCCGGCATGCAGAACTCCAAGGATGTGAAGCGGGTCGCGATAGAGAGCGGCCGCCAACGCCTCAGCCGATAAACCGCATGCTCAACATCGCAACTGGACGCCGGTTAGGCAAAATAGGAGCAAAACATGGCTGAGTTCGTGCCGGAAATTACCAATGACTATCTCTACATGGTATTTTCCAACGCCAAGCCTGGGCAAGAGGCGGAGTATGTGCGCTGGGAACTGGAAGAGAACAGCATCGACATGGCTCTCGTGCCTGGCTTCATGTCGACCCGTTTTTATGAGTTTTCCGACGTCCAGCTGTACCCGGCTGGTCCGCCCAAGCCCAAATATATGAACATGTACCATTTCCGGGCCGAGGATCCTGCCGTGATAAAGGCCGATCTGGAGCGCCGTTACGCGTCGGGTGAGCTGAAATATTCACCGGCGATGGATGAGACCAGCATCGAGGGCTACAACTACCATTTGCTCAAGAAGAGCCACAAGGCTACGAGCGGCGCCATCTCGATGGAGCCGGGCCATCCCGACTATCTGGAAGTGATGTTCGACGATGCGGTGGATGGTCAGGACGCGGACATGGACGTGTTCTACGAGGAGCACCGCATGCCTCAGCTGATGGAGATGCCCCAGGCCCTCAACGGTTACCGCGGTCTCTGGTCGGAGGTGCAACTGGCGCCCCCGAAGCACGCGCCCAAATGGTTTTCCTACTTCGCCTTTCGCACGGACGACATTTCTGCCGCGAACCCACTCATGACCTCGACGCCTGCTCCGGCCTCCTTGGACAGGAGCAAGCATGGCAGCTACACCTATAAGGCGCTCAACTATTATGAGATGGGCCATGTCATCCGCGCGGCCCGTGAAGCGGCTGCTGCGAAGTGAACAAGTAAAATAAGGGCGGGATGGCGTCCTCAAAACCTTGGCCGCCATCCGCCCCGACATTGCCGAGCAATTCCGCCGCCACACCTGCGCGCTCCCGCGCGGCGGACGCGACCCGGCCTGTCCCGACGATCCCGGTCCTGCACTAGAGAAGGGGATCGGCCATGGCCCTCAACCGATAGCGCGGGCCATGAGACGGTCCAGACGCTCGGCGAAGGCCTGCGCGTCCTTGGGCTGGTCCCCGTCGGCAATACGCGCCTGATCGAGGAGCAGATGGGCAAGGTCGGCTTTCAGTGCGTCATCATCGTCGGTCGCAGCAAGCTTCTGGATCAACGCATGGCCGGGATTGATCTCGAGCACGGGCAGGGCGGCCTGCGGTAACTGTCCCGCACTGGCGAGCAGCTTTTCCAGTTGCCGGTCCATCCCGCTCTCCGGCGCGACGAGGCATACGGCACTCGTTATGAGCCGCTCGGAGGTGCGGACATCCGACACGGCATTGCCGAGCGCCTGTTTTGCGAAGGCGAGGAAGCCGTCGACGGCGCCATTTTCCGCCGGCGCCGGTTTTTCCTCACCATCTGCGAGCGCAATGAGGCTCAGGTCCGCCGCGCCTTGCGTCACCGACTTGAAAGGCTTGCCCTCATGATCGACGCCCATGGTGGTCCAGAAATTGTCCACCTGGTCGGGCAGCAGCAGCACCTCGATCCCGCGCGCCCGGAACCCTTCGAGTTGCGGCGAGGTGGCGAGCCTGTCGAGGTCGCTGCCGGTCGCGTAATAGATGGCGGTCTGATTATCCTTGATGTCCGCGACATAGTCCTTGAGCGAACGCCATCCATCCCCCGACGTCGTGCTCTTGAACCGGGCGAGGGCGAGGAGCGCCTCGCGCCGCTCGAAATCCTCGTACAGACCTTCTTTGAGGACGGCGCCGAAGGTCTCCCAGACCTTCAGATAAGCGTCTGCGTCGCTGTCGGCCAGCTTCTGCAATTCGGTCAGGACGCGGGCCGTCACGCCCTTTTGGATCGCGGCCAGCACGGGGCTGTCCTGAATCATCTCGCGCGACATGTTGAGCGGCAGGTCGGCCGAGTCCACCAGCCCTTTTACGAAACGCAGATAGCGCGGCAGGATTTGCGCCTCGTCGGTGATGAACACCCGGCGGACGTACAGCTTGATATGCCCCCGGCGATCCGGATCGAACAGGTCGAAGGGTCGGGTTTCGGGGATGAAGATCAGGACCGAATATTCATAGCGCCCTTCGGCCCTGTAATGGATCGTGCGTGCGGGGCTGTCATATTGCCCCGCCACGCTGCGGTAGAAGTCGGCATATTCCTCTTCACCGATCTCCGATCTCGGCTTCAACCACAGGGCGGCGCCGTCCGCGATGGACGCGCCCTCCGCATCGGGCTTTTCGAACAGGGTGATGGGAACGGGAACATGGCCGGACTGCGCCTTGACGATCCGTTCGACGGTGTGGCGTTCGGCATAGACCTTTGCATCGTCCAGCAGATGGATGACGACGCGCGTGCCCCGTGCCGGCGCATCGGCGAGGTCAACCGGGGCGATGCGGTAGGTGCCGATGCCGTCCGAACTCCACCGCGCAGCGGCATCGGTGCCCGCGCGGCGGGAAAAGACTTCCACCTCGCGCGCCACCATGAAGGCGGAATAGAAGCCGACACCGAACTGCCCGATGAGTTGCGACCCTTCCTTGCCCGCATCGGCCGCAAGCCTGTCCATGAACGCTTTGGTGCCCGATCTGGCGATCGTGCCCAGCGTTTCGCCCATATCCTGGGCGGTCATGCCGATGCCATTGTCCTCGATGGTCAGGCGCGCCTGATCGGGATCGAGGATGATGCTGATCCGCGGCTGCGGATCGTCGCCCAGCAACGCAGGCGTGGCGATGCCTTCATAACGCAGTTTCTCGCAGGCGTCGGCCGCGTTGGAGATGAGTTCGCGCAGGAACACGTCACGGTCCGAATAGACCGAATGCACCATCATGTGCAGCAGCTTGGACACGTCGGCCTCGAAGGCGTGGGTCTCGGATGCTCCAGTGGTATCGGTCGTCATGATCGCTTTCCCCGTGATTTCGAACCGCGCGGAAATGGCGGCGCTGTTTCCGTTTTGCAAGATCGACGTGGGACAGACGCCTTGGTCCAGGATCGCCCGGGCATCATGTATGCGTTATCGATCAATTGGCATGGGCGCGGGATCACGGCGCCTCGCGCGACGGTTCCCAAATGCGCCCACTCCTCACCGCACGCGCCTCACCCGCCAAGTCATTTCTGCGCAAGGTCGTCGCGGAACGCATCCATATTGGTCTGGCGGCCAAGGAAGGACTGGATCAGCGCGTTGGCGTCCATCGACCCGCCCGGTTCCAGCACCTTGCGGCGATAATCCATCGCCGTCGCCTTGTTGCGCATGCCATCCGCCTTGAACCGGGTGAACATGTCGAGTGCGATCGCCTTCGACCAGACATAGGTGTAATAGATGGCCGAATAGCCGTCGAGATGGCCAAAGCTGGCATACATGTGCGAGCCGGGAGGCTGGCGGAACAGCGCGTAGCGCGCCAGCTGCTCCTGCGTCATCGCGTCGAGCGAAAAATCGGGCGCGCGATTGTAGAAATTGAGCGAAATGGCCGCATAGCCGAGCTGGTTCTTCCAGCCGATCGATTCCCCGAATTTCCGGCCACGGTTCATCCGCGCGACCAGGTCGGCAGGAATGGGTTCGCCCTTGTCGTTGGAGGCGAAGGTCTTGAGCGTGTCATAGTTCCACGCCCATTCCTCCAGCATCTGCGAAGGGGCCTCTATGAAGTCCCATTGCAGGGCATTCATGCTCTGGTTGTTCCAGCGAACATGGCCGGAATAGAGGAAGTGGATGAGATGGCCGAATTCATGCAGGAAGGTGTCGACGTCACCATGATCCATAGGGCCCGTTGCGGGGAAATTGGTGACGAGCGCCCCCACCGGCAATTGCCGCCCGGCAATACCCGTCCGAACGGTGAATTGGGCGGCATGGCTGAATTTGCCTTCGCGCGGTGACATGTCGAGATAGAAGCGCCCGATCACCTTGCCGCCGTCGCGCAGTTCCCACGCCGTCACGCTCTTGTCCCATACCGGCGTATCCCACGGCACGATGTCGGACCCGAACAGATCATGGACGAGTTGGAAGATACCCTTGCGCGTTTTCTCCAGCGTGAAATATTGCCGCACCTCGGCGGCATCGACATTATATTTCTGCTTGCGCAACAGGTTGGACAAATAGCTGCTGTCCCACCGCTCGACCCGCGTGATCGACGGATCGACGGAGGCGGCGAAGCCCTGAAGCTCGGCATAATCGGCATCTGCGCCAGGCTTGGCGGCCACATTCACCTCGTCGAGAAAGGCAGCCGCACGTTCGGGCGATCCGATCATCTTGTCGGCGGTCGCTTGCGCTGCATAGTTGGGGAAGCCCAGCAGCTTCGCCATGGCGTAGCGCTTTTCGAGCAAGGTTCGCAGTGTTGCATCATTCGCTGGCCAACCGCGATTGTCCGACGCGCTCATCAGCTTGAGCCGTGTCGCCCGGTTGGTCGCAAAGCGCAGAGCGGGAAAGACGTCGGGATAGTCGAAGGTCAGGTGGACCAGCCCGTCTGCGCCCGGCTTGTGCGCGTCGAGCCAATCCTGCGGCAGGCCTGCCAGTTCTTGCGTCGTGAAGGTCACGTCGCCCTTGTCGTTGCGGATATTGGCGGCGAATTTCAGACCGGCCTCGGTCGCCGCTTTCTGCAACGTCTCGACCTGCCTCCGCACCGCCGCGTCCTTGTCCACGCCCGTCAGGCGATAGGCCGTCAGCGCATGGTCGACCGTATATCTGGTCGCCGGGTCCAGCCCGGCCGTCTGGATTGCGGACAGCCGGTCGTAAATGGGCCGGGATAGGCCGACGGCGGTCGCGGCTTCGCTGATCCTGGCGTAACAGGCTTCGGCCGCCTCACGCACTGGCTTGGCCGGGTTGGTTTCGCTCATCAGCGACATTTCGGCCGACCCGTCACCCAGGATCAGCGAAAGCGTGTCATAGGCGGCCCAGTCGGTGTCGACCGCGGCCTTGCCCTTGCGCGCCTCCAGCGCTGCCTTTGCTTCCGCGCCCAGCGCCAGTACCGCGTCGCAGCGTTGCTTGACCGCATCCGCGCCTGTCGCGGTCAACAGCGATTGTCCCAGCAGCGCGTCGACACGCGAATTGATCGCGGGGACGGGGGCGCCCGCGACCGGCGCGATAGCCGCGACGGTCAGGCCCATGACCGGGAAAAGGTGAACGATCTTCATGAACTACCCCTGCGAATGTTTGCTGCAACATTACAGGCGATGTTGTCGCTGGCAAGAGTGACGAAACGGCAGGAATCCAACCCGGCCGCCCCGTGCCATCGACAATAGAAAACCCCTCCACCGGCGACCCGATGGAGGGGTTTTGCTTAATCCACTTCCATCCCGATCACTTCAGGCCGAAGAACTTCTCCGCGCAGCCGGCGAGGATCCAGTCGCGCTCGGCGGTCGGCACGCCCGCGAAGTTGGAGGCGATCGCCTTGTGCGAATGGGGGAAGGTGGTTTCCGAATGCGGATAGTCGGACGACCACATGATGTTGCGGCAACCGGCCTTGTGGCGTAGTTCCACGCCGACCGGATCGTAGATGAACGATGCGTAGACATTCTGGTCGAAATAATAGCTGGGCGGATGCTTGATCGTGCACTCGGTCCAGTGGCGCTGCATTTCCCAGGTGCGGTCCATATATTCGCATGCCCACGGAATCCAGCCGACGCCGGATTCGATCAGGCCGATGCGCAGCTGCGGAAAGCGGTCGAACACGCCCGCATAGAGCATGATATTGACCATCTCCAGCATGGCGGGCTTGCCCATCGGGATGTCGGGCAGGAAGTTGGTCTTGTCCTTGAAGCGCGAGGTGCGCGCGCCGAGGTGGAAGGTGATGGCGAGGTCGAGGTCGACGGCGGTTGCCCACAGCGGATCGAATTCCGGATCGCGATACTGGCGCTTGCCATTGGCGTCGCCGGTCATCGCCTGCCACACCGCGCCTTCCTTGGTGAACTGGCTGGCGGACTGGGGGAAGGCGGGCAGGTTGACCGCGACGTCGCCGCGCGCCTTGGCGTCCTTCATGCCTTTGATCGTCAGGTCGACGTCGACCGTCGTCAGATAGGCGCACGCGAACAGGCGGCCATTGGAGTCGGCGCAGAAGTCCGACTGCCAGCGGTTGAAGGCATCGAAGCTGTCGAGATACAGTTCGAGATTGCCGCTGCCGAGCGGTCCGCCGCCAAAGCACACGGCCTTGTCGATGCCGTCGCGGTCCATATCCTCAAGGCGCTTCGGGGCCATCCAGCCGCCAGTGCGCATGTCGGACAGCTTGCCGGAGTTCTTATACTTGTCGAACGTGCGGCCAGCCTGCGACGACATCAGGTTCACGGGGCGGCGATTGCCCTCGAACACGATATAGTCGAACTCGCCCTCGCTCTCGACCACTGGGGCCAGGTGGCGAAATTGCGGCGAGAGATATTCGGCCCAGAAGGTCGGCGGGGGCGTGACGTGCACGTCGGCGTCGACCACATAGTCGGCGACGCGCGGTTCGGCCTCAAATTCCCGGTTTACGTCAACAATATCGGCGTCGGCCATGACTGTGCTCCTCGATCCATCCTATTTCGGCGGACGCTGGGAAGCGGTCGCCGTCAGGTTATGGGGAGCATATGCCTGTCCTTATTCACCCGCAACGCCCGGCGGGGCGCGATACCGTCAACCGGACGGCGGGGCTGCCGGATCGGACGAAAGAGCGCGCAGGCGGCGATGTTCAGGACGGTGCGAACGCCTTGCCGTCGAAATGGTCGAGCGGTTCGCGCTCGTCGTCCAGGCTGAAATCGACGATAAGGCCGACACGTTTCGCGACCGCCGCCTTGTCCGGCTGGAAAGTGTAGCAGCTTGGCGGCATTTTGGACGCGTCCGATTGCTGGTCGATGGGCCGCGCGCGGCCATGGGCGACGATGGAGCCCCATTGCAGAAGCCGCGCCGCTTCCTTCTCGGCGGGACTCAGCGTCTCGATCCAGGCGCGCAGTTTCATCAGGTTCTGCCCCGCGACGGCCTCCGGCTCGATCATCGTGAAGCCGCCCGCCATGGTCCAGCGATGGACGATCTGGCCGTTGCGCCGGATTTCCGAAGCATTGCGGCCGTCGGCAATGTCGCTCACCACTATGTCGAAGCGCGTCGCGTCTGCATCATGCGCATGCGTCGCCGCCAATACGGCCAGGTCATGGAGATGCGTGCAATTGGCTTGCTTCTCGCCGCGTGCCGCAACGTCCTCCAGTGCGACACCTGTGAAGGTGTCGATGAGTTTCAGCGGCGCGCCGGGGCACGTCGTCCAGGGCGCGCGCTCCATCACCGGTTCGACGGCGGTGACGGTCGCGCCGTCATGGACCAGCGTCACCGCCATGCAGTGATAATCGTCCTCCAGCCCCGCGGTGACGCGCCCGGGCGACGGCGTGACGAGGAAGCGGCGGCGATAGCCGGGGAGATCGTCCAGCGCCGCCACCGCTCAGTCCCGCGCCAGCAGCAGCGCGGCTGCCAAAGGCCCGCCGCCCGATGTGGCGACGGCGACCCTGGGATCGCCGGGGATCTGCCGCTCTCCCGCTTGCCTACGCAGTTGCGCCACTGCCTCATATGCGAAGCCGAAGCCGTGCAGGCGGCCTGCGCCAAGCTGCCCGCCAGCGGTGTTGAGCGGCAGTTCGCCATCGCGGGCGATGCGGTGGCCGCCGTCGATGAACTCATGCCCTTCGCCGACCTTGCAGAAACCGAGGCCCTCCAGCCAGGTGATCGGGAAGAAGGCGAATCCGTCGTAAAACTGAACGGTATCGACATCCTTTACCGTATAGTCGGTCTTGGCCCACAGGTCCGGGCCGGTCGCATAGGCCGCCACCCATTCCGCCTGATCCCAGCTATAACGGTCCACCTTGCCCGCGGTCGCGGCGATGCGGATCGGCGTCGCCGTCACCTCGTCCAGCGCGTCGCCCGCCGACACGATGATCGCCGTCGACGCGTCGGAGAATCGGTCGCAGTCGTAGAGGCAGAAGGGTGTGGTGATGAGCCGCGCCTCCATATACTCGTCCAGCGTCAGCGGCTTTTTGGTGATGGCGCGCGCATTGGGATTGAGCAGCGCGTTGCGGTTCGCGTTAAGCGCGATCTGCGCCAACTGCTCGCGCGTCATGCCGTAACGTTTCATGTGGCGGTTGGCATATTGCGCAACCCAGCATGCGGCGGAGATGGCGAAATAGGGCGCGGTCCATTGCGAGAGGCCATCGACGGTTTCGCGCCTGACCGCGGGGAACTCCTCCGGCCGGGCAAGCGCGGCCGCTTCGTACACGGTGCGGAAGCAGATGATATGGCGGGCCTGTCCGGTCTTCACCGCATTGGCCGCCTCCGCGATGGCGGACAATTGCGCGGGCAGTTCGCCGCCGCCCATGTGCCAGCGCGCCTTGATCCCGCAGGTCTCGATGATCTCATCCGCGCCAATGGGCGAGAAGCCCAGATAACCGGCCATCCGTCCCGGATAGGTGGACACGCCGTCGATCTGGTCGAAAGTCAGGCCCGCATCGGCCACGGCCTGCTTGATGGCGTCCATGGTGATGCCGAGCGCCGAACGCTCGATGCGGACGCCGACCTGCGACTGGCCGATCCCGCTGATATAGGCTTCGTTTGCCAGACCCATCTCAGCCGACCTTTTCGAACAGGGGATACCAGACGCCGCTTTGTTCCTCGAAGGTGACGCGGACCGGATCGTCCATGTCCACCGCGTCCACAGGCGAGCCGACGATATTGGTGGTGAGGTACACGCCCGGCGCGTCGTCCAGCTTTACGCGGGCGATGACGAACGGCACTTCAAGCCCCGGCATCCAGGGCTGATGGTTGACGGTGAGCGTATCGATCACGCCCGTCCCGGCGACTGCGTGCGGCGCCACATTCTCCGACTGGCAGTGGCGGCAGAATTGCTTGGGCGGATGGGTGAACTGCCCGCAATCGGCGCACTTGGTGATGTTCAGCTTGCCCTCCGCTCCGCCGGTCCAGAACGGGCGGTTGGCGGCGTCGAGGCGCGGGCGTGGACGGGTCGAACTCATTGATCGCATATCCCATGGCAATTGGCGGGGGCGGAGTGTGGGCACGGCCCGGTGATGGGAATAGCAGGCATGATCCGCTCCATTTGTCTCGGCACCATTCGATGGTCTCGTCGGGCATGATGATCTTTTCGGCTGCCCTGCGCCAGTGTCCGTGGCCTGCGCGGCCATGGCAATGCCATATGGCCGATAACGCTCTGGCGATCCGGCTGCGCCGTGGCGATACCGTATCGCCGTGGCGATCAGGCGCGGCGAACAGGGCGGTGCGGGGGACTTCCCCTTACCGGACCGGATGGCGTCGCGTAGGACGAAGCCATGTGCCGCCGGCAATCCGCATGGAGAGAGAGATGAGTGATTTTCTGGGCTATAAGGGCAAGCGCGTCATCGTCACGGGCTGCTTTTCCGGCATGGGTGAGGCCACGGCGAAGCTGCTGACCGACCTCGGTGCGGAAGTGCACGGCTTCGACTATAAGGACAGCACCCTCCCTCTGGCCTCGTTCACCACCGTCGATCTGCGCGATCCTGCATCGATCGAGGCAGGCGTCGCTGGCGTGGGCGGCAAGATCGACGCGCTGTTCAACTGTGCGGGCCTGCCGCAGTCCTTCCCGCCGCTCGACGTCATGAAGGTTAACTTCCTGGGCACCCGCCATCTGACCGAGACGGTCCTGCCGCTGATGGGTGAGGGCGGCGCCATCGCCAGCATCGCCTCGACCGGCGGCCTCGGCTGGAGCCGCCGCATCCCCACCAACATGGAGATCGTGACGACCAAGGGCTTTCAGGCCGGTCTCGACTGGTGCGAGGCGAATGCGGAGACGGTGCGCGAAGGCTATGCCTTCTCCAAAGAAAACGTCATCGTCTGGACCCAGTATATGGGCGCGCACCTGATCAAGAAGGGCATCCGCATCAACTGCACCCTGCCGTCGCCGACGCAGACGCCGATGATGAAGACCTTCCACGAGGCGTCGGGCAAGGATGTGGTCGATGCTGCCGCCGAGCCGATGGGCCGTTACTCCACTCCGGCCGAGCAGGCTGGTGGTCTGGTCCTGCTCAACAGCGCGCTGGCCAGCATCGTCAACGGCGTCGTGTTGCCCGTGGACGGCGGTTTCATGGGCGGCGTCGCGACGGGACAGGTCGACCTCAGCAAGATGATGAAGCGCGCCGCTCCGGCGGAATGATGTCCTATTTATGACGGAAAGCGAGCCGCCCGCCGGAGCCATCCAGCGGGCGGCTTTCCGTGTCCGACACCCGCCGCTCGCCTACCGATTTCCGCTGTTGCTTGATGGCCGGACCGCAACATTTGGGCTTGCGAGAGGGTAGCAAAGGCGTTGCGTCCGTCCGCCCCGCGCCGCCACAAGAAGCGCCTGTTTCGGGCCGCCAGCCAAGGCGTCGCCCGTCCCAATCTGAGAGGAATCGTGAATGGCAAAGCTGGTCGTCGACCAACTGATCGAACAAGCCCAGAAGAATACCGGGCTCGACAAGTTCGACAGCGACAGCTTCCGCGAAGGGTTGGAGGTCATCGTCGCGGACCATAATGTACTGGATGTGACCGACGACCAGCAGGCGCGTTTCGTCGCGGTGATGATGCAGAATCTGGAGGGACGGCTCAAGACGACCGCCTATCTCGATACGCGGCCCGAACTGCTGGACCGGCCCGTCGAGCGCCCCGTCTTCGTCTTCGGCATTCCGCGCACGGGCACCACGCTGCTCAGCAATCTGCTCGCCTGCGATCCCGCCCGCCGTTCCGCATTGACATGGGAAATCGACGATCCGGTGCCGCCCGCGACCAGCGCCACGCTCAAGACCGACCCGCGCGCCATCGCCCGGCTCGATCAGGAAAAGGCGATGCTGACCGCCAACCCGGACATGGGCAAATATTATCGCAGTTCGGCGGTGTATCCCAATGAGTGCATCTTCTTCATGAGCCACGACTTCAAGGCGCTGGCGCTTGAATCGCGGGGGAAGCTGCCGAATTATCGCGACTGGCTGTTCTCCACGGACATGACCAGCGCCTATGCCTATCACAAGCGGTTCCTGCAGTTGCTTCAGGCCGACGCGCCGGGGCAGTGGAACCTCAAGATGCCGAGCCATGCGCTCTATCTGGACTATTTGAAGGCCGCTTATCCGGATGCGCGTCTGGTGTGGACGCACCGCGACCCATTTACCGCGATGGGCAGCTTCTGCTCGATCCTCTCCTTGTCGCATAAAGCCTATATGGGCCACGTCGATACGGAGTGGCTGGGCGAGAATTGCCAATATCAGGCCTATCTGCACGCCAATCGCATCATGGATTATCGTGAGAAGCATGGCGAGGACAGCATCGCCGACGTCCATTATGCGGAACTGCTGACCAACCCTATCGAGACGATGCGGTCGCTCTACGCGATCTTGGGCGACGATTTCACGCCCGAGGCGGAGCAGGCGATGCGCGACTGGCTGGCCGACAATCCGCAGGGCAAATTTGGTAGGCATGAGTATAAGCTTGCCCAATATGGCCTGACGCTGGAGGGTCTGGAAAAGGGCTTCGAGCGGTATCTGTCACGCTACGACGTAGCACGGGAGGGTTGAGATGCTGGAAGGTCATCATTTCCAGAACGCCTATATCACCCGCGATATCGACAAGGCGCTGGCAACCTTCCGTGACCGTCTGGGCAATGGCGCGGATGTGCGCAGTTTCGAGATCGAGCAGGAGATCTGGACGCCTAAGGGCCAGGGCAAGGCCAAGCAGAAGCTCGCATTCGTCTGGGTGGGCGACCTGCAATATGAACTGATCCAGCCGGTAGACGGCTTTGTCGATGTCTATGCCGACGAGCTGCCCGAGGGCGACGGCATGAAGTTCCACCATATCTGCATGAAGGTGGACGACTGGGACGCGTTCCGCGCGAAGGTCGATCAGGAAGGCTGGACCATAGCCATCGAGGGGCAGAGCGGCGATGCGCTCAAATTCCTGTATCTCGATGCGCGCGACACGCTGGGTCACTATCTGGAATATATGTGGTGCACGCCGGAGCGTTGGGCGCAGATGACGCCGAAGGCCTGATATAGGCGGCGGAGGCGTTCTAGGCCGCCGCCGCACACCCGGTTGCGACCCTCGCGGGCAACTCGGGATCTGTTTATGCGGGGAGGGCGGTGGCGGTTACGACCATGCGCTTGAGCAGGATGGGCTTGCCGTCCTGCGTCGTGGAGATTACGCGCGGCGCTGCGGCAGGGGCTGGGGCGGGCGTCGGCATGGCGGTCGCGGTGAAGGCCAGCATCGACGCGGCAGTCGTGGCGGCAGCGGCCAGTGCGATCAGATAGCGGGTCATGTGCGGTGCGCCTCTCAATGGGTTGATGAGGAGCGTAATAGGACGGGGTTGTCGCGGACATGTGCCGCGGCCCCATCAAAGTATGTGGAATTGTCGCAAATTGTTGTTGTTGCGAGCGGGATGCAGCGATCCCGCAAAAGCGGCCGAAGCGGCTACAATAAAGACCCCCCGTCCACCTGCACGATCTGCCCGGTCGTATAGCTCGCCCGCGCCGATGCCAGATACAGCACGGCCGACGACACCTCCTCGGCCATCGCCACAGGCCGCACGAGCACCGGCTTGCGGGCACGCTTGATCTTTTCCTCCGGTGCCACATCCGCGAAGGCGGTCAGCATGAACCCGGTCTCGCGGTTGAAACGGCTGCCTTTGCTGTAGGCGTCAGGATCGCTGGACATGGTGCCATAGGGTGCGACGCAGTTCACGCGGATGCCATGCTGCCCGACTTCCTTGGCAAGGACGGTGGTGAAGCCGTGGACGGCGGCCTTCGCGGCCGAATAGACGGGCAGCATATAGTCGCCCACGATTCCGGCGGTAGACCCCATGTTGACGATGCAGCCGGATTTGCGCGCGATCATGCCCGGCAGCACTGCATGCGTCATGCGCAATACGGTGCCGAGTGTGATGTCGATGTCGCCAGCCCATGTCGCAGGATCGGAGTCCGCGAACACCCCCATGCCGACATTGCCGCCGACATTGTTGACAAGGACGTCGACCGGCCCGAGCGTCTCCGCCATGGCCAGGATGCGCGCTGGCGAGGCGTGGTCAATCATGTCGGCGGCGACGAATATGGCGGCCTGCGCGCCGCGTTCCAGTGCACGGGCGACGACGCGCGCGCCCGCATCGCCGTCGCGGCCGACCACCACGACCTTCGCGCCTTCGCTCGCAAAATCGAGCGCGATGGCCCGTCCGATATTGGCTGTGGCGCCCGTGACGATGACCGTCTTTCCGCCAAGTCCCGTATCCATGCTGCTCTCTCCTCGCGTCGATGCTTTGTCGTGTCGTTGGTACGGCAAAGGCATGGCGACATGATAGCTGGCGTGGATCGCGCTGGTGCGCCGGAACATGGCTGCCGGGCCATATTTACGCCTGACCCACCCATCTCGGCATCGTCACGACGTGCCGCGGCCGCGCCGGATGGGGCGGCACTAGTGGGCCCTTGATTGACAAATGAGCCATCGTCGCCCATATCGGGCTCGCTAATCGTCGCCAGCGACGGAACCGAAGCCCTGTATGGGCTGATCCTTCCTTTCTCGCGCTACCAGCTCTGCCGCGCAGTTCGCAGGCAGATCATCTCTATTCCTGAAAGGAATGACCTATGCCCATCGGCACCGTAAAGTTTTTCAACGCTGACAAAGGCTATGGCTTCATTGCGCCCGAAGACGGCGGCAATGACAGCTTCGTCCACATCAGCGCCGTGGAGCGCGCCGGCATGGCGACGCTCAACAAGGACCAGCGCCTGAGCTACGAGATCGAGACCGATCGCCGTGGCAAGCAGTCCGCTGTAAACCTGCAGTCGGCCTGAGCGAATGATGCGGGAGGAACCCATGTTTCTCCCCGCACCGCTTGAACGATCAGTATCGGATGGCCGCTCCGGCGGCCATCCGGGCACCGCCGGTCCCCAGCGCCACAGGGCGCATATATGATCGGCCGCTCCCTGGCCCGCAATCGGCGGAGGGGAGCGTCGTCCGGCGAAGAGCGCCGGGACGACAGACGCGTGAAGGCCAAATCGCCTCCGTCAATTTCTTCCCTATCACTGGCGCCCTGTGCGGCGCACAAGGAAATTTGTGTTACATTTGTCTACTACCCAATTGAAATCCTTTACCCTGCCTTCCCAGCCGATCCCCGTCCGTCCGGCGCTTCGCCAGATGGCATCCCCGATACTGTCCCGCGAGGAATTGCAACGGATCGTCGCCGAAATCCTCGGTTGAGCCGCACGGCCATTCCCGCGTCGTCCAAGGAGCAGCCATTGACCGACCCCCTCATAATCCCGCCTGCCAGCCTTGATGGCGAGGTGGCGTCATGAGGCGCCCCTTCGGTCAGCGCCGCGACCAGCCCCGCCTGAATGGCGAGGAAGCTGCGCGGCAGGGTAGGGCGACGTCTCTGGCGTTCAAATTGCTGGGATCGACGGAGGCCATCGCATTCATGAATGCGCATGACGACCAGCTCGACCGCAGGCCCATCGATCTCGCCATCGAAAGCGACGAGGGGCTCGCGGCCGTGGAAAAACTGCTGACCGCCCGCCAGTCGGGCTGATGCCGGGCCCGGCGCGGCAGCCTCAGGCGGCTGCGCTGGGGAAGGGCTGTACGGTGGGGCCGTAGCCGCCACCCGAAGAACCCGAAGACGTCTGCTCACCGCAACGCTGCATCGCATATTGCAGGCACTGGACGAGCGCGGTCGTATCGACCCGTTCCTCGCCTTCATAGACGAACGCCAACGCCATCGGGCGGTTTTCCGGCTGATCGGGGAGCAGCACGCAGCACATTTCCGCGACCGATCCGAAGCCGAACGATCCCACAGCATAACGGCGATCATGGCAGGCATCGAGACGCGCACCCATGTCAGCGAACGAGAATTTGCGTTCCGGCGCAGCCTCTGCATTGAGGCGGCGGACCATGCCGTCGCGCCTGGGCTGTGCGACCGACGACAGCAGCAGGCATCCCGCCGCACTGTCCGTCAGCCGTTCCTGCATGCCGCCCGAAATGCCTTCGGGCCGGTCGGTGCGGATCATGCGCACGCCCGAACGCCAAGTGAAGATCTGGGCGTTAAGGCCGACCATGCCGAACAGGGCGACGCCGAGGCCGGTCTGGGCACGAAGCCGGTCGATCAACGTCGTCAGGCGGCCGTCACGGACGATATCGGGCTGAAAATAGGAGCCGAGCATCGCGGCGCGCGGTGTCAATGTATAGGATCGCGAATAGGGGTCTTTGTAGAGGAGACCCAGATCCACCAGGCTGGTAAGCAGTTCCGATGTGCTCGATTGAGGCCGCTTGTACCGCCGGACGATGTCCATGACCGTCGCCTCGCGATGTTCCTCGTCAAAGAACTCCAGCACCTCGACCACTCGTTTGGCGATCTTGGCCTTATTCAACGCTGCTGCGCTAGCCATACAGGACTCTCCATATCTTTGATGGGAGAAGACACGCTGGGGCGATGCTTGTCAACGGAAAATGAGAAGCCCTCGTTTTCAAGACATAAAGACTGATTCCCGGACAGGCTGTGCGACGCTAAGGCAGTATCGTTATGTGGGACGCATTGTTCATCGACCCGGCGATGCTGGCGACGATGCCGCAGGAATGCGGCGGACCGGCGATGATCGTCGATTTGGCCGCGATGCCGGACGATGCCGCGATTTCGCGGCTGCCGACGTGCCCGGTGATCGGTGTCGGCGATCCCGTCCATCGGCTGGCGCGTCAGATGGACGTGGTTGTCGAGCGGCCGGTGACACTGGATTCGTTGATGCATTCCATCGCGGCGAACCCGGTCGCGGCGGCAGTGGCCGTGCATCTGTTACGAACCATCGAGGGGCGGCCCATCGAGGCGGCGCTGATCCAGGAATCGCTCGCTTACGCAGTGTTGCAGGGCGGGGCCGAGCATATGGTTTGGCTGGAAGCGCGCTCGTCCGGCGACACTGCACAGCCCGGTGAGGTTCGCCTGACCCGTGAGGGCGACGGTCTCGCCATCCTGCTGGACCGGCCCAATGCCCGCAACGCTGTCGACCGGCCGATGCGCGACGCCTTGCATGAGGCGTTCATGTTGGCGACGCTCGATCCCGACATACAGCGGGTGACGTTGCGCGGGGCAGGGAGGGCGTTCTGCGTAGGCGCGGACCTCGGCGAATTCGGCACGACGCGCGACCCTGCGGCCGCGCACATGATCCGGATGCAGACATTGCCCGCATGGGCGATCATCGGCTGCCGCGACCGATTGTCGGTTCATGTGCAGGGGGCATGTGTGGGCGCGGGGCTGGAAATGGCGGCCTTTGCCGCGCGCGTGACCGCAGGTGCGGATGCATGGTTTCAGTTGCCGGAACTGGCGATGGGATTGCTGCCCGGCGCTGGCGGGTGCGTGTCCGTGTCGCGCCGGATCGGACGGCAGCGTGCGGCGCTGATGATCCTGTCCGGCAGGCGGATCAGTGCGGCGACGGCGCTGTCATGGGGTTTGATCGACGCGATCGTGGACGAAGCCCCCGGCGATCAAGGTGGCCCGAACATCCCCGGATAGCAGTCGCTGGCGCGCATGGCTCCAGGGACGGTCGAGCAGGCACAGGTCGGCCGGCGCGCCGACATCTATCTGCCGCTGACGAGAAAGATCGACGGGATCGGCAAGGAACAGCGCCAGCGCCTGTTCGGGCGAAAGCGCCTCGCCCGCCCCGATGGCCTGCCCACCGGATGTCCGCCGGGACACCGCCGCGCGCATCGACGCCCAGGGGTCCGGCTCCCCGAACGGTGCATCGCTGCCGCCCGCCAGCGTCACCCCCGCATCGAGGAAAGCGCGCAGCCGATAGAGGTGGGGCACCGAGTCCGGTTCGACGGCTTCGCGATACTGGTCGCCCCGTTCGGCGATGAAGTGGGGCTGCGAAACTACGGCGAGACCGAGCCGCCCGATCTCCGCCACCAGACGATCGGGGGCGATGGAGGCGTGCTCGATCCGGTCGCCGGGCCGGACGCCCGCCTCCGCCAGTGCGGCAAGGGCGAAGACGAGTTCGGTCTCGGTCACGCAGTGGATGGCGACGGCTCGGTCCCGCGCATGAGCCGCGGCGATGACGGCGACGATATGGTCGTAATCGGGCAGGTCTGCTTCGTGCAGATGCACCTTGGTGAGGCCGACGGAGAGCGCTAGTGTGCCCGCGAGCAGGACGTGCTGGGCAAGGCGGCCGGTCGCCCGCTGGTCCGCGAAATGCGTGGCCGCCGCATCGTCATTGGACGGGGTCATGTCCGTGATGCCGGTCACGCCCATGCGCGCGAGATCGGCGCTCAGTGCCGCGAAGTCGGGCGGTGTGCTGCCCAGCGCCTCGCGCATCCACCGGTCCTCATCGAACAATTGCCCGGTGGCGCGGTCGAGGCCACGCGGTGCTGCTGCGGTGCCGAGCAAGACGTCCAGTGCTGCCGAGTTTAGGAACCACATGCGTCCCGAGCGGTGCTGGATTCGTAGCGGGCGGTCGGGGGCGATGCGGTCCAGCATCTGCCGGTCGAGCATCCCCGCGACGCTTTCATGATAGCCGATCCCACGCAGCCAGCCAGTGCCGGGGCGGGAGAGGGCGGCCGCCAGTTCCGCCTCGTCGGAGACTTGCGGCGGCCCGCACGCTACCGATTCCCGCCGCGCGGCGAGTGCGGGCAAGTGGATATGATGGTCGTGAAGGCCGGGCAGGAGCGCGCCGCCGCGTGCCTCGACGATCCGTTCGCCGGGCTCCGGCGTGAGTTGGCCGATGGCGGCGATGCGGCTCCCCGCGATCCGCAGGTCGGCGAGGCCGTGCCCCCATATGTCGGCGTGACGGATCAGCATGGCGCGCGCAGCCAGTCGGCGGTGTCGTGGCCGAAGGGGGCCAGTGGGCCGGCGGGACTTCGCGCGGTCCCGACCAAGGGTTGGCCCGCCGCTGCCGCCCATTGCCGTAAGCTGGCGTCGAGCGCGTCCCCGGTCCGCTCCCGCTCTGTATCGAGTGCCGCCCTTGCCGTTGCACTCATCGACAGCATAAGGCGAGCGCCCTTGCCGGAGGTCCATTGCGCCCATGTCGCGGCGGCTGCGGCAATGCCCGTCAGCGGATCGGCGATGGCGTCGCCCACGAAGGCGGGCCGCCCGCAGGTCGAAAGCATCGCGGCACCAAGACCGCTCGCAATCGCGCAATCGTCCCCGAAGCCCACCCAGTCGCCCGCCTGCCCCCGCACACCATGGCCCGTGATCGTCGTCCACACCAGCCCCGGCACGCGCCCCATGATGGCGTCCGCATCGATCCCTGCTTGAAGGAGTGCACGCGGCCGCGCGGCTTCCATCACGATGTCGGCGCGTTCGATCAGCGCGATCAGGGCGGCGCGGTCTGCCGGATCGCGCAGATCGACGGCGACGCTGGCCTTTTCCTGATTGAGCAGCGCGAACAGGGCGGGATCGCCGTCGCGCATAGCGTCGGGCCGGGTACGGCTCTCGACCTTTACGACGCGCGCGCCAGCCAGCGACAGGAGATGGGTCGCCAACGGACCTGCCCAAAGCGCCGACAGATCGATGACGAGCGGAGGGCGGCTCCGGCCGGGCGAAGCGGGTAGGCCGCGGACGACAACGTCCAAAGGTGGACTGACTGGCCGTTCGTCCACAGATGCGATGGCGAGGCCCATTTCCCGGCCGCGTTCGAGGAGCCTTGCGGCATCATGCATGGCGCATCGGGACGCAATGGCATCGTCATCGTCGGCATCGAGATCGCCGTCGCAGAAAAGGGCAGGGAGCAACGTCCGGTCCTCAGGCCGCGCAAGGTTGAGCGCGATCCAGCCGTCTCGCGCCGGGATCAGCCGACATCCGCCCCCGGCAGAAACCAGGCCCGGCACGACGAAGCGGCCAAGAACGGCACGCTCCACAAGAAGGCCCGCCCCGGTCAACCCCGGCGGCGGGCGCATTCCCGTCATGGTTATGAAGCCGGCCAACTGCGCATCCGCCCAGCCCGAGAGCGGGATCGCCAACGCGCGGCCGCTATCAGCTGGCAAAGAGCTTCTTGACCTCACGGCGCAGCAACTTGCCCATTTCGTTGTAGGGCAGTTCGCCCACGAACAGCACTTTCTCCGGCACGCGGCTGGAGCGGAGGCGCGCGCGGATCAGTTCGGACAGTTCGGCGACGTCCGGCTGATTATGGCCGTCGCGCACAACGCAGGCGATGCCCACAGCTTCGCCCCATTCCACGGAAGGAACGGCGACGGCGCAGCTATCGGCGATAGCGAAGTGGGTGGCCAACACATCCTCGATCTCACCGGGGGACATATTCTCGCCGCCGCGCACGATCACGTCGTCGGCGCGGCCAGCGAGGAACAGATAGCCCTCCTCGTCCAGCCAGCCCGCATCGCGCGTCGGGAACCAGCCGTCTGCGGTCAGTGCGCTGCGCTCCTTATATTCGCCCGACACCTGGTCGCCCCGAACATAGATCTCGCCGCGTTCGCCGGTCGGCAGGACATTGCCGTCCTCGTCGCGGATCTCCAGTTCGATGGTGGGGAGCGGGATGCCGACCGAGGCGAGGCGGGCACGCACCACCGGATCGATCGAGCCGTGCGCGGCGCGGTGCTCGTCCGGGCCGAGCAGGGCGACGGTCGAGCTGGTCTCGGTCAGGCCGTAGGCATTGGTGAAGCCGGTCGCCGGAAACAGGTCCAGCGCGCGGTCGATGATCTCCAGCGGCATCTTGCCGCCGCCATAGGCGATGGAGCGCAGCGACGACAGATCGGCAGACATGCCCTTGTCGAGCTGGGCGATGATGCGCGACAGCATGGTGGGCACGACGAAGGCATTGCTCGCGCCCTCGCTCTCGGCCAACCTGATCCATGCTTCCGGCTCGAATGCAGGCAGCAGGAGGATGCGGCGCAGCGAGTAGATGGAGCTGAGCAGGGCAGAGATGCCAGCGATATGGTAGGGCGGGACGCTGACCAGCGCGGCGTCCGTTTCCTCCGCCGCTGCGAACTCGACGGTGCCCAGGATATAGGACAGCAGGTTGGAGTGGCGCAGGATCGCCGCCTTTGGCGCAGCGGTGGTGCCGCTGGTGAACAGCTGGATCGCGATACCCTCGCCATCGTCGCCTTCCTCGGGCGCGGTGGGAGCGGCTGCCTGCGCCGCCGCCACGAACTCGGCCCGCGACAGTACGACATTGCGCTCGTCCGGGCACAGCCGCTGCACGCGGGCCGCGTCGCCGATGATGACGGCGGGCGTGATGCGCTCCAGCAGTGCCGCCAGATCGACATCGGCGAGGCGGTAGTTGAGCGGGCAATAGGGCACGCCGGCAAGGCCAGCGCCGAACAGCGCAATGGCACCCGCCTCGCTGCTCTCATCGAGCAGGGCGACATAGGCGCATTCGCTCTTGCGCACCACGTCCGCCGCGCCGCGCGCCGCCGCCAGCAGGTCGCCATAGGTCCAGCGCTGGCCATCGCAGACCAGGCCCACGCGGTCGGCGGCGGCCTCTGCCGCCATTTCGAGAATGAGGGAGATGTTCATGGGCTGTGGCTATCAGTCCGAAGCGGGGAGGGGCTTGGCGTCCTTGATCGACAGGGCTGTGCCGTCCACGGACAGCGAGCCCTTGCCGGGCTTCACGCATAGCAACTCGAATTTGCCGTCAGCATCGACATAGCGCTTGCCCATCAGGGTGCCGCCGGAGAAATCGGCGCTCAGCGTGCCCAGTTCGGCAGGCTTGGCCTCGGCCATCGGCGCGCCGCCTGCCTCGATGCTGCCTTCGCCGCTCTTGATGACCATGACTTCGGTGTCGCACACCGTGCTCTTCAGCTTCGTACCCGGCTTCATCTTCGTCATCACCCTCCTTCTCGCTCGCCGTCAGGCGATTGCTCCAATAGCCTTTAGGCGCTCAATCCTGTCCCATTCAAGCCCCAGTTCGAGCAATATAGTCTCCATATGGTCCGAAGCCTGTGGCACGCGCCGGATGCGAATGGTTCGTGGCCGAATTGGACGGGACCACGCACCACTTTCATGGGTTTGCCGCCATCGATAATCTCGACCTCGAAGACGATCTCATTGGTCGACGCCTGTTCGTCTTCGGCGAGATCGGGAAAACTTTGCGCCGCTGCCCATTGACCCTTCATCGTTTTCAGATGCTGCCGCCAATAGCTGAAGGGCTTTGCGGCAATGGTGAGCGTTATCAGATCGCCCGCCAGTCCTGTATTGGCGAACAGCGCCCCGGCATCGGCAAAGCGCCGGTCGCTCTGCCGTAGCGACGTCGATGCCGATGCTGCGCTTGCCGCGATTGGGATGCTCGACCTTGATGACGTCCGCGCCCCAGGTCGGCACGAACATGAACTGGGCGACTTCGAGGACGCGGATGTCCTCCATGATGCGGGTCATCGCCGCGATCCCATCGGGAAAGCCGGATGGCCTGGTCCGGTCAAGCGATGGCCCCGGCCGCCTTCAGGCTTTCGATCCGGTCCCATTCGAGACCCAGTTCCATCAGCACGATCTCGGTATGCTCCGACGCGACCGGAGAGCGGGTGGTGACCGTCGGGACGCCGTCGAACTGGACGGGGCCGCGCACCAGCTTGAGCGGCTTGTCGCTGCCGTCCGCCGCCTCGACCTCTACGATCATGTCGTTGGCCAGCGCCTGCTCGTCGGTCAGCAGGTCGTGAAAGGACTGGATCGGCGCCCACTGACCCGAATAGGTCTTCAGATGCTCACGCCAATAGGCGAAGGGCTGCTCCTTGAATGCCTTCATGATGATGTCGCTGGCCGCACCCGCATTCTCGAACAACGCACGCGCATCGGCGAAGCGCGGATCGTCGGCCGCGTCGGGCACGCCGATATGGTCGAAGAAGTTGCGGATATGGCCGGTGGGCGCAAGCGTGCACATGTTGATCGTGCCGCCGTCGGAGGTCTGGTAATTGCCCTGGAGCGGATTGCGCGCCGCGCCGCCGGTGCCCGGCATCTGGTTGCGCGTCAGCACGCCCGTCTCCGCAACCTGGGCGATCATGGCGCCTGACGCCCAGATCGCGGAACTGAGCAGCGACACGTCCATAACTGTCGCCTCGCCGGTGCGTTCGCGGTGGAGGAGGGCCGCGGAAATGCCGCCGGCAATGAACATGCCGCCGATGGAGTCGCCGAATGCCGGG
Organism: Sphingobium sp.; assembly: GCA_040508315.1. Lineage (GTDB taxonomy): Bacteria > Pseudomonadota > Alphaproteobacteria > Sphingomonadales > Sphingomonadaceae > Sphingobium. Next base: position 74,038 of record JBEVNC010000059.1, read on the forward strand.
ATGCCCTGACCCAACGGGCCGTCCATCTCCGCCGGAGTCATCGAATAGCCCACGCCGCTGCGCGCCCAGAAACAAGTCCCGTCGAAACCGCCGACCAGCCGTTCCGGCCCCTTGTCGCCCAGTGCGCTGCCGCGTGCATAGATAATATTGGGGTTGGCGGCGCGGATATGCTCGATGTCGAACTTGTTCTTCTGGCGCACCTGCGGAAGGTAGTTGGTCAGGAACACGTCGGCGCTCTTGGCCAGTTCGTACAGCACTTCTTGTCCCTCCGCCGTGGACACGTCGATGCCGACGCTGCGCTTGCCGCGATTGGGATGCTCGAACAATGTATGGCGCTGCGGGTCGAGCGTCACGCCGCCCATGTTGAGAAATCCGCGCTGTGCGTCGCCGCGAATGGGATGCTCGACCTTGATGACGTCGGCGCCCCAGTCCGCCAGGATCGCACCCGCCGCCGGAACGAAGGTGAACTGCGCCACCTCCAAGATCCGAATACCCTTCATCACTTGAGTCATCGCATCATCACTTTCAAATCGATCGCCGGGTTGCGGGCTTGTTGGTCTGTCACGGGAGACAAGATACGGCCGCGCGCCGGGCCTGCAAGCGCGACCTGCCGGGCGCTCACGCTATCGCCGCGACGATGCACCGCCAGCCATCGCCACGGCGTGTCATTTGTGCATCCGCGAATAACGAAAACGCAATGGACTTTCCCGAAGACCAAATTAGTAAGCGTCCGGATCAACCCGCTGCGCAGATGCAGCGACGCGTCATCGACTTCCTAAATATTGTATCAGGTAGATATCGCAGTTGCGAAATGTGCTGCGTAGTAAGTGTCGCGCATATGGTGAACTCAAGGAAAACTTGAGCCCTAACAACTTATTCTCAACCTCTTTCCGTCGCGCTGGACTCTCGCGCCGCATCCTGGCACTTGACTTCGCATTCGCAGCATACTAAACACCCTTAGTATAGCCGGTCGGGTTGATTCGGCGGATGTTGGGTCACTAATGGAGTTGGGTATGAAGAAGCTTTCCAGCCTGTTCGTTCTGGGTGCACTCGCGCTGGCGCCTGTCGCTGCGCATGCAGAGGGCGAGGCTGTCGCCACCAAGGGCAAGATGCTCTATGCGACCGGCGGCGTCCGCATCGGTTCGATCTACAAGGTCACTGCCGACGGTTCGGCTCAGGTGATCCTGGACGGTCGCCTCGTGACCGTGCCTGGCACCACGATCAGCGCCGCCAACGGTAAGATCGAGACCAGCCTGAGCAAGAACGAGCTGATCTCCACGCGTTGATCGCGACGACGCCGGGCGATCCGGTCGTTTGATAAAGGGCCGTCCATCTGGGCGGCCCTTTTCATGTGTGTACGGCATTTCGGGGTGTGCCTTTCCAAAAGTAAGAAAGGCCATGGGGAGGCCCTGGTCTACGGGGCACAGCAATCCAAGAGTCTTCCCGCGCAGACGTAAAGCCAACGTTTCGGGCACAGTTTTGAGCGGCTCTGGATTCCCGCCTGCGCGGGAATGCCCATGGGTGGTAGTTTTTGCCGGTCCTCCCGCTTCCGGGAGGGGCCAAACTTCACTCTGCGATTGGTGCCAGCGTCTCGCGTTGGGCGGCCACATTGCGGTAGATGAGGCCAAGCAGCACTTCGATCTGTTCGAGCTGCTCTTCGCTGAGGCCCGCAAATGCCTCATCCTCGTTGCGGCGGGCGATGCCTGCCAGCGTTTCGAGATAGGGTGCAGCGGCAGGGGTGGTGAACACGCTATAGGCGCGGCGGTCGTCGCTGCGTGCCTTGCGCTCCAGCATGCCGTCGGCGCACAGCCGGTCGATCAGCCGCCCTGCTGCGGCTTCCGATATTTCCAATATCTCAGCGATGGTGCGTTGCGTGAGGCCGGGGCGGTTTGCGACCACCGCGATCAGCATCCACTGCGACCGCGTTACGCCGAGTTTGTTAACGCTCTGATCGAAGCGATTGCGCAAATGGCGAGCGATCACCGTAAGCTTGCGGGTCAGGTCGCGCTTGCGATCCGTCACGTCTTCTTTCGCCAAGGTGATCGGCTTCACGAGAACCCCTCTCCCAAAGACGTGACCTTAGCGAATATCGGCGAAAATGAAAGGGCGCGGTCGGCGGTCAGACGCGTTCGATGATGATGGCGGGGGCCATGCCACCGGCGGCGCACATGGTGATGAGCGCATAGCGACCGTTGCTGCGCTCCAGTTCGTCGAGCGCGGTGCCGATCAGTACCGCGCCGCTCGCGCCGATGGGGTGGCCCAGCGCGATGGCGCCGCCGTTGATGTTGATCTTGTCCCGGTCGATGTCGAGTTCGCGGATGAACTTCTCCACCACCACCGCGAACGCCTCGTTCACTTCCCAGACGTCGATATCGTCCTTGGTGAGTCCAGCGCGCTTCAGCACCTTCCTCGCAGCAGGGACGGGGGCGTCGAGCATCAGCGTGGGATCGCCGCCCATATTGGCGGTCGCGACAACCCGTGCGCGCTTCCTGAGGCCATGCGCGTCGGCATATTCGCCTGAGGCCAGCAACAGCGCCGCCGCGCCGTCCACGACGCCGGACGATGTGCCGGCATGGTGCAGCGGCTTCACGTCCACATCGGGATAGACCTTGTTGACGAGCCCCTTGAAGCTGGTCCCGTCGGCAGCGGCGGGCATGTCCGCAATAGCCTCGAACGCGGGCTTGAGCTGCGACAGTCCCTCGAAGGTGGTGCTGGGGCGGGGATATTCCTCATGGTCGAGGACGAGCGTGCCGTCCTCGTCATAGACGGGGACGGTCGAGGCGGTGAAGCGCCCTTCCGCAAGCGCGACAGCGGCGCGGCGCTGGCTTTCTGCGCCCAGCCTGTCGATATCCTCGCGCGTGATGCCTGCGATCGTCGCGATGGCGTCTGCCGCGACGCCCTGATGTGTCTGCGGATATTTGTCCTGAAGGCGCGGATTGCCCGAGCCGAGGCCGCCCTTCTGAATGCCGGTCGCGCGCAGTTCGGCGGTGTAGGCATTGATGTAGGACAGCATTTCCGTCCCGCCCGCGACGATGAGATCCTCGAAGCCCGCCTTGATCTGTGCGGCCGCCATGTTCACCGCCGTCAGCCCGCTGCCGCAGAAGCGGTCCAGCGTCACGCCGCTGGCGGTCACGTCATAGCCTGCGTCGAGCGCGGCCATGCGTCCCATGTCGCCTGCCTGCGCGCCATATTGCGCACTGACGCCCCAGATGACGTCGTCGACATCGGCCGTGTCGATGCCGTTGCGGTCCTTGATCGCCTTCATAACCGTGGCGGCCAGGTGCTGGGGCAGCATCTTCGACAGCGCGCCCTTGCCGATCTTGCCGATGCTGCGCGGCGTGCGCACGGCGTCGATGATGAATGCGTCGGCCATCAAAATCTCCTGCTTCGTCCGTAAGGCGCGGCATGCACCGATGCCATGGCATGACGGCCAAGCCTATGCCCGCCGCGGCCATATCGCTCCCGCGATTGGTCCGTTGCGCCTGCATGGCCATCGCCGGGACGCAGACGTAATCATTGCCTGCCGCGTTTCAATCCTGCCGTCGCGTCCGAAATGAACGACTTGACGCCAATGGCATTGACGGGAATCCTGTCCGACCCGCTGCTGGCCGAGATAAACAGAATCATCGCTGAGGGAGGACTGCTTGACGACCCAGGGCATGAAGCGAATCCGGTCGGGACAGGCGATGCATGGTAGCCACGCTTTTCATAAAAGATTGCCTCTGCGACTGGCCGCTGTTGCGCAATGGCGATGGCGGCTTCACTGCGTCGCGCAGAGACGGCGCGAAGTACTGAACGGGGAGATTGTCCAGTGGCGGTGAATATCGGGTCTGGCGGCGGCGGCGCCTTCGCCCCCCTGCGCCGGAAGGTCTTCCGCAACATCTGGCTCACCAGCCTGTTCTCCAACCTCGGCCAGCTCATATTGGGCGTTGGCGCGGCATGGGAGATGACTCATCTCACCAATTCGGCGAGCATGGTCGCGGCGGTGCAGACCGCACTGATGATCCCGCTGATGCTGTTCGCGGTCCCTGCAGGCGCCATCGCCGACATGTTCGACCGGCGACGCATCGCCATGGCGGGGCTGGCCCTTTCCATTGCCTGCGCGGCGGTGCTGACGTTCGTGTCCTACCTGGGATTTACCGCGCCGTGGATATTGCTGCTGTTCTGCGTGCTGATCGGCGCGGGCGTGGCGCTTTACGGGCCGTCCTGGCAGGCGTCGATCCGCGAACAGGTGGAACCGGAGGAATTGCCCGCCGCCGTGGCGCTGGGTTCCATCAGCTATAATATCGCGCGCAGTTTCGGACCCGCGCTGGGCGGCGTCATCGTTGTCGCATGGGGCGCCAAGGCGGCGTTCAACGTCACCACCGTCAGCTATATTCCGCTGTTCATCACCTTCCTGCTGTGGAAGCGGGCGCATATCGCCTCACGCCTCCCGCCCGAGCGGATCGACCGCGCGATCCTGTCGGGCATGCGCTATGCCATGCACTCCCCGCCGATCCGCCGGGTATTGGCGCGCGCTTTCCTGTTCGGACTGTCGAGCGCATCCTATTCCGCGCTGGGCGCGCTGGTCGCCAAGGATCTGCTGCGCGGCAATGCGGGCACGTTCGGCCTGCTGCTGGGCGCAAGCGGCGTCGGCGCAGTCGTGGGCGCGCTGTTCATCGGATCGCTGCGTGCCGGAATGGGGACGGAGAAGGCGATCCGCATCTGCGCGGTGTTTTCGGCGGCCGCACTCGCGGTGATGGGCCTCAGCACCAATGTCTGGCTGACCACAGCGGCCTTCTTCATCGCTGGCGGCGGCAATATCCTGACGGTTTCGCTGATGAATGTCAGCGTGCAATTGGCCGCACCGCGATGGGTGACGGCGCGAGCGCTGTCGCTGTTCACCTCCGCATTGACCGGCGGTATCGCGGTCGGTGCCATCTTCTGGGGCGAGATCGCTTCGTCCTTCTCGCTGACCTGGGCGATGGTGGGTTCGGGCGTCGCCCTGCTCGCGACCGTGTTGGCTGGGCTTGTCGCGCCATTGCAGTCGGAGAGCACGGAATCGGACATGGAGTTGGTCGAACAGCGGGCCGACCCCGATGTCGCCCTCGAACTGACGTTGCGATCCGGGCCGATGATCATCGAGATCGACTATACCGTCGACCCGGACAAGGCCCGCGACTTCTACGATATCATGCTCAAGGTGCAGCGCATCCGGCAGCGCAATGGTGGCTTCAACTGGACGTTGTCGCGCGACATCAGCAATTTGTGGGCGTGGACGGAGCGGTTCGAGTGCCCGACATGGGGCGATTATCTGCGCATGCGGGGCCGCAATACGCAGGCCGATTATGACGTGCAGGCAGCGGCCGACGCCTTCCACCACAGCACGACGCCGGGCGCGCGCATCCGCAGGCGGCTCGAACGGCCGTTCGGTTCGGTCCGGTGGCGCGCCGAGACGCCCGACATCCGGCAGGATGCGCTGGAAATCTACACTCCCTGAGCTTTCACCGTGGGAGCGATGTCTCGGCGGTGCGTCTGTTTAACCGCCGGGCACTTGGCTATTTGGGCGGCAGCCACTTCGATCTCAATGGAACATCGCGCCCAGACCATAACAGGGTGCCGGATTTAGGGAGGATATTCATGATATTCACACGCTATGCTTGTGTGTCTTCGGTTCTGGCGCTGTCCGTTGGGCTCATCGCCGCTACCCCCGCCCATGCACAGACTCCCGCCGATGAGGCCGCATCGCCGGACACGGAGATCGTGGTGACCGCGCAGCGCCGCGCGGAACGCTCGCTCGACGTGCCGATCACGCTCACCACCGTTACCAGCGATCAGTTGCAGGCGGCGGGCGTCAACCAGCTTTCCGACATCGCGCGCGTGTCGCCCGCACTGCGCTTCGACACGGCGGCGGCCTGGTCGCAGCCATCCATTCGCGGCATCGGCACGCAGGTCACCAATTCGGGCGCGGGGTCCAATGTCGGCGTCTATGTCGACGGCTTCTATTCGCCCAATCCGCTCGCGGCCGACTTCCAGTTGATGAACGTTCAAAGCATTCAGGTGCTCAAAGGCCCGCAGGGCACGCTGTTCGGCCGCAACACCACCGGCGGCGCGATCCTGGTCACGACCAGCGAGCCGAGCACGACCCCGGCCGCCGAGGTGAAGGCATCCTATGGCAGCTTCGCGGCGAAGCGGGTTCAGGGCTATGCGACGTTCGGCCTGGCGGAGAATGTCGCGGTCGATGTGGAGGGGCTGTTCAGCAAGGGCAGGGGCTTTGTCCATAATATCGTGACTGGCCGCAATGACGACGGCGCTTATGAGAACTGGTCTGTTCGTGGCGGCCTGAAGGTCGATCTGTCCGACCGGGCGTCGATCCTGCTGCGCTACAGCCATCTGGAGAATGACGATCCGACGGCGCTGCTGACCAATCCGTTCGAGGGCTATATCGGCGGCTATCCGGGATCGGAATTCGGCGTCGGCACATCCTTCCCGGCGAGCCTGTACTCCACCAAGCCGCGCACCGTCGCGACGTCGGAGCCGACCGCTTTCTACTCCGGCTCAGACATTGCGCAGCTGACGATCAAGCTCGACCTCGATTTCGCGGATGTGGCGTCCTACAGTCAGTATCGCACCGAAAAGTCGCTGATTGTCGAGAATATCGACAACACGGCGGCGACCATCGTCAACGGCGGCCTGCTGTTGCATGTCGGCGTCGATGACGAGACGGTGAGCCAGGAGTTTCTGCTGACGTCCAAGCCGGGCACCGCCCTGCAATGGTCGGCCGGGCTGTTCTACTTCCGCAATCGCGACACCTGGGACATCCGCCTGGGCATGCCGACGGCCAGCGAACCGCTGGCGGCCAGCCGCTTCGGTCGGTCGTCGACCACGACCGAGAGCTTCGCGGCCTTTGCCGACGCAACCTACGAAGTCGCCGACAATCTGTTCGTGACCGGCGGCGGGCGTTTCAGCCATGATGTCGTGCGCGACGCCTATTTCACTGTCGGTTTCTTCCCGGCGCAGGGTTTCCCGCCGAACCTGAAGGCCGACAAGTTCACGCCGCGCGTCGTCCTGCGCTACAAGCCCACCGACCAGTCCAGCCTCTATGCCTCCTTCACCAAGGGGTACAAGGCGGGCACGCTGGACGTGGGCGATGCGGACGCCAATCGCGGCCCGAACGACCGCGTCGTCCAGCCGGAGGACATCAACGCCTATGAGGTGGGCTACAAGTTCGACAACCGCGTCTTCGGTGTCGACCTCGCCGCATTTTATTATGACTATAAGAATTTGCAGGTTTCGGTGTTCAAGGATTTCGCCGCGGCGTCGGTCCTGAATGCCGCGACGTCGCGCATCTGGGGTCTGGACGGGCAGGCGCGTTACTCGCCGGTAGGCGGCCTCGACCTCAATATCGGCGCTGCCTACACCAATGCGCGCTATCGCAAGTTTCAGAACGCTCCCGTCTTCCAGCCGCTGACCCCCGGCGGTCCTTCCGTGCCGGTGTCCACGTCGCTCACCGATGTGACCATGCAGCGCGTGCCGGAGTTCACCGGCAATATCGGCGCACGCTACAAGACGGATCTGGGCGGCGGCGAACTCGCGCTGTCGGGCAATCTTTATTATACCAGCAGCTTCTTCTTCGGCCCGTCGGGTATCCAGTATAAGCAGAACGGCTATGAGATATTGTCGCTGCGCGCGCAGTGGACCGATCCGTCCGACCGCTACACGCTGGCGGTCTACGGCGACAATCTGACCGACCGCGACTATCGCACGCAGACGCTGGTCAATGCGTTCGGCGCGGGTACGACGTGGGGCGCGCCGGCGACATGGGGCGTTCAGCTCGGCGCGAAATTCTAGGGCGCGCCGTCTATTCCCATATGGTGACTCCTGCCCGGCGCGGCGGGAGGGCATCGCCGTAGCGGTTTGTGGTCTCTGCAGGTGACAGCGCTGTGTCGGCGCGCGACACTCCGCCCAGAAAATTGGGAGAGGGCCATGGCCGAACAAAAGCGTTACCGCGTCATCCAGTGGGCAACCGGCAATGTCGGATCGCGCTCGCTGCGCGCCGTCATCGAGCATCCGACGCTCGATCTGGTCGGGGTTTATGTGACGTCCGCTGCCAAGGCGGGCAGGGACGCGGCGGAACTGTGCGGCGTCGACCGCCCGACCGGCATCAAGGCAACCGATAGCGTCGAGGCGATCATGGCGGTCGAGGCCGACTGCGTCCTCTACATGCCTGCCTATACCGATTTCGACCAGGTCTGCCGCCTGCTTGCATCCGGCCGCAATGTGGTGACGCCGCGCGGCGAGTTCCTGCACCCCGCCGCCATGAAGCCCGAGGATCGCGCCCGGATCGAGGCGGCCTGCGCGGAAGGCGGCACGTCCATCCATTCCACGGGCAGCAGCCCCGGCTTCATCTCGGAGGCGTTGCCGCTGCCATTGCTGGCGCAGCAGCGGCGGCTCGACTGCCTCACCATCAACGAATATGCGAACAACGAAAGCCGCAATTCGCCGGACATGCTGTTCGGCCAGATGGGCTTCGGCGTGTCGCCCGGCCAGTTCAACCAGCATATGCTCCAGCATGTGAAACATGATTTCAGCGGCTCGCTGATGATGCTGGCAGATGCGATGGGGATCGTCCTGGACGACATCACCGTCGAGGGCGAGATGGCCACCGCGAACAAGGATGTCGAGATTGCGGCTGGCAAGATCGAGGCCGGCACGGTGGCGGGACTGCGCATCACCGTGACCGGCGTGAAGGACGACAAGCCGCTGCTGCGGTTCCGCGCGCACTGGTATGTCACGCCCGATCTCGACAAGGACTGGGGCGAGATGCTCTATTCCGGATGGAAGGTGAATATCGAGGGTGACACGCCCATGGACCTGCAGATCACCTTCCCGGTTCCGATGGAGAAATATGCGGCCTTCACGCCCGGCCTGACCGCGCATCGCCCGGTCAATGCCGTTCCGGTCGTGTGCGAGGCGGCGCCGGGAATCCGCACGACACTGGACCTGCCGCATATCGTGCCGAGGTTTTGAGGGGCAGGCCGTACCGATACTTTGCTTCTTGAAGTATCCACCCTGAGATGATTCAAGATCGTCATCCTGAACCGTTTCAGGATCTATGGTGCCTCTTGCGGCCGGTGGCGCGGAGGAGAGATGGATCCTGAAACAAGTTCAGGATGACGAAATCTGGCATGATGTTGCTCGGCGACAGGTCGAGCGTCGATACGCCATGGATGCAGTTCTTTGCGCAACCCACTGCTATCATCGTTCAGGAATGAGGACATCGGCCGGAACACCCATGCGAACGAAACTCGGCATCTGCCTAAAGAAGGCGCGCTACGAAACGGAGGAGGAGGCGTGGGTCGTCATCCGACGGGCGGATATCGTGCTGCGCCCTTATCGTTGCGAGCTGTGCCGCAAATTCCACCTGACCAGCCGGACCAAGGGGATGCGGATACCGCGCCCCGGCAGGGGAGAGTTTGCGTAAGTTTCGCGGTGGCCCCCCAGCCTAACCCCGCGCTGCGACAGTCTCCGCCACTGCGACCAGCCGCTTCGCCTGATCCAGATGCAGCAATTCCGTCATCTTGCCCTCGACCTTGATCGCGCCCTTGCCCGCATTCTCGGGCAAGGTGAAAGCCTCGATCACCGCCTGTGCCCAACGCAGTTCCTCGGCGCTTGGCGAAAACACTTCGTTGCACGGCGCGATCTGGTCGGGGTGGATCAATGTCTTGCCGTCGAAGCCGAACAGCAGGCCCTGCTCCGTCTCCGCACGAAAGACGGCGAGGTCGCGAAATTCGTTGCACACGCCGTCCAGCACCGCGACGCCGTGCGCGCGCGCGGCTGCCACGGTCAGCGACAATATGGGGAGGAAGGGCGTGCGTTCCGGCGTCAGGCGGGCGCGCATTTCCTTGGCCAGATCATTAGTGCCCATCACGAACAGCGACAGCCGGGTATCCGCCGCGCGCGCCGCAATGGCGTGCAGCGCGCCGACGCTGGCGCAGGTCTCGATCATGGCCCACAATTGCGTCGCATCCGGCGCGGCGGACAGGGCGGCATGATAGGCGTCGATATCGTCCGGCCCGTTCACCTTCGGCACCAATATCGCGTCGGCGCCGCTGGTGGTCGCGGCGGCGAGGTCGTCGGCGCCCCACGGCGTGTCGCGGCCGTTCACGCGGATCGCGACTTGCCGGTCACCGAAACCGCCCTCGCGCACTGCCGCGACGGCGGCGTCGCGCGCCTCGGCCTTCATCTCCGGCGCGACCGCATCCTCCAGGTCCAGGATCACGACATCGGCGGGCAGGGTGCGCGCCTTGGCGATGGCCTTGGCATTGGAGGCGGGGAGGTAGAGCGCGCTGCGGCGCGGCCGGTCGGTCTGCGTCATCCATGGGTCTCCTTGGGCGTCGATGCGCCTTAGCGCGCCGCACAGCCCAGTGCCAGTTCCTCGCGCCGCCTCTTGACGATGCGGCCCGGCTCCTTGATGGCCGACGCCATGACGACGATTTCCGGCAATGGCCTGCAACTGGACGACAGCCAATTCCATGCCCTGCGCGTGGCTGACGTGCGGCGCGAAACTACAGACACTGTGTCGCTAGTGCTCGATATCCCCCCGGCGCTGAAGGCTGCCTTCGCTTACAGGGCTGGCCAATATGTGACCGTGCGGGCGGACGTCGGCGGGCAGACGCTGGTGCGCTGCTATTCCATGTCGTCGGCGCCGGAGACGGACGCGGATCTGCGCATCACTGTGCGCAAGGTTCCCGGCGGCGCGGTGTCGCCCTGGCTGGTCGATGATGTGAAGCCCGGCGACATCGTCCCGGTCATTGCACCCGCAGGACGCTTCTGCCTGCGCGACGGGGAGAGGCCGCTGGTGCTGATCGGCGGCGGCAGCGGGATTACGCCGCTGCTGTCGCTTGCCAAGGCGGCGTTGACCGGCGGGCGGCAGGTGACGCTGGTCTATGCCAATCGTGACCGGGACAATGTGATCTTCGCGGATGAACTGGACGCACTGGGTTCGGACCGCTTCACGCCGATCCACTGGATCGATGCGGAGCGCGGGCTGATCGACGGCGCCGGGCTGGCTGCGCTGGGCGTGCTTGATGCGGGTGCGGATTTCTATATTTGCGGACCGGACGGGTTGATGGACATCGCGCAGGCAGCGGCGCTGGGCGCGGGGGCCGACCCCGACCATGTCTTCCTGGAGCGCTTCGTCTCCGGACCCGCGGCGGAACCGGAGGACGTCGCGACGCCCGACGCAGCGGCGGGGGAGGGATGCCAGACGCTGACATTCCAATGGCGCGGCCGGACGGTGGAGGCCGCCTATGTGGAGGGTTATCCGATCCTCGCCATCGCGCGCGACGCGGGGCTGGCCATCCCCTTCTCCTGTCTCGCGGGTGCTTGTGCGACCTGTATGGGGCGCCTGAAGTCGGGCACCGCGATCATGGAGGCGAACAGCGTGCTGACACCGCGCGAGGTGGAGCAGGGCTATATCCTGACCTGTCAGGCCATCCCCACCTCGCGCCATGTCACCGTCGAGTTCGACGACTAGGGTCGGCTCACTCGCGCCAGCCGATTACCTTCGTCTCCAGATATTCCTCGATCCCCTCCAGCCCCCAGGCGCGGCCGATGCCGCTCTGCTTATAGCCGCCGAAGGGCAGGTCGCCGTTGATCGGTATGCCGCCATTGACGGCGATCGTGCCGGTGCGGATGCGGCCTGCGATCTTCATCGCGCGGTCGAGGTCGCCCGACCACACGCCGCCCGACAGGCCATAGACGCTGTCATTGGCGATGCGGATCGCGTCGGCATCGTCGTCGAAGGGGATGACGACCAGCACCGGGCCGAAAATCTCCTCCTGCGCGATACGCATGTCGTTGGTGACATCGACGAAGCAGGTCGGCTCGATGAACCAGCCCGGACCCTTGTCCGGCCGCAGATTGCCGCCCGCGAGCAGCGTCGCACCCTCCGCCACGCCGATGTCGACATAGGATTTCACCCGCTCCATCTGCTTCTTCGACACCACCGGACCCATGGAGCAGGCCGGGTCGTCATAAAGGCCCCAGCGGTCCTCGAACCCGTCATAGGCTGCCTTGAGGATAGTCTTGGCCTCCTCGTACCGGCTGCGCGGCACCAGCAGGCGGGACTGCACGGCGCAACCCTGCCCGGCATGGAAGACGAGGATCGACTGGGCGACGACCTGCGCGAAGTTGGGCGTGTCCTCCAGCACGATGTTGGCCGACTTGCCGCCCAGTTCGAGGAAGACGCGCGTCATCGTCTCCGCCCCCTGCCGCATGATGTGCCTGCCGATGCCCGTCGAGCCGGTGAAGGTAATGAGGTCGACGCGGGGGTCGGTGACGAGCATCTCGCCCGCCAGCGCCGGGTCGGCAGCGGTAATGACGTTGATGACGCCAGCGGGGAAACCCGCCTCCGCCGCCAATTCGCCGAAGATCGCACCGGCAAGCGGTGTGTCGGGGGCAGGCTTCAGGATCACCGTACAGCCTGCGAGCAGGGCGGAGACGACCTTTTCCGCATTGACGTAGAGCGGGAAATTCCACGGCGTGATGGCGCCGACGACGCCGATCCCCTCGTAGACGGCCTTCCGGTGGACGCCATTCTTGACGCCGAAATCCTTGTCCCAGGGGAGACCGGGATAGATTTCCATGAGGTCCGCCCAGCTGTTGAGGCACTGTGCGACCTGCGCCCGGTTCACCGCGACCAGCGGTGTGCCGACCTCGTCACGCGCGATGGCGACCAGCCTGTCGGTGTTGGCGACAAACAGCTCATGCAGCCGTTTGACCAGGGCGAAGCGCTTGTCGTGGTCGGTCGCCCAATCGGTTTCGTCGAATGCGCGGCGGGCGGCGGCGATGGCCTGCTCCACATCGGCGGCGGAGGCGTCGGCCGCCTTGCCTACGACATCGCCCGTCCAGGGGCCGATATTGTCATAGGTGCGTCCGCCCTCGGCCCGGCGAAGCTCGCCATCCACATAGAGCAGCCCTTCAGGGAGAAGACTCATCGCAAACAATCCTTTCCATCAGTAGGAAGGCTTGATTCGCCCTCCTTCATGTGGAATATTCTGATTATGCAGAATATGTCAAATTCTATGCTCACGGATGACCAGCGGCAGTTCATCGACGATCTGGCGGCTCTGCTGATGGTGTGGACGATGCCGCACAATGTTGCGCGCCTCTATGGCTATCTTCAGATCGCGTCGGAGCCGGTGAGCCTGGACGAGATCGCGCGCGATCTGGAGATCAGCAAGAGCAATGCCTTTGGCGCGGCGAAACTGCTGGAACAGCATGGCAATGCGCGGCGGATCGGGGAGAGGGGGACGAAACGGGTGCTGCTCGTCGCGTCGGACGATCCGGGCGCGCCGCTCCGGCGGCAATCGGATGCGCTGGGGCGGATGGCCGCGCTGATCGGGGAGCGGGAAGATGCGGTGGCGGACGGCAGCGCGCGCGAGCGGCTGTCGAGACTAGGGCGGTTTCATGCTCAATTGCGGGACGCGATGGAACGGGTGATCAGGCCGGGGGGGTAGACAGTATATTGGGGCCCTCTGCTTCAACGAGCCTTTGCATTGTTCATGTCATTCCCGCGAAGGCG
>JBEVNC010000099.1:0-29965 GCA_040508315.1 Sphingobium sp.
TCGATCTGGGGGTGCGCAGCGCGGATCTGGTACCAAGCGATGCGATCGCCATACCGCTGGGGCAGATGCGACGCATGGCAGTTGCCGCATCCCCCGCCTTTTTCGAAAGCAGGGCTATCCCCCAGGTGCCCCAGGAGCTGCTAACTTACCCCTGCGTTCGCGTGCGGCTACCCAATGGCGCATTGTTTCGATGGCGATTCGAAAAGGGCGGCGAGGAATTGCAGATCGACGTGGAAGGCCCGATCACTCTCGACGAAGCGTCCCTGACCCGGATTGCGGTGATGAACGGCGTGGGGATCGGCTATTTCATGGAAGCCGATGTGCGCGAAGACATTGCGGCGGGGCGGCTCGTCCGCATTCTCGAAGACTGGACGCCGCCTCTCGTCCCGCTGTGCCTTTATTATCCCAATCGGCGCAATTCCTCTGCGGCCTTCCAGGCCTTTATCGCGCTCGCCCGCGATTTCGCCGCCGGGCGGCTCGCGCAGCCTTGAGCTTGCTGGCGGGCGTCCGCGCAGCGCGCCGTGGTGACGTCGTTCCCCACCCAGGCGACAACCGTGCGGATTGCTCGTCAACCAGCCCGATTCCTCACGCTCACAAAGCTATTGGGATCGGGACGAACGACGACATGATCATGCTCATCGGTCCATTATGATCGCCGCCAGTGCTGCCGGATCGGAGGGCAGCTCCGCGGGGCCTGCTGGTTCGCCATTCGCCTTCAATATGGCGGCCGTCACATCGGCATAGCCCTGGTCGCCCAGCTTGCCGGGCGTGTCGGGCAGGGGGGGCATGGTCGTGCGTATCTTCTCGAACAGGTCGGCGACGGATTTGCCCTTCCACCGTTCGATCAGGCCGTCGATCAACGGAGGGCCGGACTCCGCGCCGTTGAACTGCTCGCCATGGCAGGCGGAGCAGTTGCGAATGAACGCCTTCATCCCGCGCGTGGCCTGCTCATCGGTATAGACGCCGCTCGCGATGGTGCGCGGAGCCTCTGCAGCCATGTGATTGCCCCGCGCGGCGGACATCAGCCCGCCGCCGCACAGCGCCGCCGCCATGAACAGAACCGCTCCCGACCGCACCGGCATCACAGGCGATATCCCTCCCATGGCAGATAGACCATGTCGCGCCGGATGGACTTGATATTGGGCGTGCCCGCAATGCCCATGGATACGGCAAGCTCCGCGGCGAGCAGTTCCATCACTCGCTGCACGCCGACCGCGCCGAAGGCCGCGACGCCCCACGCCGGCGGGCGACCTACCATCACGGCGTCCGCGCCCAGCGCGAGCGCCTTCAATATGTCGCTGCCGCGCCGGATGCCGCCGTCGATCATGACCGGGATGCGGCCTTTCACTGCCGCCACGCATTCGGGCAGCGCCATGAGGGAGGGTACTGCGCCGTCATAGGCGCGCCCACCATGGTTGGAGACGACGATGGCGTCGGCGCCATATTTGACGGCCGCCGCCGCGTCCTCTCCGTTCAGCACGCCCTTGACGATCACTGGCAGCGTCGATGCGCTCTTGAGCCAACTGATATATTCCCATGTCAGGTTCGGCGTTGCGGGCGCGAGCACCCCGGACCGATAGTCGTGGAAACGGTTGCGGATGTTGCGATCCCGATTGGGCGTGAATGTATGGTCCGCCGCAACGCCGAGCCAGCTCGCCCCGGCGTCGCTATTCTGCTTGGCCCAGATTTGGGCAACCTCCCGGTTCTTGTGCCCCAACTGGCTGACCCAGAAGCGCGGCATCCGGTTTTCCTTGCGCAAGTCGTCGACGAAGGCGAGCGCTGCCGTCACGCCATAAAAGGCGTTGGCGTCATGCGCGCCGATGGCTGCCAGCTTGTCGCCGTCTGTCACCACCGTATTCTTGGTCGTGGGGTCGAGGATGATCGGATAGTCGAGCTTGATGCCCAATATCTCCGTAGACGTGTCGATCTTGGACACGTCGATGCCGACATGCTGGCGCAGGCGCGTCTTTTCATAGGCCAGCACATTGTCGCGCAATGTGTATTCGTCCTCCGCGCCGCCGCTCACATATTCGAAATGGGCGAAGTCGATGGTCTTGCGTGAGACCTCCTCGATCTCGTGGATGTTGACCGGCTCCATCACTTTGGCGCTGTGCTGCGTCGGGTAACGTTTGCCGTCGGTGTCGTCGAGCGTCTCGGCGGTGGGACCGGGGAGGGCCGCGAAGGCGCCGGTGGAGGCCCCTGCCGCAAGTACGCCCAGCGCCGCCATGAAGGCGCGGCGGCCGGTCTGGCCGCTCGCCTCGAACCGGCGGAGCGAGTCCAGCGCGACGCGGCCGGGGTCCATTTCCCCGTCCGCATAATTGCCCGTCATCCATTTCGTGAAATTGTTCGTCATCTTTGCCTCGCGAAGAACGGGTGCCGGGATTAGGCGGTGCGGGCCTTCCAGGCCGGGCGGATCAGGGAGCGGTCGACCTTGTCGAAGGTGCCGGCGCCGGACAGGCCGAGCGCGATGCGGGTTTCCCCCTGCAACACTTCGATGCAGCGCTGAACGCCTTCCTGCCCGAAGGAGGCGAGCGCCCAGAGATAGGGGCGGCCGATGATGACCGCCGTCGCGCCGAGCGCCGTCGCTTTCAGCACGTCGCCGCCGCGGCGGACGCCACCATCCATGATGACGGGCACCTTACTGCCCACCGCGTCCACGACCTCAGGCAGGGCGTGAAGCGTCGAGATCGCGCCGTCGAGCGTCCGGCCGCCATGGTTGGAGACGGAGATGGCGTCGGCGCCCGCCTTGACCGCCTTGATCGCGTCGTCGCCATTGGTGATGCCCTTGACGATCAGCGGCAGCTTGGAAGCGTTGCGCACCCAGCTCAGCCATTCCCAGCGCATGGCTGGGAAATAGGGGAAGATCATGCCCGCCTGGAAGGTCACCGGGCCATCAGGCGTGTTATATTCCGGCTTTTCGGACCACTGCGATTCCCAATGGTGGCGGCTCGGCAGGTCGCGCGCGCCGGTATAGGGATAGTCCATGCTGATGCAGAGTGCCGACGCGCCCGCTTCCGTATTGCGGGCAACCCATTCCTCGGCCTGAGCCTGATTGGCATAGCCGAGCGAGGACGCCCACCAGACCGGAGCTGTGCCCTGCTTGGCCAGTTCCTTGATGACCGGGATGCGCGCGCCGACCAGGATCGCCTTCGACTGGTGCGCGGCGAGGGCGGTCAGGCGGTCGCCGTCCGGGTGCATCAGGCGGCGCAGGCCGACGGGGCCGAGCATGACGGGATGCTCATATTTCTGGCCGAACAGTTCGATGGAGCAATCCACGCGCGAGCAGTCGGTCATGATGCGGCGGCGTATCCAATAGTCGCCAAAGGCCTCGCGATTGGCCTTGAGCGTAAGATCGTCCGCTGCGCCCGCACGAATATAGTCATAGGCAAGCTGGCTGACCTTCGTCTTGCCGATATCCTCGAACTCGTGGAGGTTTGTGACGCGCATGATGTCGTCGGAATAGGTCGGGATCAGGATCGTCTCGAACCCGTTGCGGTTGACGGTGCGCAATGGCTCCGCCCCTGCCGCCGGGGCCGGAGCGTGGGCGGGCGATTGCGCCGCCGCCTTGCCCGCCGCGAGCGCGCCCGCGACGCCGCCGAACAGCAGCGCACGGCGCGCCTGCGAAAAGGCATTGTCGCCAATATCTTCGCCTGGACCCATTTTTCCGTTTCCCTTTGTCAAAGATCGATCGAGCGGATGCGTGCGGTCAGATGGCGGAGAAGCTGGCAACGGCGACTGGATCGCCCCCGTCCGTATCCCCGGCATCGTCCCGGATGTCGTTCTTGAAGCTTTCGCGGATCGCCCAGGCGGAGATGGCCGACACGCAGCACATCGTTGCGACGTAGAGCGAGATCGGCGCCGCACTGCCATAATGGGCGAACAGTGCGGTCGCGATCATGGGGGCGAGCGCGCCGCCGACCAACGTGCCGAGCTGATAGGCGAGCGACATGCCCGAATAGCGGACCTGCGTCGCGAAACTCTCCGTAAAGAGCGCGGCGAGCGGGCCGAAGATCATGCCGTTCAGAAATTGCCCGACCATGAGCGCGAGCGCGGCGAGCAGCAGGCTGCCACTGCCGATCATCGGGAAGATGGCGAATGACCAGCAGGCGAGCAGGATCGCGCTCCCCATCACCACGCCGCGACGCCCCGTCCGGTCGGACATCGCCGCGCCGATGAACACGCCGGGCACCATCGCGATCGCACCGCACAGCACCGCCATCAGCATCGTCGTCGTCGCCATGCCGCCGCCCAGAGGATTGGTGCCAAAGGCGAGCGAGAAGGAGACGAGGATATAATAGGAGGCCTGCATGCCGACGAAGGTGCCCGCCGCCAGCAATATCTGTTTGGGATAGCGGCGTAGCGCGCCCATGGCGGGAGACTGACGCTTGGCGCGGCGCACGATGTCCGCCGCCGCCTCGATATCGATGCCGCGTGCTTCGGAAAGCTCCGCCACCTGGGCGACGAACCGGCGCTGTTCGCGCGCCTGCAACTCTTGAAACGCGGATGTCTCTTCCATGCGGCTGTGCGTGAAAAGCGCCAGCAGGATGAGGCCGATGCTGGCGAGGAAGGGCAACCGCCATCCCCAGGCAATGAAATCCGCTTCCGACAATGTCGAGGAGACGATCACGAAGGCGAGATTGGCCAGTACGGTGCCGATGGGTGCGCCCGCCTGTGCAAAACTGCCATACCATCCGCGCTTGTCGGCGGGGGCGTTTTCCAGGATGACGAGGACCGCGCCGCCCCATTGGCCGCCGAGCGCAAAGCCCTGCACCAGACGGAGCAGCACGAGCAGCACCGGCGCGAAATTGCCGATCACCTGATAGCTGGGCAGCAGGCCGATCAGCGTGGTCGCGCCGCCCATCATCAGCAGCGCGATCACCAGCATGCGTTTGCGACCGAGCCGGTCGCCGAAATGGCCGAACACCGCCGCGCCCAATGGCCGCGCGAAGAAGCCGATGGCAAAGGTGCTGAACGACGCGATCAGCGCGACGAGCGGCGACATGCCGGAGGTGAAGAATATCTTCGGAAAGACGATGGCTGCCGCCGTCGCGAAAATGAAGAAGTCGTAGAATTCGATGCTGGTGCCGATGAGGGAGGTTAGCGCGGTCCGCCGAAGCGCCCGCGACAGTTCATCCGTATCTGGTGTCGGATAGGTCACATTGCCCCCCATTGGGTCGATACAGGTCACGAAGGGGCCGCACGGGTCGAAGAAGGACGTCCGCGCGGCCGATCTCATCAGAACTTCACCCCCAACCGGGCGTAGATGAATGCGCCGTTGAAGCCGGTCGGCGCGTCGTCGAGATATAGTGAACCGTTCGCAGTGGAGTTGGTAATGGGGTAAATACCCCGTTTTTCGAGGTCCGGATAATTGTCGAAGATGTTCTCGGCCCCGATGGTCAGAGTCGCATGTTCGGTGATCGTGTGGCTGACACCCAGGTCGAACAGGAACTCGCTGCCGAATTTCTGCGGCGTGATGATGCTGTTGATGGTCGTGAAGTGGGTATAGCTGCCATAATAGCGCATGCGGCCGACGACGGTCCATGGATCGGACGACCATGTCTCGGTCAGGGTGCCGCGCGCCTTGGGAATCAGATTCTCGATATTGCCTTTGCCGACATCGTCGATCAGCGCGAAGGACTGGTTACCCGGACCCACCGTATTGCGGCGGTCGATGACCTTTGTCTGGGTCCAGTTGCCGGCAAGCTGCGTCGTGAAGCTGCCGATGTCGGTGGAGAGCGTGTGGGTGCCCACCACGTCGACACCCTGGGTGCGGGTCGAGAAGCCGTTGGTCATGTAGCGCACGCGGCCGATGGTCGCCCAGTTGGCCACGCCCAGATCACGCAGGGCAGTGCGATCCACCGGCCTGACCGCGAATTGCCCGGTCACGCCGATACGGTCCTTCACCTCGATATTGAAGTAATCGACGGTGAGGGTGAGCTTTGAAGAGGGCGTGAAGACGACGCCGCCGCTGAAGTTGGTCGATTTCTCGGGCTTCAGCGGGACCGCGCCATAATAGGTCGCCGCCGCATCCGTGGAGCGCAGCAGCGCCAGCTCATAGGGTACGCCAGTGCCGACCTCGAAAGCGGTCGAGACGTTGCGGGTGAACAACTGGCCTGGCGTCGGCGCCTTGAAGCCAGTGCTCGCCGCGCCGCGCAGCGCGATGGCTGGCGTAAAGGCGTAGCGTCCCGAAACCTTGCCGATGGTTGTGTTGCCGAAGTCGGAGAAATCTTCATAGCGGCCGGCGATGCCAAGCGTGAATTTCTCGGTGATGTCGGCTTCGACGTCGATATACGCCGCATAACTGTGCCGGGATGCGTTGCTGACCGAGTCCGGGCCATAGCCGGGCAGGCCGTTCGCGCCGACACCGTGCGTTACGAGCGAGACGCTGTTGGTGGTGGCGTTATAGACTTCCTGCACCGCATAGGGGCCGGACATCCAGCTATCGTTCGCGCCTTGCCGGATCTGGTAATTCTCGCGCCGATGCTCGCCGCCGACCGCGATGTTGACCGGGCTGGCAAGGCCGACTTCCAGCGCATAGCTGAAGTCGAGATTGTAATTCCATTCCTGCTGGACGAGCTGGCCGATATAGTGGCTCAGCGACGTGTTCGGACCCAGCGAGGGGTTGACCGTGCGATCAAGCACATAGGCGATGCTGTTGCGGCCATAGGATGCGCTGGCGTCGTAATTGACGCCGCCGATCTGGCCCCTGATGCCGCCGACCCCCGAATAATCCACCAGCTTGCCGTGGAGGATAGGGGTGAAGCCGTTGGGATAGATGTCCGAAGTCTCGAACTTGCGGCCGTTGAAGTCGAAGAAGGTGGTCGGCATTCCGAAGGTCGGGCTTGTCGTGCGCGGGTCTATCGCGGTGATCGTATCGAGATAGGTGGTGGCGATCGACTTGCCGAACGTCGCCTGCAGGCCCGACCCCGCCGGAACGGGCACGGTCACGTCCACCGGCGTGCGGAAGAAGAAGCTGCTCGACTGGTCGGAGCGGCCATAATTGCCGAATGCATAGAGTTCTACATCGTCGCTCAGCGGTACGGCGGCATTGGCGAACAGGTGGAACGCCTCGACATTGGGGTTGCCGTATTTCTGCGTGGGTTTCTCGACATTGTAGCCGCGCGATTCCAGCACGACCGCATTGGGGCGCTGGGTGCCGCGCACCGTCTCGGCGGAGGTGATGTAGTCAGCCGTCAGGTTGATGAAGCCGTCGCCCAACGGAAAGCCGATATTCCCGGCGATCTGCAATTCCTCGCCATCGCCCGCGCCATATTTGCCCACGCGCGCATCGAGTTCGACGCCCTTGCTGTTGTTCTTGAGCGTATAGTTGATGACGCCTGCGATGGCGTCCGACCCATATTGGGCTGCCGCGCCGTCGCGCAGCACGTCGATGCGGCCGATGGCGGCGACCGGGATCTGGTTGAGATCGACGCCCTGCGACGCGGCGAACAGCGAGTTGGCGTTGAGCGAGACGAGCGCCGACTTGTGGAAGCGCTTGCCGTTGATGAGGACCAGCGTCTCGTCCGGCGCCAGGCCGCGCAGATTGGGCTGGCGAATGAAGGCGGAGCCGTCGCGGATCGAATTCCGGCCGACGTTGAGCGAGGGAATGAGGTTCTTCAGAATCTCGTTCATGTCGCCCGATGGCTGCGCCTTGAGCGCCTCGGCCGTGAGCACGTCCACGGGAACGCTGGACTCGGTGGCGGTACGGTCCACGCGCCGCGTTCCGGTAACGATGATCTCCTTCGCGTCCGCCTCGTCCGCTGCCGGGACGGTCTGCGCAAGGACGCTCCCTGGAGCCGCGAGGGTCAGTAGGATGAGGCCCTGATAGTATCGATACGCTGCTCTCTTGCCCTGCATGAAAAAGCTCCCCGCTCTCGAAAATGAAAAATCGAGCCCCTCCTGATCCCGACCCTGACCCTGTTGCAAAGGTCCGGGCGTGAGCATCTCCGCATGGTCCGCAGGCAGCCGACCTCGCACCGGCAATCGCGGCGTCATAGGGTTTGCTTGCAGGTCGAATGCGGTGGAAGACCGCCCGTTTGCCGGGCTCTGTCCGTCCAATGGCTTTGTAACTTATCTATCATGAAAAGCTTGTCTACAAAAAAATTACGCTTGCCCGAAAAGCTTTGGAACCATATGGATTCGGCTCGAAAGGACGGTGATCGATGATCGAACTGACAGTTGAGGATCGTGACGGAAGCGAATCGGTGATCGCTTTTTCACCTGTTCGCCTGATCATCGCCGGATGGACCGGGCGCGATGCGGCGGCGCTCGAAGCGCATATCGTCGAACTGGAGGAACTGGGTATCGCCCGGCCCAAAAGCGTGCCGATCTTCTACCGGGTCGCTGCCTCTCTCCTCACCCAGTCGGCCACCGTCGAGATGGTCGGCGTTGAGGCTTCGGGTGAGGTCGAGGCGGTGCTGTGGAAGCATGACGGCGCGCTCTACGTCGGCGTCGGCTCCGACCATACCGACCGCAAGCTGGAGGCGGTGGGCATCACCTTGTCCAAGCAGCTCTGCGCAAAGCCGGTATCGCCGCGCGTCTGGCGCTGGAGCGATGTAGCGGATCACTGGGATCAAATGGTCTTGCGCTCGACACTGCCAGACACGAACGAGACCTATCAGGAGGGCGGGGCGGCTTCGCTGCGGCGCCCGGACGAGCTTCTCGCCCTGTACGAATCGCAGGAGGGCATCGTGCCGGATGGGACGGTCATGTATTGCGGGACGTTCGCCGTGCATGGCGGCATCCGTTTCGCCCCGGCCATTCACCTGGAACTCATCGACCCGGTGGCGGGCCGCTCCATCGGTCACGGCTATGCCGTCGACGTGCTGCCCATCGCCGAATCATGAGCGCGCACGCCAGCCGCCACACGATAGAGACCGCGCTCGAACGGTCGGAGCAGAGCGACGCCGCCGCCGTCTTCACGCTGCGGCTCGACGATGAAGCGCGCGCCTTTGCCGCTGCTGCAGATGCGCGGCGCGCCGCGCGGTCGCGGGCGCGCTTTCTGGGCGTGCCGATCACGGTGAAGGACAATATCGACCTGATGGGCCATGCCACGACGGCCGGCTCGCGCCGCCTCGTCGATGCGCCTGCCGCCCGTCGCGATGCGCCCGCGGTGGAGCGGCTGCGTCAGGCGGGTTTCATCGTGCTGGGCCGTACGAACATGACCGAGTTCGCCTTTTCGGGGCTCGGCATCAATCCGCACCATGGCACGCCTGCCAACCCCGCATTTTCGGGCGAGCAGCGCATTCCCGGCGGCTCCTCCTCCGGGGCGGCGGTATCCGTGGCGCTCGGCATCGCGCCGGTCGCCATCGGCACCGACACGGGCGGTTCGATCCGCATTCCCGCCGCACTGTGCGGACTCGCTGGTTTCAAGCCGACCGCCGACAGCATTCTGCGCGATGGTGTGCTGCCTTTGTCCACGACGCTCGACGGGCTGGGCATCATGGCACGCGACATTGCGGATTGTGCCACTGTCTATGACGTGATGCGGGACCGGCCGGGAAGGGGGCGATATGCGCTGCCCGCTCGCCGTATCCGCATCGGTGTCGTCGGCAATTATGTCGCGCAGGACCTGGAAACCCCGGTCGAATCGGCCTTCGAGGCGGCGATTGCGCGGCTTGACGCGGGCGGCGTTCAGATCGAGCGGCTGACCATTGCCGATCTGGACGGCATCCCCGCGATGACCAGCGAGGCGACATTCGCGGCGGCCGAGGCGGCGGCTTGGCACAGACCGTGGCTCGCCGACGGCCGTGACGCGGATTATGACCCGAGGGTGCTGACCCGCATCCGCGCGGGCGAAACTATGACCGCGCCCGCCTATGTCCGCCTGCTCAACGCACGCAGGGCGTTCACCCAGAGCGTCATGGCCCAAATGGCCGGACTCGACGCCTTGGCTTTTCCAACCGTCCCCTTCCTTCCGCCGACCATTGCCGAGTTGGAGGATGATGCCGCCTATCATCCCGCAAACGGGCGGGCACTGCGCAACTCGACCGTCGTCAACCTGATCGACGGCTGCGCCGTGTCGCTGCCATGTCCTTCGAGCGAGGGTCCGGTCGGCATGACGCTGGCTGCCGGGCGCGGGCGGGACGACCATTTGCTGAGCGTAGCGATCACTATCCAGGCCGTGCTGAGGGGAAGCTGACATGCCTATCGAGAAGGCCCACCGCGAATTCCACCCGATCGACATGTCTGGCGAAGGCTGGCAACTGCCCGAAGGCTATAAGCCCGGTGGCGGCGTCGATGAAAAGATACTGTCCGGCCACCTAGATTACGCGGATAAGCGTGGCAGCCGAACCCGCCTGCTGCGGTTCCAGCCCGGCGTGTTCACCACGACGCCCTTCGTCCATGACTATTGGGAGGAGGTTTTCCTCCTGAGCGGCGACCTGACCGTCGGCAACGATGCCGAAGGAAATGGCGGCGAGAGCTTTCAGGCGCCCACCTATGCCTGCCGCCCGCCCGGGGTGTATCATGGTCCATTTCGGTCGGAGGGGGGCTGCCTCCTGCTCGAGATCCATTATTATGATCCGGTGTAATAATATAGTTTACATAGCTTTGTAAGAAAGCTAAATTAAACGTAGTTAAAAGGATGCTTTGAATGGCCTTGACGATCAGCAGCGAGTCCTTACTCGTAGATGGGAGCGACGATCTGTTCCGGCAGATGGTGCATGACTCGCTCGGCTTCGCCGTGCGCCTTCAGGAAATCCGCAACAAGCTGGGCGAGGTCATCGGCCTCAGCGGTCCGGCCTATTCCATCCTGATCGCCATCGATCATCTCGAGAATGAGGGCGAGGTGGGCGTGAGCCGCGTGAGCGACCATCTCCACCTCTCCGGCGCGTTCGTCACCATCGAGGTGAGCAAGCTGGCCAAGGCGGGCCTGGTCGACAAGCGCAGCCACCCGGAGGACAAGCGCCGCGTCATCCTGACCGTCACGCAGCGCGCCCGCGCGCTTCTGGCCGAACTGGTCGCGACGCAGCAGCCGGTCAACGACACGATCTTCGGCGGATTGGACAAGAAGGAATTCCTCGCCTTTGCGCGCATGATCTCCGCGCTGGTCGGCGGCACGGAGGAGGCACTCGCGCTCCTCAACCTGCGCGCCGAACAGCGGCGTCGGCAGGCCTGATGGGCCAGATGGCGGACATTGACCAGAGGGCGTTTCGCGACGCATTGGGGCGCTTTCCCACGGGTGTTACCGTCGTCACTGCTCATGATGGCGATGCTGATGCGGTGGCGATGACCGTCAGCTCCTTCAACGCGGTCTCGCTCGATCCGCCGCTGGTCCTGTTCAGCGTCAGCCGCACCGCGCCCAGCCTGCCGCGGCTGCTCGCAGCGGACCATTTCGGCATCAGCATCCTGAGCCACGACCAGCACGAACTATCGAGCCGCTTCGCTGGCCGGGTGCCCGACAAATGGCTGGGTGTCGCGGCGGCGCGCGGCGAGACCGGCTGTCCGCTGATCGACCCTTGCCTCGCCACCTTCGAATGTGCGCCGTTCGCGGTGCATGAAGGGGGCGACCATCTCATCGTCGTCGGCCGGGTATTGCGCTTCGCCGCGCTCCCGGACGGCGCACCGCTGGTCTTCTTCCGTGGCCGGTATCACGCCATCGCCGAACAGGCGATCTGACCCCTTTCCTGTAAGGACATTGCCATCATGAAGACTGGCTCCGACCATCTCGCATCGCTTCGTGATGGCCGCACGGTTTATATTCGCGGCGCAGAGGCAGGGGATGTCACCGCGCACCCCGCCTTTCGCAACTCGGTCGCCTCTGCGGCGTCGCTCTACGATTTCCAGGCGGCCAATGCGGAACTGATGACCATCGTCAGCCCGACCAGCGGCGGACGGGTCAACTATGCATGGGACATGCCGACAAGCTATGAGGCGCTGGTCGCCCGCCGCTGCGCGATGGAGGCCTGGGCGGAGACGCATTATGGTTTCATGGGCCGCTCGCCAGACCATGTCGCGTCCTGCATCACCGGCATGATGATGGCGCCCGAAGTGTTCGAGGCCTATGATCCTGCCCGCGCCGCAGCGCTTGCCGATTATCACCGCTATGCGCGCGATAACGACCTGTTCCTGACCTATGTCATCATCAATCCGCAGGCTGACCGCAGCAAGGCGGCGCATGAGCAGGACGATGAATTTCTGACCGCCGGGATCGTGGACGAGGATATGACCGGCATCACCATTCGCGGCGGGAAGATGCTGGCAACAAGCGGCATCATGGCGAACGAGGTGTTCGTCAGCTGCATTCAGCCGCTGGCGCCCGGCGACGAGAAATATGCCATCTCCATGGCGATCCCGATGAACGCCAAGGGCGTCAAGCTTCTCTCCCGCAAATCCTATGAGGAGGCGGCGAACAGCGTCTACGACAGCCCGCTCGCCAGTCGCTTCGACGAGAATGACGCGGTCATCTATTTCGACGATGTGAAAGTGCCGTGGGACCGGGTCTTCGTCGCGCGCGACACGGCGATGATGGCGAAGCAATTCCATGCGACACCCGCCCATGTCCTGCAAAACTATCAGTGCCAGGTGCGGCTGATGGTGAAGCTGCGCTTCCTGATGGGGATCGCCCGGCGGATCGCGGAAGTGAACGGCACCATCGCCCTGCCGCCGGTTCGCGACACGCTGGGCCAACTCGCGGCGGAAGCGGCGATGGTGGAGGGCATGGTGCTGGGCATGGAGGCCAAGGGGGTGATGCGGGGCGGCTATTATGTGCCCGACGCGCACTTGCTCTACGCGGCGCAGGTACTGACCCAGCAGCTTTATTCGAAGATTATCGTGTCATTGCGCGATCTGGCGGGCGGTGGCCTCATCATGCTGCCTTCCGGGGTCGAGGATTTCGCCAATCCCGCCATCGCGCGGCTGATCGGCAAGACGCAGCGGTCGCCCTCGGTCTCGTCGGAGGAGCGGGTGCGCTTCTTCAAGCTGGCATGGGATGCCATCGGCTCCGAATTTGCGAGCCGCCATACCCAATATGAGATGTTCTATGCAGGCGCCGGCTTCGTGACACGCGGACATAGTTTTCGCACCTACGACTGGGACGGCGCGGGCGCGATGGTCGACCGCCTTCTTTCAGGATATGCGCTACCGGAATTTGCCGACGACGCATTGCCGGTCGCGTCCCGGAGATAGGGGGGCTTAGCGGTAAGGATGGGTCGCGGATGGTGCTGGGTCGCGAAGCCGATCATTCACCACGCTGGGCAGCCATCGTTTCGATTCCAGAGAAGATCGGCAGCGCTGCGCAGACGTTCAGATCAGCGATCCTGCGAGCGCCGTCACGACCCCGGCCGCGACGAGCAGCAACCCGGCCGCCTCGCTGCGCGCCATCTTCTCGCGCAGATAAAAATGGCCGAGCGCCATGGTGAAGAGGACTTCGACCTGCCCGACGATGCGGACCAGCGCGGTCGGTGCGGTCGCGAAGCCGCTGAACCAGCAGGCAGATGCTACCGACGACAAAATGCCGACCTGCGATCCCAGTCGCCAGTTGCGCAGAACATTGCGGATTTCCCGCGGTTCGCGCATCAGCAGATAGCCGCCCTGCATCATGGTCTGCAGCGTCACCGTCACCACCAGCACGATCAGTGCGGCGTGGACATGCTGCGGCGTCGCGATTTCCTGCGTCGCGCGGCGGACGCCGATGGCGGTCAGCGCGAACAGCGAGCCGGATGCGATGCCATATAGCGCCGCTGGCTGGGACAGCGACTTCAGAAAGTCCACTGGCCCCATCCGCTTGCCGCCCGTGGACAGGATCATCACGCCGACAACGCCGCACCCGATGCCGAGCCACGTCAAAAGGCTGAGATGTTCGCCGAGCAGCAGCATCGACAGCAACGCGCCCTGCACGGCCTCCGTCTTGGAATAGGCCGTCCCGACCACGAAATTGCGATGCGCAAAGGCCATGATGAGCAAATTGGTCGCCAGGATTTGGGCGATCCCGGCGCCGATGCAGAATGGCAGGAAATAGGCGCCGAAGGCGGGCATCGGCTCTGGAAACAGCAGGCGATAGGCGGTCAGCAGGACGATGGTGACGGGTAGCCCGTACAGATAGCGTACGAACCCGGCGCCATTGACCGACAGGTTCTGGCTCGCCCGCCGCTGGACGGCGGTGCGCCAGGCTTGCAGCGCGCCAGCCAATATCGTCGCGGGAATCCAGAGCAGTGTGGTGACCATGGGCGGCCCGTAGACGATACCGAAAAGCCATTCAATTATGATGGATACGCCATGGTTGCACGGCTGTCGAAGCCGGGCGGATATCGTCTTGTGTCAGTCGGTGGAGCAGTACGTGCTGGCACCGGCGTGCAGCCGGATTGGCGAGCGATATGGTTTCAACCGGAACGTTCAGGGCACGCCGGCCTCGCTCGGCCTTGCAGGACTTCCAGCTCCCTCCGTATCGGTAGCCGAGTCTGCGCGATCCGGGTCGCGGCCCTGCTGCCGATCCAGAGAACGCATGATCGGCGTGACCGTCAGGCCATGCAGCACGACGGAGAACAGCACGACAAGTCCCACCAGACCCCAGAGGCGGTCTCCGTTCGCAACGTCGATGTGATTGAGGCCATAGGCGAGATAATAGATCGACCCGACGCCCCGAATGCCGAAAAATGCAAGGGTCAGCTTCTCGGTCTGGTCTGCCTTCAGCCCGCGCAGCCCGACCAATCCCGCAAGCGGTCGGATGATCAGCAGGATCACGAGTGCGACGCCGACATCGATCCATGTGACCGATGAAAGCAGGCCGCTGACCAGCGCGCCGCCGAACAGCAGGAGCAGCACCATCATCGCGAGCCGTTCGATCTGCTCGGTGACATCGTGCATGTCGTGATGGAAGTCATGCTCCCGGTGCGTGCTGCGGAAGGTGAGGGCGGTCACGAATACGGCGAGGAAGCCGTAGGAGTGGATGACCTCGGTCAGACCATAGGAGATACAGGTCGCGGCGAGCGCGATAAGGCCGTCGCCGGTCTGCGCCAGCTTGGATTCCGCGGAGACGTGGAAGGTCAGCCACCCGAAGAGGCGTCCGATCAGCCATCCGCCGCCAATGCCTGCCAGCACTTCCCACAGGACGCGATAGCTCAGCCATTCGCCGAACCATGGCTGGTCCGTAGCCGCCACCGCCGCCAGCGCGATCGCCAGATGGACGAAGGGAAAGGCGAGGCCGTCGTTCAGTCCGGCCTCCGATGTCAGACCGAACCGAACCTCGTCCTCATCGCCCGCTTTTGGCGGCCCGACCTGAATGTCGGAGGCCAGAACCGGATCGGTGGGCGCCAGGCTCGCGCCCAGGAGCAGGGCAATCGCCCATGGCAATCCCAACGCCCAAGCTGTCAGCAGGGTGATGGCCAGGATGCTGATAGGCATAGTGATCGCGAGCAGTCGCCACGTCACAGCCCAATCGCGCCATCGAAATATCCGGTCGATCTTCAGCCCAGCGCCCATGAGCGCTATGATCACCACGAATTCGGTGAAACGCTCCGTAATCTCCGGGTAGAGCAGGGGCAGCGGTCGCAACGTGATTTGCGGCAAAGAGAAAAGCGCCGCCCCTAGCGCGATACATAATATCGGCAGGGACAGCGGCAGTTTCTTCAGCACCAATGGCAGCCAGACGACCAGGGCCGTCAAAAGACCGAACCCCGTGAGCATCAGTATATAGGGATCGGGCAGCAGCGATGCCGGGATCACGGCCTGTGACCGCATGAAAGTGCGCAAGGGTCACGAGGCCGCATCATGTTTATCGCTTCCGGCAAGATGCGTGGATCAGGCCGCCGCGATGGTCTTTTCGACGTCGGACAGCGCATGGCCTGTCAGGTCCTTGGGGATTTCCCCGACGAGAACCGCCGAAAGCGCCTTGTGATAATGTTTGCGAAGCTCGCCCAGCGTACGGGGCGCCGCCACGATGATCAGGCTTTCGATCTTCCCGTCGAGCGCCTGCTTGTTCAGGAACTCGGCGGTTCCTGCAGCGAAGCTGTCTTCCTCGATCTGGCTGTCCGAGGGATTGGCCGAGCTGTTTTGATGACGGCCGCCCGAGCCACGATTGTCGGAGGAGATCGCTGCGTCCGGCAATGCCGTGAGCTTCGGTGACGCCTCGTCCCCGCTATTGTGGAACAGGTTCAGCAATTCGCCGTCGGCTACTGCGACGGTCGCGCCTTTAGGGATTTTCATAGAGTTTCCTTTGCAATGATCTGTGGTCGACGTCCGGGCACAGCCGGAGGGACCGGATCTATTCGCCATATGGTGTCAAAGGCCGCCCGCCGAGGACAGCCTCCGGGTTCAGGCCGAGGTATCGACGCTCGATCCGGGAGCGGTCAGGGTGACGGTGTCGCCCCTGATGTCCTGAACCAAAGCCTTGTCGACGAAATGATGCTTTCCATCGTCGCTGCCCGATTTCGTGAGCTTGATGCGCGCGTCTTCGATGCTGTCGATGGTTCCGACGTGGACGCCGTCGCTTCCGATGACTTCCATATGGGGCTTGATGATATTGGCTTCTGGCATGGTATCTCCTGTCACAGGCCCAACGCACCGCGCAACCGATCTGGTACAAGGCAGAGATGCTTCGATTTGAAATCGCATCATTCGTCGGGTCGGCCGCTGGATATTTCATGCGCGTCCCGCGTAATGGCGCAATGAAACGACATGGCGCGCTCCTCCTCCTCGCACTTCTCACCACAAGCTGCGGGCGGGAACCGCCACCTGACTATCATCCCCAAATCGACGAGAATGATCGCGAGGTGGGCGCGCAGCAGCATCCCGCTCTGCTGGACGCTTTCGGCGGCGAATATAAGGGCAGGCAGGCGGCCTATGTGGCGACGGTCGGCGAACGAGTGGCCAAGGCGGCGAAGCTGGGCGGCGAATGTCATTTTACCCTGGTGAACAGCGACGTCGTCAACGCCTTCGCCGTGCCGGGCTGCTATATCTATGTGACGCGCGGCCTGCTGGCGGTGGTCAACAGCGAAGCGGAGCTTGCCTCCGTGCTGGGCCATGAGATCGGCCATATCGTTGCCCGGCATAGCCAAAGGCAGGAGAGGCGGTCCCTCCTGCGAACGCTCGGCGTGATCGCGGTCAGTCTGACAGGTTCGGAAAAACTGACCGATCTGGCCGGACGGGCAGCGCAATATTTCGGCCTGAAATATTCGCGAACGCAGGAATATGAATCGGACGATCTGGGTGTTCGCTATCTGAGGCTCGCGGGCTACGATCCCTATGCGGCGGCGGACATGCTGCAATCGTTGCAGGATCAGGAAACCCACCGTGCCGGGACGAGCGAACAGGATGCACGCGCCATCCCCGAATGGGCGCTCTCCCACCCGTTGACCGAAAAGCGGATTGCGCGGGCGCGCGACAGCGCACAGGCGACGGGCCTGTCGGACGACGAATTGCCGGAGAATGAGGCTGCCTTGCTCAAGGCCGTGGACGGCATGCTTTATGGCGACGACCCCGAGCAAGGATTCG
This sequence comes from Sphingobium sp., assembly GCA_040508315.1. Classification (GTDB taxonomy): domain Bacteria; phylum Pseudomonadota; class Alphaproteobacteria; order Sphingomonadales; family Sphingomonadaceae; genus Sphingobium. Next base: position 17,431 of record JBEVNC010000099.1, read on the forward strand.
TCATGGGACAACGTTTCGCCCATCCTGTGCTGCGCATCGGGTTCGAGGCGCCATCGGGTTTCACCCTCACCAACAGCCCCGCGGCCATCAGGCTGATGGGACCTCAAGGGATCGAGGGGGAGTTCGGAGGAGGGCCGCTGGGCGATGGTGGCCTTCCCGGCTATGCGAATACCCTCCTGACCGCCATATTGGGAAAGACGCAGGCGACAGTCGGACGCGTGCAGGAGGGGAGCGTCAACGGACTGCCGATGCTCGTTCTTCCAGTCGAGATCCCGACGCGCGATGGCACCGCGCAAATGCGCGTCGTGGTCTATGATGGCGGCAATGGCCAGGCCTATCATTTCATTCTGGCGGCACCGCCTGGCGTGGACAGCGGCCGCGTCGCGTCGGCGCTCTTCTCCTCCTTCCATCGCCTGAGTCCCGCCGAAGTCGGACAGTTGCGGGCGCGCCGCATCAGCGTCACCCGTGTTGCCGCCGGCGATACGGCCGCGACCCTGGGCAGGCGGATGGCGGGGCAAGGTGGGGAGCCTCTGCTGCTTGCGCTCAACGGTGCCGTAAATGGCCAGCTTCGTCCCGGTCAGCCCGTCAAGCTCGTGGTCTGGTCGGACTGATTTCGAGGCAAGTCATCATGTCTGGCTTCGGCATGGACGCGGCAGTGGACGACTATCGGCGGCTGTCAGGGGAACGACAGTCGCCAGGGTACGTTGCGCGAACGACCTATTTGGGGGCGAAGCGTGAAGACGATCATCATCGGAGCACTCGTTTTCCTGTCGGCGCCTGCTCTGGCACAGCAAAGCGGTCTTCAGGACAGCCAGCGCCCACCCGCACTGCGCGACCTGTGCAGCGACAGGCCGGGCCTCAACACACCGGCCTGCACGGTCGACGCCGACCATCTCCAGATCGAACTGGGCATTGCCAGCTGGACGCTCGATAGCCAGCCGGACCAGCGCGAGGATATGATTGAGGGGAGCGAAATCCTGCTGCGCTACGGCGTGACCCCGACGACCGAGATACGCTTGGGCTGGACCGCCTATGGCCATTCCCGCACGCGCGACAGGATGTCCGGAGAAATCGAGAAAACCGGCGGCACTGGCGATGTGACGCTGGGACTCAAGCAAAACTTCCGGCATCCGGACGAAGCGAAGACGGGCCTAGCCCTGGCCTTGCTCCCCTATGTCACCCTGCCGACAGGGCGCGACGATATTGGCGCGGGGGACTGGGGTGCGGGCCTGATCGTGCCTGCCAGTTACAAGATCAACGACATCGTATCGTTGGCGCTGTCGCCGGAGATCGATGCGTCCGTCAACGAAAGCGGCTCGGGCAGGCATCTGGCCTTTGGTACGGCGATGGGCCTGCAGGTGAATGTGACGGACGCCCTGCAACTGACGCCCGAGGTGCAGATGGTGCGGGACAATGATCCCGACCGTCATGTGACGATGACCAAAGCGGCCCTGTCCCTCGCTTTCCAGCCGACCAAGGCTATGCAGGTCGATGTACAGGCGGTTGCTGGCCTCAATCCTGCAACCCCGGATGTCGCACTGGCCTTCGGCATCAGTCGCAAATTTTAGCTCAGGTTGGAGACCTGCACGCAGCTTGCCCAAGGTGCGTTGTCAAGGCAGCGCAAACTCGAGCGTTTATAGGGCGACCGGAAGGTCCAGTTCTATCGATGTGCCTCGCCCCGGCGCGCTGTGCAGCGACAGGCGTCCGCCAAGCTGTGCGGCGAGACCATGGACCATGGAGAGGCCCAGGCCCGTTCCCTGTCCCGGCCCCTTGGTCGAGAAGAAGGGCTCTATCGCTCGCTCCAACGTCGCCTCGTCCATGCCGACGCCGGTGTCGGTCACGGCGAGCCTGATATAGCGGGGGCACTGCCCATCCGGATGATCGGACGGCGCGTCTGCCTCCAGGGTCGCGGTGATGGTCAGCGTGCCCCCATCGGGCATGGCGTCGCGGGCGTTCACGGCGAGGTTCAGCAACGCCATTTCGATCTGGTTGGCATCGGCGAGGGCGGCGGGCAAGGCCTCGGGCACCGAGAGGACAAGACTGTTGCGAGCGCCCATCGTGCTTGCGATGAGATTAGCCATGCCGTGCAGCAGCGCCCCGATATCGACCGCGACCGGACGCAGTGGCTGGCGGCGGGCAAAGGCGAGCAGCCGCTGGACCAGCGTCTGCGCCCGCTCCGCCGCGTCGAGCGCATTGCCGATCATCAGCCGGGCCCGCTCGTCGCCAATTCCGCGCGATTGCAGCATGTCGAGGCCGCCGATGATGGGGCTGAGCAGATTGTTGAAATCATGCGCCACGCCACCGGTCAGATTGCCTATGGCTTCCAGCTTCTGGCTCTGGCGCAATTGCTCGTGCGCGATTTCCAGTTCGGCGGTGCGTTCCGCCACGCGCGCCTCCAGCGTCTCGTTCATTTCGAGGAGCCGCTGTTCGCTCACGCGCAGTTGCCGCGCGGTCTCCTCCAGCCTTTGCCGCTCGGCGACCAGATCGCGCTCATAGGCGCGGCGGTCGGTCGCATCGACCAGCATGACCCGCACGCCCATGGGCTGCCCCTGGATCGTCACACTGCGCCAGTCGGTGAGCACCGGCATGCGGCTTTTGTCCACGCGGGCAAGGTCGAGCGCTACCTGTCGCGCGCCGCCCTCGACCGAGAGCATCGGCGCGACATGGCTTTCGAAAAAGATGCGGCCCGCGCGCGTGAATATCGTCTGGACCGGTTGGCCGATGAGGGCCTCGCGGGGCACGCCGAGCCATTCCAGCAGGGTGGCATTGGCCCGCACGACTCGGCCAGCAGTATCCATCGCCAGATAGCCGCAGGGCGCATGTTCGTAGAGATCGTCGAGCGTCTCCTCCGGCGGTGCATGGATGCGGCGAAAATTATCTGCCACGTCAGTGCCCGATATGGCGCCTGATCGCAGCGATGGTCTCGGCAGGCGCGCTCATGTGCGGGCAGTGGCCGGTGGCATCCATCACGACGAGGTCTGCTGCGGGCATCTCCTGCGCGATATAGGCGCCCACCTCGACCGGCGCGACCATGTCGGCGAGGGTCTGGAGAACGAGGGTGGGCGTCGTGCACCGGGGCAGGTCGGCGCGATGATCCGACAGGAAGGTCACGCGCGCGAATTCCCGCGCGATGGCCGGATCGGTGCGGCAGAAGCTCTGGGTCAGCTGCATGCCCAGTTCCGGCCGCTCTGGATTGCCCATGATCGACGGCGCGGCCTGCCGCGACCAGCCCAGGAAATTGCTGTCCACCACCTCGAGCAATTCCTCCAGATCCTCCCGGTCGAAGCCGCCGACATAGCCCGGCTCGTCCACATAGCAGGGTGACGGGCACACCATGACGAGCGAGGCGAACCGCTCCGGCGCCTCTATGGCCGCCAGCATGCCGATCATGGACGACACCGAATGTCCGACAAAGATCGCGTGGTTCAAGTCGAGCGCTTCGAAGATCTCCAGCACATCCTGCTTGTAGCCGTGCAGGCTGCCATAGCGGTCCGACCGATAGGCCGAGAGATCGGACGCGCCCGCGCCCACATGGTCGAACATGATCGTGCGATAGTCCTGCTGAAAGGCGGGCGCGACCGTCTTCCACGCGGTCTGGTCGCAGCCGAAGCCATGGGCGAATATGATAGTCCGGGCACCATCACCGGACACATGGACATTATTGCGACGAAGGACGCTCATTGTCCTCTCCGTGCCTCTTTGTGGGCGTCCGTTGCACCGGACGCCATAGCAAAAGACTTCGCGGCCATATTTCGGTTCCCTGTCCATCGCGAATGCGGTCATGGCGACCCGGAAATCGGTCCGCCTCTCGGCGGCTTCGGGTCTCGACAGGAATCGGGTCTAGGGGAAGTTGGTTAACAGTTCGTTGATATCTCGCCGCCGGACGAGGATTGACCCGGACCGCTGCATTCCGCGACATTGGGATCGGCAAATCGCACAGACAGAAGCCGGGAGTGGATGCGCATATGAAACAGAATCTTGTCGAGACTTTCTCCCTGGAGGGACGGGTTGCCGTCGTGACCGGCGCGGGGTCGGGCATCGGGCGGGAGACGGCCCGCGTGCTCGCGCAGGCCGGGGCGACCGTCGTCATCGGCGACGTGCAGGAGGCAGCGCTACAGGAAACGGCGCAGCTGATCGGGAGCGAAGGCGGGACCGCGGTGGCGAGGCGCTGCGACGTATCGCGGCGCGGGGATATCGACGCCCTCGTCCAGGCCGCGTTGGACAAGGCGGGACAGCTGGACATCTGGGTCAATTGCGCCGGCATCATGGTGAAGGCTCCCATGCTCGACATCGAGGAGGCGGCGTTCGAGCGCGGAATTGCCGTCAATCTGGGCAGTGTCTATTGGGGCTGCATCGCGGCGGGCCATGCGATGAAAGAGAGGGGCGGGGCCATCGTCAACATTTCTTCGGGCGGCGGCGAGTCCGCGGTGCCCGGCATGTCCGTCTACAACCTGACCAAGGCGGCCGTGAACATGATCACGCGCAGCGCCGCCAAGGAGTTCGGGCAATATGGAATCAGGGTGAACACCGTGGCACCGGGCTGGATCGAAACCGCGATGGTCGCCCATGCCTTCAGCGACGAGGACGGCAATATCGATGCCGCAAAGCGGGCGGAGATCGTGAAAGTGCGCGAGCAGGTCTCGCCGCTGGGCCTGACCGGCGTGCCGCGCGATATCGCCTTGGCCGTGCTCTACTTGGTGTCCGATGCCAGCCGCTTCGTCACTGGCCAGAATATACGCCCCAATGGCGGGGTGGCGATGCTGTGATCGCTGATCCTGCAGCAACCTGGACGGCTTAAGCGGCCGATACTTGTATACTCTTTCGTCATGCTTCATCGTTGCCGGATAAGCCCCGCACGCGGGAAAATCGAAGATGTCGGGCCGGTTTCAGGCTGGCCCATATGGGAATGGCGATGAAGCAAGCCGATCCAGTGACCGCAGCGAGCGAGCGCATTGCCGATTTCGTGGCGGAGCGCATTTTGTCGGGCCATCTGCCGCCCGGCTCGCGCATCAAGCAGGACGAGTTGGCCGCCGAACTTGGCCTGAGCCGTATTCCCGTCCGCGACGCTTTGCGAATGCTGGAAATTCGCGGCCTCGTGTCGATGCGGGCCAATGCCGGCGCGTTCGTCACGAGTTTCGGCGTTCACGACATGGAGACGGCCTATAAGGTTCGTGAGAAGATCGAGCCGATGCTGCTGGAAGAGAGCATGCCCTACCTCACCGAGGCGGACATCGAGGAGATGCGCGACCTGCTCGATCAGATGGACGCGACAACCGATGTCGAGGACTATCTCCCGCTCGACCGCGCCTTCCACTGGGTTTCATATCGCGGCAATCGCACGCTGCAACTGACGCAAATGGTCGAGCGGCTGTGGGACACGACCCAAAGCTATCGGCGAGCCTATACCAAACTTGCGCTCAAAAATGGGGGCAGGATATTGGCGACCGAGCACAAGCTGCTGTTCGGCGCCATCGAACGCCGCGAGATCGAAATGGCCCAGTCCACGCTCGTGATGCATATCCGGCGCACACGGATCGGGTTGGCGCAATATGGCTATCTGCTGGAGCAGGACCCGGTGGTGCGGACGTCCACTTACTGATCTAGCTCCGTTTATGCGCGAAGCGATTGGGCGCTGCCCTTACGCGCCGCCAACCAATCCTCCTACATGTGATTGCGTCCAGCTTGGGCGGCATCCAGCATGATGTGCCGCGTCTCCGAACCTTTGGCCCCATCCGCCCCGCGAGCTTTGCTCGCCACGCCACGTCGTCGGTGCTGGTCGGGCTCGGCGCTACTGACGTCGGCCCGGACCAAACGGACAGCTTGGGGCTATGTAGACAAATGTATATAGATGGCTCTAGTTTAAGAGCCAGCGGCAATGGCGCTGGGCAAAAGATATGCTCTAGACTCGGCTAAATCGGCACAATTTGAACTCGGGTCGGCTGCAATGGGTTGCACATCGGGACAAAATTCGTATACATTTTATGAGGTCAGCGCATAAACGAAAAGGCTAGGACGGGACATGACTGATAAGGCTCCGATCGCCATCGTCACCGGTGCGAGCCGCGGCGCGGGACTCGGTATTGCCCGCGGACTCGGCGCGCACGGCTATACGGTCTATGTGACGGGGCGCTCCGAAAAGGTGGGCGACCATGCCCTTCCCGGCACCATATATGGAACCGCCGAGGCCGTGACCGAAGCCGGTGGCACAGGGATCGCCGTGCGCTGCGACCATGGCGACGATGCGCAGGTGGACGCCTTGTTCCGCCGGGTAATGGACGAACAGGGTCGCATCGACGTGCTCGTCAATAATGCGGCGGCCATCTATGACGAGCTGACCACGCCCGGCCGCTTTTGGGAGAAGCCGTTGAAGTTGGCGGATATCATCAATGTCGGCATCCGCAGCACGTATGTCGCGAGCTGGCATGCTGCCCCGATCATGGTCGCTCAAGGCCGCGGCCTCATCATCCACACGTCGGGTTCGGGCGGTGTCCACTATGTCTATGGCCCCGGCTATGGCGCGCACAAGGCAGGTCAGGACAAGCTGGCGGCCGACATGGCTGTCGATCTGGAGGGCACGGGCGTCGCTGCCCTGTCGATCTGGATGGGGGCTCTGCTGACCGATCGACTCAGGCAGGTGATTGCGGCCGATCCACAGCGGCTGGGCTATCTCTGGGATCGCGTCGAAAGCCCGGAATTTACCGGTCATGTGATCGCGGCGCTTTACGCCGACCCGGATCTGGTCGCCTGGTCGGGACAGACCGTCATCGGCGCCGAAATGGCTATTAAATATGGGATCGTCGACGAGGGCGGCCGCCAGCCTCCCTCCTATCGCGACACGCACAAAATTGCGCCGCGCGTCCAATACCCCAACATCGTCCGCTGATCGCGGCGACAGGATCATATGGGGAATAGCGAATGAACATGATCGACCCAGAAACACCCGCAGACCGGGACGCGCGCGTTCGGGCGCGTGAGGCGGAGATATTGGGAAAGCCACCCCGCATCGCGCCGGTCGACCGTGCTTCGGTCGCCGAAGAGGTGCAGGCCGCCACCAACAAGCTGCGCGGCGGCGTGGTGGGCGATCATGCGCCCTTGCCGCTCGACGTCATTCCCGAAATCATGTTCGTGATGTGCCGCTTTCCCGTCCTCTGGGACCGGATCATGGCATTGTCGCTTCATCTGCAAAGCGAAACCGGCGCACTGCCGGTGCGCGACCGGCAGCTTGCGATCCTGCGGACGGCCTGGCTGTTGCAGGCTCCCTATGAATGGGGCGAGCATGTTCGTCACTCCAAGGCGTGCGGGCTGAGCGACGAGGAGATCGAGCGCGTCATTACTGGCTCCGCCGCCAGCGGCTGGACGGACCATGAGCGCGCGATCCTGACCGCATGTGAGGAATTGCGGCAGGATGTTTTCGTGAGCGATGCTACCTGGGCGACATTGTCGGAAAGTTTCGACGACACACAGATGGTCGAACTGCTCGTTCTTATCGGGCAGTTCACCAGCGTCGCCTATCTCCAGAACTCACTCCGATTGCGGCTAGAAGCCAAGAACGTCGGTCTCACCGCGCGCTGAACGCTGATCGAGCGGGCATTCGAGGATCGCGACAGCGGTGACGATGCATATCCGTGCCGACCAAAAGGCCTAGGGACGTCGAGGGACGTCGAGGGGCGGAGGCGGGGCCTCGCGCCCCGTCATGCCCCTCGATCCAGCTACCAGCGCAGCCCCTCGGTCGAGGCTATGAACGGGCGATCATAGGACGGGTCCTTGCCGTCCCACCGGGCCTTCAGAAAGCCCTTCACATTCTTTGAATAGACCCAGGTGGCGTCGCAATCCGCAGTCATCTCGATCGTGCACTTGCGCGTCAGCATACGCCATTCGCCCTCGCGCTTCTCGAGCCGGTCGAGATACCGGCCGAAGGCGATCGTGGTCGTCTTGCCATCGAGCCAGAAAAGGCCGCCGATGACATAGGATTCGCAATAGGCCGTATCGCCGTCCAGTTCGCACAGCTGGTTGGTGATATTATGGCTGGTCATGTTGAAATTCATGCTGTGGCCCAGATTGGCGCGCTTGGCATAATCCGCCGCGTTCGTGACGATCGGGCCGTGTTCGTCAACGCCCTCTGGCCACCAGCAGCCGTTGATCGCGTCGATATCCTGCCGGTCGCGCGCCCAGCTTTCCCGCTGAATACAGGCGAAGACGTCCTGCCTGTCCTTCACGTCCCGTACCGCCTCGCGCAGCAGCATCACTTCCTCTTCCAAAGTCATTCCGGCATCCTTTCCTGTGATGGGGATCGGCGCGTGTCGCGCGACATCGACGCCTTTGCTGTGAGGGATGGGCAGGGTGACCGCTTCACCGGCCAGGGCTCGCTATGTTGGCCTGTCTGCAGCCAGTCGCAGTTGCTCGAGGAGGGGGCGCTGCCGCCCTGCCGGCGGCGCCCGATGTCATCCGCGTCACGGCTAAAGGAATCAGGGGGCGTTTCGGAACGGTAGCCATGAATTCCTCTCATCGTATACATGCTGTTATATGGCGGCCCATCCGCTCCGGCAATGGGATAAGGCCAAGAATGCTGCCGGTATGTGTATGGAACAGTGAGAGGTGCGTCTCCGTCGATGCGCGGGCGTATCTTCTGCCCAACATGCACACAATCTTGCCGCGGCCGTCATGTATACATAAAAGCTGAATGGTCTGTGTCTCCGCGCTTACCGCCCAGCGGGTGCATATTCTCGGTCTTTGCGATGCGGAGAGCTGATCGGCGTGCTTGTAAGGGACCTCGCCGACTCGAGCAGACTGCGTTCTTTGCTTGCGGGCATATCTTGCATGGCTCTATCTGGCCAAGACTTCGCAAACCATCAATTGGCAACTCGCTTCTATGCCCCCGCCGCCAGTGTTCCTGTCAGGCGCGTCGCCCGTTGCGCGTGAGGCTCAACGCCGACTCTAAGGCGCCTGTCCCGGCGGCGGCTCATCCCCCTCCGGCACGGAGGGTAAGGGAATATCCAGCCGCAAATCGCCCGCGCCGCGCAGGCGGATCGCCTCGGGTGACACGTCCACCGACACATTGCCTGCGTCCGGCCCGATGGCGGCGTTGACGATGGCGTTGGCGGCGTCGCCCACCGCGTTGGCGATGTCCTCCTCCGGTGGTGCCTCCGTCTCGCCATTCTCCACCGCATGCACCATGATGTCGCGCCAGATGCGGGCAGGCAAGCCGCCGCCCGAGACGCCGGGCAGCGGGCTGTTGTCGTCATTGCCGACCCACACCGCCGTCACCAGGCCACCCGCATAGCCCACGAACAGCGCGTCGCGATTATCCTGCGTCGTGCCCGTCTTGCCGAAGGTCGCGGTGTGGAGCGCGGCACGGTAGCCGGTGCCGCGCCGGGTGGCAGCGGACAACAGGTCGCGCATCATCGCGATCTGATCCTCGTCGAACAGCTTCTGCCGGTCGAGCAACTGGGAGAACCAGCTGCGCTCCTGCACCGGCAGGCCATGGGCCTGAACGGGATAGCGATTGCCCGCGATGGCCGCATAAGCCTGCGTCAGTTCGAGCAGCGACATGCCGGACGATCCGAGTGCGACGGACAGATTCTCCGGCAGCGCTGCCGTGACGCCCAGGTCGCGCGCGGTCTTGATGACGTTCCTGATCCCGACCTTCTGCGCGAGGCGGACGGCGGCGACGTTGCTGGATGCAGCGAACGCCTGCCGCAGGGTGATGCGGCCGCGATAGCGACCCTCATGATTTTCCGGGCGATACTCCCCCTCGGTAATGGGCGTGTCGTCGATCATGTCGTCGGGCGTCATCCCGGCGCGGATCGCGGCGAGGTAGACGAACAGCTTGAAGGTCGATCCCGGCTGCCTGCGCGCCTGCGTTGCGCGATTGAAGGCGCTGTCCTTGTAGCTCTTGCCGCCCACCATCGCCAAGACCGTGCCGTCCGGCTTCATCAGGACGACAGCCACCTGCGCCTTGCCCAGTCCCGCCCGGCCGACGGCGCGGGTCACGATCTTCTGGATATCGCCGTCCAGCGTCGTCGTGATCGTCTGAGCGCTGTACACCGTGCCTGCCCGGTCGCGCGCCTGCGGCAGCACCCAGTCGCCGAAATAGGTGCCGCTGGTCGATTGCGGGACCGGCTGGATGCGCAGGCGTACGGGGGGCAGAGCGTCGCGTTCCGCCTTGGTCAGGAAACCCGCCTCGACCATCGCGGCCGTGACTAGTTCCGCACGGGCGCGCGCGCCCTTGAGGTTGGATGAGGGGGCAAGGCGGGAGGGCGCCTTGAGCACCGCTGCCAGGATCGCTGCCTGCGAAACGGTCAGGCGCTCAGGCGGGCGGCTGAAATAATGTTCGGATGCAGCGCGCAGGCCGTACACATTGTCGCCGAAATACACGTTGGAAAGATAGCGCTCGAGAATCTGGTCCTTGGTCAGCCATAGCTCCAGCCAGAAGGCGATCATGACTTCGCGCAGTTTCCGCGCGGCAGTGCGGTCGGCGGTCAGGAACACGCCCTTGGCCAGTTGCTGCGTGATCGTGCTGCCGCCCTGCCGCACGCCGCCAGCGCGCACATTGCGCCACATGGCTCGCGCGATGCCGCGCGGATCGACGCCCCAATGGCTGTAGAAACGGCGATCCTCGATGGCGATGAACGCCTCGGGCACATGTTGCGGCAGGTCGGCGACCTTCACCGGGCGCCCCACATTGGCCCCCTTGCGCGTGATGAAGTCGCCATCGACCGTTTCCAGCGTGATGCTGGGCGGCACATTGGGCTGGAGCGACCGGGAGAGGGGGGCGGTGAGCGCGAGCCAGATGATGGCAAGCATCAGCAAGGCAAGCAGGATCGCGGCGGCCCAGGCGAGAATATGCCCGTTGCGCCGCCAGCGCGACCGGGAACGGTCGCCCATGGCGGTGGGGCCATCGATGCCGGGACCATAGGCCATGGGACCGGACGGCGCGTCGAACGCGTAGCGCGGGTCGCCCTGGGGCTGATGCGCGCTGGAGTCTGGGTCGTAGCCGGGCATGCGATGCCTAGCTGTATTATTGGGGCGATACGGTCAAGCGGGATTGTGAGCGAGTGGCGTGAGAGGCGCGCGTTTGGGTGTCTTCGACCGCAGGAGCGGCTGGGCGACGCTCGCCGGGGCGGGTGCGCAACGCCGCTTGCAGCGATGTGATCGGCGATGCATCATCGGCGCATGACCAAATATCTCATCTCCTTTCCCAGTGAAGCCATGGTCCTCACCAAAGAGGAATTCGTGCGCGCCGGTGTCGAATCTCGAGCGGTTATCGAGGAGGCGAAGGCCGCGGGCGTCTATGTGTTCGGCGGCGGCATAAACGAGCAGGTCGATCCGGTGCTGGTGTCCGGCGAGGGATCGGTGTCCACCGAAATCTATCCGGGCAGCTACCTCAAGGGCGGGTTCACCGTGCTGGAATTGCCGACGCGCGAGGATGCCGTCGAATGGGCGAGGAAGATCGCGGTCGCATGCCGTTGCGCGCAGGAGCTTCGCGAATTCATGTACGATCCGGCGAGCTAGGCCAGTCTTCATAGGTGGGTTTGCAGTCGCGACCGCAGGGAGGCCGGTGACGGAATCCTGCGCGGTCGGCCCGAATCCCATTTCACCCTGCGCCCCAAAACAAAACCCCGCCGGATCGCTCCGGCGGGGTTTCGTCATTCATACACAGGGACCACCGTCCCGACGATCAATCCAGATCGTCGGTCGTGAAGTCCTCGCCCTGCACGCGGCCCAGCGGGTCGTCGCCGATGGCGGCTTCCACGGGCTGGCGCAGTTCGGCGGCATGCTCCTCGGCGGCCGTCTTGGGCGCGACGAGGTGGACCTCGTTCGCGACCCGCATTGCGGCGCGCAGAGCGGCGTCGCGGCTGTTGGCGGCGATGCGCATGCGGTTCATCGAGGAGCCGGTGCCCGCCGGGATCAGACGCCCGACGATCACATTCTCCTTGAGGCCGATCAGCGTGTCCTTCTTGCCCTGAACCGCTGCCTCGGTGAGGACTCGGGTCGTTTCCTGGAAGGACGCGGCCGAGATGAACGAGCGGGTCTGCAGCGACGCCTTGGTGATGCCGAGCAGAACGGGCTTACCCTGCGCCGGCATCTGGCCGAGCGAGAGCTTTGCGTTCAGTTCGTCCATCTCGTCGCGGTCGACCTGTTCGCCCGCCAGCAGCGTGGTTTCGCCGCCATCGGTGATCTCGACCTTCTGCAGCATCTGACGAACGATCGTCTCGATGTGCTTGTCGTTGATCTTCACACCCTGCAGTCGATAGACTTCCTGGATTTCCGACACGAGATATTCAGCAAGCGGCTCGATGCCGAGCACTTCCAGAATGTCGTGCGGATCGGGCGAGCCGCCGATCAGGTTGTCGCCACGCTTCACGTAGTCGCCTTCCTGAATGTCGATCACCTTGGACTTGGGGATCAGATACTCGACCGGCTCCGACCCGTCTTCGGGACGGATCGCGATCTTGCGCTTCGCCTTATAGTCCTTGAGGAATTCGACACGGCCGGAGATCTTGGCGATGATCGCGTTGTCCTTCGGCTTGCGGGC
>JBEVNC010000101.1:0-12848 GCA_040508315.1 Sphingobium sp.
TTCCCAGCACGGCGGCTCTTTTCATGTATCACGTGTCTCCCGCATTCGGGATCGCAATTCATTGTCATTCCCGCGAAAGCGGGAATCCAGGGTCGAAAGCTCAGTCTTGCGTGGCTCTGGATTCCCGCCTGCGCGGGAATGACTGATTATGCCGGCTACCGCCCCTCCCGCATTCGGGACGTGAGCGAAAAGCTTAGCGGCCGACCTTGCCGCCGCCGGTACGCTGCACCGCGCCCTTATGGGCACCGACCGCGCCGCCAGCACCGCTGCGGCGACGGGGGCGATGGACACGCTCGCCGTCGGCGGACGCGCCGGAACGGTCGCCGCCGCGGCCGCCGCCCGGCTTGCCGTGACGATGTGCGCCGTCGCCGCGCGGGGCCGGACGGCCGCCATCGGGGGCCGGGGCAGCGGCGGGCAGGCTCGCAGCCGATTCCAGGAAGTTCTCGGGCAGCGGCACCATCTCGCACTTTACGCGCGTCGCCTTCTCGATGGCCTTCAGATAGGGGCGCTCATCGTCCGCCACGAAGCTGATCGAGATGCCATCGGCGCCGGCGCGCGCGGTGCGGCCGATGCGGTGGACATATTGCTCCGGCACGTTGGGCAGTTCGAAGTTGAACACATGGCTGACGCCCGACACGTCGATGCCGCGCGCCGCGATGTCGGTCGCGACGAGGAGCTTGATCTGGCCGGAGCGGAACGCCTGCAGCGCGGTGGTGCGCTGCGACTGGCTCTTGTTGCCGTGGATCGCCATGGACTGCACGCCCGCCGCCGTCAGGTGACGGACGACGCGGTCGGCGCCATGCTTGGTGCGGGTGAAGATCAGCGCGCGTTCGATGGACTCGCCCTTCAGCGTCAGGGTCAGCAGCGCCTGCTTCTCCTTCTGGTTCACGAAGGTCGCATATTGCTTCACGCGCTCGGCGGTCGTGGACTGGGGGGCGACCTCGACATGCACCGGATCGGTGATGAATTGGGTCGACAGGTCCTTGATCGCCTTGGGCATGGTCGCGGAGAAGAACAGGCTCTGGCGCTTGCGTGGCAGCAGCTTGGTGATGCGCTTGAGCGCCTGGAGGAAGCCCAGGTCCATCATCTGGTCGGCCTCGTCCAGGACGAACACCTCGACGTCGGACAGCGACAGGGCGCGCTGCTCGATCAGGTCGATCAGGCGACCCGGCGTCGCGACGACGATGTCGATCCCCGACTTCAGCTTGGCCATCTGGCGATTGATCGGCACGCCGCCGAACACCGCGTCCACTGTGAAGGGCAGGAAGCGGCCATAGTCGCGAAAGCTCTGCGCGATCTGCGCGGCCAGTTCACGCGTGGGCGACAGGATCAGCACACGGCAGGAGCCGGACTTGCGCGGTCCGGGATTGCGGTGGAGATAGTCGAGCGTGGGCAGCGCGAAGGCAGCGGTCTTGCCGGTGCCGGTCTGCGCAATGCCGCACAGGTCGCGGCCTTCGAGCAGGGATGGAATGGCCTGCGCCTGGATAGGCGTGGCGACAACATAGCTCTTGGCGGCGAGCGCCTTCAAAATCGGCTCGGCAAGGCCAAGCGAAGCAAATTCGGTCATACATATCCTCGTCATGCGGGGATGGTATGCGCGCACGGCGCAGCTATCCCGGCTTTAGTGCCGAAACAACCCGCGTGATGGGGGAAGCTCCCAGTATCTGATGTAAAACATGGTTGGCAGTCAGGCCTGCGACAAAAGCCGAGGGGCCAAACAATCACGCCGCACGAAACCATGCTTGGCATGCTCTTAGGGCAATGCTGCACTGCAATCAAGCTGAAACACAAATGCTGTCGGCTATCCCGGCGTTTACGCGGGATTTACCGATTTGCGCGTATCGCCGCCGTTGCAGATCGGTGGAAGGTCACAGCATGGCGACTCAGGCGAAGGATGAAGGGCTGGCGGGCAGGTTCGCCAGATGGCGTCTCGGCCTGCTGGGCCGTGAGGACGGCACCGCGCCCGTCGCCGCCCTGCCGGGGCGCGAGCAGTCGAGCCTGCGCAAGCAGCGGGAGGCGGAGCGCCGCCGCGCGCTTTACCACGATATCGGCCAGTTCCTGTTCACGCACGATCTGGAGGTGACGCCGCTCAATTTCGGCCTAGCCTTTGAATATATCACCGGCAACGACCTGAAGGTGGAGAAGGCTGTCCGCGCCATCCTGCACGATCGCGGGCGGCTGACCGACGGTCTGGCCGAGACGATCATGGCGAACCAGCATCCCGACGAAATCACGCCGGACAGCCTCGCCCTGATGCTCGATCAGGTGGAGGCGCGCGTCGAATCGCTGAGCGAAATCGCCGACCAGTCGAGCAATTCGGCCAAGGATTATGGTGCTGCCCTCCAGCGCGAGGCGACGGAACTGGCGGCGGACAGCGGCCGGGGCGACGTGATCGCCAAGCTGGTGGCGATCACCCGCACCATGATCGACCATAGCCGCGACGTCGAAACGCGGCTGCGCGAAGGACAGGCGGAAACCCACCAGCTTCAGAAGAAGCTGGAGAGCGCGCGCCGGGCGGCGGATCAGGATCATCTGACCGGCCTGCCCAATCGCCGCGCCTTCGAACATCGCATCCGCGAGGACATATCGGTCGCGCGCGACGCCGGGGAGCCGGTCAGCGTCGCCTTCTGCGACATCGACCATTTCAAGGCGATCAACGACACCCATGGTCATGATACGGGCGACCGGGTGCTGCGCTTCGTCGCCGGGCTGCTGGCCCAGAGCGCCAACGACAAATGCCATGTCGCGCGCCATGGCGGCGAGGAGTTCGTCATGCTGTTCCGCGGCCGCACGGTCGCAGAGGCGTGCAAGATCGTCGATGACGCACGCGAGGACATGTCGCACCGCAACCTTGTCGACAGCAAGACCGGCGAGCGTATGGAGCAGGTCACATTCTCCGGCGGTGTCGCCGATGTGCTTGCCTATGACGAGCCGCGCGACGCGCTCAAGGCTGCCGACCGCGCGCTGTATCTGGCCAAGGAACATGGCCGCAACCGCGTGTATATCGCCCGCGACACCGACTGACGCTGGACCCTCCCGCCGATCCGCCTATACCGGTGGCATGGCCTCCCGCACCCCCAGAACCGCCAAGCCCTCCAAGCCTGCAAAGCCCGCCAAGCGCGAACCCGGCATGCCGGGGCGCCAAGCGATACTCGATTTCATCGCCACATCCGAAGCCCCCGCAGGCAAGAGGGAGATCGCCAAGGCGTTCGGCCTGAAGGGCGCGGAGAAGATCGCGCTCAAGTCGCTGCTCAAGGACATGGCCGACGAAGGGCTGATCGACGTCGGCCCCGCGCGCGCTTTTCACAAGATGGGCGGCGTGCCCAAGGTCACGGTGCTGCGCATCGTCGCGATAGAGGGCGGAGTGCCCGTCGCGGTCCCGGTGCGCTGGGAGGCGGAAGGCCTGCCGCCGCCAAAGCTGCGCGTCATGGAGCGTGGCCGCAAGGGCGCGCTGGGCGTAGGGGACCGCATCCTGGCCCGCACCGAAGAGGCGGGCAGCGGCATGATCGCCCATGCCATGAAGAAGCTGGAAGCGGGCGCCGAGGCGTTGCTGGGCGTGCTGCACAAGGACGAGGGCGGAAAGCTGTGGCTGCGCCCGGTGGACAAGCGCATCCGCAACGAAACGCAGGTCAGCGATGCGGGCGATGCCAAGCCGGGCGACCTGGTGCTGGCCGAAGCACATGGCCGCCCGCCGCGCATCACCGCGCGCGTCACCGACATATTGGGCGACCCGTTCGAGGCGCGCTCCTTCAGCCTGATCGCCATCCACAAATATGGCATCCCGCACGCCTTCTCCGCCGAGACGGAAGCGGAGGCCGAGCGCGTCCACAACCTGCCACTGGAAACGGACGCGCGGGAGGATCTGCGCGACCTGCCCATCGTCGCCATCGATCCCGTGGACGCGCGCGACTTCGACGATGCGGTCTGGGCGACACCCGACGACGATCCGGCCAATGCGGGCGGGTACAGGGCCATCGTCGCCATCGCCGACGTGTCCTTCTACGTCCGGCCGGGCAGCCTGATCGACCGTGAGGCGCGGCGACGCGGCAACAGCGTCTATTTCCCCGACCGCGTGGTGCCGATGCTGCCCCATGCGCTGTCGTCCGACATGTGCTCGCTCAAGGCGGAGCAGGACCGTGCGGCGCTGGCCTGCCACCTCGTCATCGACAAGGATGGCAAGGTGACCGGCTGGCGGTTCACGCGGGCCGTGATCCGCGTGGCGGCGAACATCCCCTATGAGCGCGCGCAGGCGGCGATGGATGTGGCTGAGGGGAAGGCGACCGAAGAAACCGAGGGTCTTCCGTCCGAAACGTTGGTCGAAACGGCCCTCAAACCGCTGTGGGCCTGCTGGCGCCTGCTCGCCAAGGCCCGGGACGCGCGCGGCCCCCTCGACCTCGACCTTCCCGAGCGCCGCGTCGTCATCGACGAGGCGGGCCGGATCAGGAGCATCGCGATGCGCGAGCGGCTCGACGCGCATCGGCTGATCGAGGATTATATGATCGCGGCCAATGTCGCGGCCGCCAAAGCGCTGGAGATGAAGAAGGCGCCCTGCATGTACCGCGACCATGAGGCGCCCAGTCGCGAGAAGCTGGTCGCGCTCAAGGACTATCTCAACACGTTCGACATCAGCGTGGCGCTGGGGCAGGTCATCACGCCCGGCACCTTCAACCGCCTGATCGCAAAGATCGACAAGGACGACCCGTCGCGCCCGCAGATCATGGAGCAGATCCTGCGCAGCCAGACGCAGGCCTATTACAGCCCGCGCAATGTCGGCCATTTCGGTCTCGCGCTCGGCTCCTACGCCCATTTCACCTCCCCCATCCGGCGCTATTCGGACCTGCTGGTGCATCGATCGCTGGTGGGATCGTGGAAGCTGGAGATGCCGGCCCCCAAGGACAAGTCGGTGCCGGAGAGTTCGGCGCTGTCGCCCGAAGACCGGCACGACATGGTGCCCATAGGGCAAAAGATCAGCGATTTCGAACGCCGCGCCATGGCCGCCGAGCGCGAGACAGTGGACCGCTATGTCGCCGCCTTCCTCGCCGAGCGCGTTGGGCAGATCATGGCCTGCCGCATTACTGGCGTCCGCAATTTCGGCTTCTTCGCGACCGTGCAGGAACTGGGCGGTGACGGGCTGGTCCCGGTGTCTACGCTGGGCGCTGAACGCTTCTGGTTCGATGAGGCGGGACAGGCGCTGGAAGGCGAGCAGAGCGGCGAGCGCTATACCACCGGCCAGCGGCTGGACCTGCGGCTGATGGAGGCCGATCCGATCAGCGGCGCACTGCGCTTCGAACTGCCCGAGGGCGGCGGGTTCGAACGGCCGGGCGGCAGGCGTCCCCCGCGCGAGATCAAGCGGCGCGGGCGGCCGGGCAATATCCGCCATATCGGCGGCAAGCGCGGACGGCATAAGGGCTGAGGCTTGGCCGACCTTGGCGGAGGAATTGCGACAGCGAATTCCCTCTCGACGGCAGAGTTTAGAAATTCTCGGTCCATGGGCGAAGTTCGATCTCCCAGGACCATGCGCTGCGCGGCTGGCGTAGCACGGCGATATAACTCCCGGCGATGGCATCGGGGTCGAGGGTGCTATCCGGGCGGTCATCCGGGTCGGGACGCAGCGCGGTGCGCACGCCGCCATCGATGACGAAATGCGCGACATGAATGCCCCTGGGCGACAATTCGCGCGCCGCGCTCTGGGCAAGGCCACGCAGGCCGAACTTGCCGATGGCAAAGGCGGAGGATTGCGCGAAGCCTTTCACGCTGGCGGTCGCGCCGGTCAGCAGGATCGCCCCCTTGCCGAGCGGGAGCAGTCGCCTGGCCGCCTGCTGCACCACGAGGAAGCCGCCGAACGCCGACACCGCTATCGCGCTGCGCACCGCTTCCGGATCGAGATCGGCGATAGCGCCGCGCACCCGCCCGCTCGCATTATAGACGACCACCTCCGGCACGCCGATGGCTGCCTCGACCTCCGCGAACAGGCGCGCGACGGCGGCGGGATCGGTCGCATCGACGGCGAATGCCTTCGCCCCGGTTTCCTCGGCAAGCGCGGCCAGCTTGTCCACGTTCCGTGCGGCGATGGCGACATGCAAGCCTGCGGCCGACAATTGCCGCGCCAGCGAGGCGCTGATCCCCGGCCCCGTGCCGACGATCAGGGCGCTGCGATAGGGTATGTCGCTCATGCGTATCTCCGCCAAATGGGTCGGCAGGGATGTAGTGCGGCCTGCCACGGTTACAGCGCAGTTTTGCGCATGTCCTTATTGGGAGATCGAATAGCTACAGTCGCCGGGGGTCCACCACCGTCCGCACCGGAGCGCCGGCGCCGGACATGCTCGCCATCGCACCGCTCACCGCGTTCAGCCCGATGCGCGTGCCCAGCCACGGCCGAACATCGATCCTGCCATCGGCGATGGACTGCAGCGCGAGCGCCATATCCTGCGGCTCTTCGCCTGCCGCGAACTGGATGTTCAGCCGCTTGTTCTGCGCGGCGAAGACCAGCAACTGCTCAGGCTCCATACAATATCCGCCCATCACGATACGCGCACCGAACCCGACGCCAGTGATAATCTGTTGGAGCAGGCCAGGCAGGCCGACGCACTCATAAACGAGGTTGGCGCGCCGCCCGCCCAGATCGGGCAGCGGCTCATAGGGGGAGATCAGACGCGGATCGATGGCGATATCGGCCCCCATGGCAATCGCCAGCGCCCGGCGATCCTCATGATAATCGGCCGCGACGATCGGCGCGATGCCCATCAGCTTGAGGCCAGCGATCACGCCGAGGCCGATCGCCCCGCACCCGAGCACCAATGGCACGTCATCCTTGTCCGGACGTCCGCGCCGGGCATGCTCCAGCCCGACTGCCAGCGGCTCGGTCATGGCGGCGAGGTCGTCGTCCAGATCGGACGGCACCTCCAGCATCATCTCCTCGTCCAGCAGCATATATTCGCCGAAGCCGCCGGGGCAGTCATGGCTGAAGCCGACGATGGCATGGGCGCCCGACTGGCGCATGATCGGGATGGACGTGACCTTGCGCCCCGGCCTGACCGTGCGCTGGCTGCCGGGACCATAGTCGATCACCTCACCCACATATTCATGGCCGGGCACGAACGGGCGACCAAAGTCGAGGCCCGCATAGGGTCCGCCATGGATTTTCGACAGGCCGATGATCGTCTCGCCCGAATGCAGGAAATGCGCCTCCGACGCGCACATGCCGCAGCTATGAGTGCGCACCAGCGCCTGCCCCTTGCCGGGTATGGGATCGGGCATATCGCCCACATGCACCGCCCCGTTCTGGATATAGGCGGCCTTCACGCAGGGCCTCCTTTAAGTACGGCGTAGGAGGGATCGCTTCCATCCCGGCTTCCCATCTCCGGCTGGCTCATCGCGCGCACCTCGCGAATTTCATCGAAGTCGCGAATGGCGGTGCGATGGTCCAACCCCCAGCGCCCGCCGCGAAAGGACCAGCGGTCCACATAGCGGCTCCACACGCTCATCTGCATCAGCGCATCGCCCTGCTGCATACGCAGGGTCGCGGTGCAATAGGCCTCGCTTCCCGCCCGGTCGCCGTCGAGCGCGACGAGGATGTTGGCCACCTGATGCGAGTGGGCAAGCAGCCCGCGGTGCGACGCGCAGATCTTGTCGATCACCGCCCTGCCCGGCCCCTGATGGAAGCTCGCCCCATAATCGGCGGTCGCATCCTCATGCCAGATCGAGTGGCCGAGCGACACGTCGAGCCGGTCGACGGACCGGCAATAGACATGGATCAGGTCGGTGATCGCCTGCCGATCCTCATTGGCCGAGCGGGCGGTCATTTCGGGGCCTTCAGATCCTGCATCGCCGCCTCCATGGCAAGAATGCGGGCGCGGCGGTTAGCGGCGGACTGCGGCATGCGGCCCTGCTCGTCATCCTCCAGCCCCCAATTATGGACAGGACCGAAGGGGAGGCGTTCGAGCCCGACCCGCGCGACATCCTCCGCCGTGGCAAGTCCGCCCGGCACCGGAGCGCCGCGGGCCGCGAGAAAGCGGCGCAGTTCCGGCGTATCCGTCCGCCCGAGGATCAGGTTCAGCACATCGACACCATAAGGCCGCAGCTCCGCCCACATGCCTTCGCCCAGACACAGATCGAACGCCTTGCTGCCCGAATAGACGCCCAGTCCGCTCGCGCCGCCATAGCATGCCCCCGACCCCACCAGGATGATGCCGCCCCGCTGGCGCTCCTTCATCTTGCCGCCGAGCAGGTGCGACACCTGCATCACCGCCGTCACATTGCGCGCGACAAGGTTGTTCCACGCGCCGATATCGGTCTTGAAGAACAGCGTGCCATTGGGGTCGCCGCCCGCATTGCTGATGTACAGGCCGACCTCGCGCCCTTCGGTGATAGCGGCGATCCGGTCGATGGCGTCCGGCGCGGCGAGGTCGATGGAGGCTGTCACGCATTCGGCGCCATGGGCGGCTCGCAAATCTTCCGCCAATTGGGTCAGTGGCTCCTCCCGGCGCGCCACTAGGATAAGCTTCAGCCCCTCGGCAGCCAACCGATGGGCAAAGGCCGCGCCAGTTCCCTCGGACGCACCGGCGATCAGCGCCCAAGGGCCGTATTTCTCCAACAGGCTCATATCACTCTCCCAACCTCGGTTTTCCGGGTCATGGGACAATGATAACGCAGCCGAACTATGCCACAATTACAATATACGGCATCACGGCATATCGAAATGAGAACACTTGCCTTCCGGAGCGATGCGATATGGAGATCAGACGCCTCAGCTATTTCGTGCGGATCGCCGAGGATGGCTCGCTGACCAAGGCCGCTGGCATATTGCGCGTCGCCCAGTCGGCGCTCAGCCGCCAGATGCGGCTGCTGGAGGAGGAGCTTGGCGTCACCCTGTTCGACCGGACGGCACGGGGGATGCGGCTGACGGCGGCTGGCGAACGGCTGCGCGGATCGGTGGCGGGACCGCTCCGAGAGATGGAACTGGCGCTCCAGAATATCCGGTCCATGCCGTCCGCTGTCGAGGCGACGCTGGTCATCGGCATGCCGCCCGGCCTTGCCGACATATTCGCGCAAAGGGCGGCGCTGGACCTGCACGCGGCCTTTCCGCATATCCGCTTCAGTCTGGTCGAGGGGCCGACCGGCGGCCTCGTCGACTGGCTCAATCGCGGCATGATCGACTTCGCATTGCTGGAGGAGACGGCGCGCAACCACCAGCTTCGCGAGCAGCGCCTGATCTCCCTCCCTCTCGCGCTCGCTGGCCCGTGCGACGCTGCCATTGCGCCGAACCGCATCTTGTCCTTTGCCGAAGCCCTCGCGCTGCCGCTGCTGCTGCCCTCCCATCATCTCGGCATCCGCGCCGCGATCGATGATGTCGCAATGCGCGCGCAGGCAACTATCGCTCCCGCGCTGGAGGCGGATTCGGCTCGGCTGATCAAGGATCTCGTGCGATCCGGCATGGGCTACGGCATCCTGCCCAACGCCTATTTTGCGAAGGAGGTGCGAGAGGGCGACCTGCGATGCTGGACCATCGATGAGCCCGCCCTCGCCATCGATATCTTCCTGTGCTCCCGCAAGGCGCGGCGGTTTGCACAGGTGGAGGATCGCATCGCCGCCCTCGTGCGATCCCAACTCTCGCCGCCCCCGGATGCGCGCTAAAAATTAGGACAGTGCGTGACAATCATTGCGCTTCTAGGCCCCTGATTATTGCGATATTTCAAATCCAACGAGCCGAGCGATCCGACAATCGTCGTCGAAAGACCAGCCAGCGCGAACATCCAGGAGAGGGGAAAACGGGGGTTCCGTCATGCGATGCGCATGGCGGTCGCATGATGTGGGGGGAAATTTCGGATGGTACGCACCAAATTGATGTTGCTGGCAGGAGCCGCGACGCTCGTCGCGCTGCCCACCATGGGTCTGGCACAGGATAGCGCCGTGCCCACGGATACGCAGGGCAATGACATCATCGTCACCGCGCAGCGCCGCGAAGCGCGCCTTCAGGACGTGCCGCTCGCGGTCGCGGCCATTTCCGCCGCCGCCATCGACCGTGCGGGCTTCACCAATGCGCAGGATATCCAGTATCTGACGCCCAGCCTCCAGGTGAACCGCGCCGGGTCCGAAGTCTTCCAGGTGCGCGGCGTCGGCACGCCGATCACGGGCTATTATCTCGAACAGTCGGTCGGCGTCGTCGTGGACGGCGTCCCCATCGCGCTGCCGAGCGACGTCGGCCTCGGGCCGCTGCCCGACGTCGCGCAGGTCGAGGTGCTGCGGGGGCCGCAAGGGACCTTGTTCGGCAAGAACGCTTCCGCGGGCCTCGTCAACATCACCACGCGCCTGCCGGTGCTGGGCCGCTACACGGTGGACGGCAGGGCATCCTATGGCTCGCGCGACGACACGCGGCTGTCGCTCAACGCCAACATCCCGCTCGGCGATACGGTCGCCGTCAACGTCGCGGGCGCCTACCAGCATCAGGACGGCTTCGTTCGCAACGTCCTGAAGGGCGTGACGCTGGGCGGCTATACCGACAAGGCGGTGCGCGCCAAGCTGCTCTGGAAGCCCAGCTATGATTTCGAGGCGCGGCTGAGCGGCGACTATCAGGAGCGCACCGGCAGCGACCCGGCCTATCTCTATACGTTCCGCAGCTATGGCCCCGGCGCGCCGGGCACCGGCTATGGGTCCGCCGCCTACGGCATCGTGGCCAGCCCCGAAAACACCGATGTCGCACAGGATAGCGACACCTATTTTGGCGCACGCCGCCGCGGCGTGGCACTGACCCTGATCTACCGGCCGGGCGAGTTCACCGTCACGTCGATCACCGCCTATCGCAAGGTCTCGACCGAATATCAGACGGACAATGATGGCGGCCCGGTGCGCGTCAGCGTCAGCCCCAACTGGTCCAACTCCAACCAGTTCAGCCAGGAATTGCGGGTCGAGGCGCCCAAGAACGACACGATCGACGCACAGGCGGGCGTCTTCTACTATTATCGCAAGGGTGAGCAGTTCTTCCAGACCCACGGCACCTTCGGCCGCGCGCCGCTGACACCGCCGCTGCTGTGGTACAGCTTCTCGGGCGGCCTCCAGCACGATCAGGCGCGCAACGAGAATTATGCAGCCTTCGCCGATGCCACCTGGCACATCGTCCCCGGCCTGAACCTGGAGGTCGGCGGCCGCTTCACGCATGATACCGTCTCCGCCGATTATTTCGTGACCCCCATCGCCACCTATGTCCCGGCGGGTGCGCCCATCCCGGTGGGCGGTCGCCGCGACCGCTATGGCAATGACGACTTCTCCTATCGCGGATCGCTCCAGTACAAGTTCACGCCCGACATCATGGCCTATGTGAGCTATGCGCGCGGCTATAAGGGGCCCGGTTTCGCGGGCACCAACGCCGCACTGGTCCGCATCCGGCCGGAGATCGTGAAGTCTGTCGAAGGTGGCGTGAAGGCATCCTTCATCGACCGCAAGCTGACGACCAACCTGTCCGTCTTCCACTCCAAGTTCACCGACTTCCAGACGCAGGCGCTCGACCCCGTCACCAAGATCGTCTCGCTGACCAATGCGGGCGGCCAGCGCACGCAGGGCGTAGAGTTCGAGGTCACGGCGCGGCCGGTCGCTGGTCTGAACATCGGCGGCAACGTCGCCTATACGGATGCGCAGTTCACCGACTATGTGAACAGCTGCTATCTGGGCCAGACGGCGGCGCAGGGCTGCGTCCCCGGCACAGGCGGCGCCCCCGCGACCTTCCAGGCGGCGGGCGTCGAACTGCCGCTGGTGGGCAAGTGGAGCTATACGCTCAACGGCAGCTATGCGGTGCCGATCGGCAATAACGGCAACCAGATCGAGTTGAACGGCAATCTGTTCCACAAGACATCGTCGCTTTCCAGCGTCGATCCGCTGACCCGCATCCCGGCTTACACGCTGGTCAACGCCAATATCGGCGTGGGGGCCGAGGACGGCAGCTGGAAGGTCAGCGTCTTCGCCCGCAACCTGTTCGACAAATATTTCGTCGCGAAGATCACCCACGCCTTCGCCGATGGATATGTGAACACGCCCACGGCAGAGGCACGGCGCACCATCGGCCTCCAGCTTTCGCTCGCGGTCAAGTGACATGGGACGGGACGGCGCGGTGTCGCCGTCCCGTCGCTTTCAGTCGGGGCGTCCATTCTCCAAATGGGTCATTTCTTCCCTCATCAATTCGACGAACGCGCTGGTGAGCGGCGGCAGGACGCGGCCGCGCGGCACGACGAGCGATATGGTGGTCGGCTTGATGATCCCGTCGGTCAGCGGCGTCCATGCCAGCGACCCCTCGTCTATCTCCCGCCGCAACCCCGCCATGGACAGGAAGGCGATGCCGATGCCCGATCGCACGAGGTTCTTGAGCATGCCGATGCGCTCGCTGCGCGCGATCACGCGAAAAGGAATCCTGTCCTGAAACAGTTCGCGCATGATGCTGTGCTTCAACCAGTCGCTGTCGGGCAAGATCAGGGGATGGGGCAGGCAGTCGTTGAGTGTCGCCTGCTCCAGTTGCGCGACCGGATGGTCGGGAGTGGAGATGACGCCGATCGGAGTCCGGGTGGTCAGGACGATTTCGGTATGAGCGCTGTCGGTCAGATCGAAACCGCAGACAAGATC
Organism: Sphingobium sp.; assembly: GCA_040508315.1. Taxonomy (GTDB): domain Bacteria; phylum Pseudomonadota; class Alphaproteobacteria; order Sphingomonadales; family Sphingomonadaceae; genus Sphingobium. The sequence goes on from JBEVNC010000101.1 coordinate 12,607, forward strand.
GGCCTCCTTGGCGACCAGTTCCGCCTTGATGCGATGATTGTCGCCGGAGATGAGGGTGAAATCGACATGCGGAAAGCGCGCCCGCATCCGCTTCATGGCGTTGGGCACGACATCCTCGGTCAGGCTTTCCGCCGCCGCGACGCGCAATGTGCCGCGCACACCACCCTTGAGCAGTTCGACTTCCGCCTGGAGCAGCGTCGCCTCCCGGTTCCAGCGGCGGACGTGGTTGAGCAGCGCCTCCC
>JBEVNC010000219.1:0-9439 GCA_040508315.1 Sphingobium sp.
GCAAAGGCCATCCCGGCCAGCAGTGGGAGGAACAGGCGATGGATGGTCATGGTCGTGCTCCCTTGCGGCGCTTTGTGGCGGCGTCCCCGGCCGACTTGCCGTCATGCAGCATCGCGCCGAGCAGCCGCTGCGCATCGGTGGCGTTGCGATAGCCATCGGTGGGCAGCTTCACTGTCCGCGCATCGACCGGCTTCACCAGATAGGGTGTGACGATGATGACGAGTTCCGTCTCCTGACGGCGGAAACGCGAAGATTTGAACAGATTGCCCAGCACGGGCAGGTCGCCCAGCAGCGGCGCCTTGTCGAGGATGTTGCTGTTGCTGGCGCTCAACAGGCCACCGATCATGAAGCTCTGGCCCGACCCCAGTTCCACCGTCGTCTCCGCACGGCGCGTCGAAATGCCGGGCACGACATAGCCATTGAGGCGCACCGCCGAACTCTGGTCCAGTTGCGACACTTCCGGCCGGACCCGCATGGAGATACGCCCGTCCGCCAGCACGACCGGCGTGAAGGCCAAGCTGACGCCATATTGCTTATATTCCACCGACACCTGACCCAGCCCGGTGGACAGCGGGATCGGGATTTCGCCGCCCGCCAGAAAGCTGGCCGTTTCGCCCGACAGTGCGGTCAGGTTCGGGCTGGCGAGCGTCGCGGCCAGCCCCTGGTTCTCGGCCAGATCCAGCGTACCCAGCAGGTCGAGGCCGAGCAGCTTGCCCGCCATGCCGAAACTGGTCGTCCCCTCGGACGGATTGGTGAAGGTGCCGGCGGCCAGATTGCCCGGCGTCCCCTGCACGACGCCGAAGTTGAAGCCGCCTGTCGAGTCACTGGAAATCAGGTTGAGACCGATGGACTTGGTCAGCGTCTTGTTCACCTCCGCGATGCGGACCTGAAGGTTGACGGTGAGCGGCGTCGCGGTGCGCAGGCGGCTGACCACCGTCATCTTGTCGCCGACGAAGGCCGTCACCAGCCGCTCAGCTTCCGCCGCGTCCTGCGGCTGGGCGACGGTGCCGGTCAGCAGCGTCATGCCATTGAGCGTGCTGACCACGATCTTCGCGTCCGGCATGGCGAGGCCAAGCATCTGGTCGATACTGGTGAGATTATTGCCCACCGTCACGGCGGAGCGATAGAGCGCCCTGCCGTCCGCGCCCGTCACGGTCACGTCTGACCGACCGGGAGCCTTGGCGATCAGGTAAAGCTGTTGCCGCGAGCGGACATGCACATCGACGACTTCGGGATTGGCGATGACGACGTCGGACATGGGCGTGGAAAGGTCGATGACGCGGCTCTGCCCCACCGACAGGGTGAGGGCCGGATCGGCGGAAACCATCGGCAACGGCGCGGCGGCAGTGGCCAGCGGCGCTGTCCCGGCGAGGCAGGCGAGCGCGACGGCGCGGGAAATCGTGCGGTTCATGGTCATTTGCTTCCCACGGGAACAGGGGTGACGGTCGTGCCGCGCGCGACGCGCACCACATTGGCGCTGGGGGCAGCGGTGCCGGGAACGCTCGTCTGGCTTGCATCCACAGGCTTGGCGGGCACGGTGCGCCGCTGGAATTTCGACACGTCGGCGCCGGTCTGAAAGGTGTCGCGCGCCTCCGGACGTTCCGTGATGGAGGCGAGCATCGCCTTCTCCGCCGCCGGATCGTTGCCCTCCGGCGCATCCACGTCGCCCGATGCCAGCGCGGCCTCGAGTTCCGTGCTGCTGTCCGCAAGCGGGCGCAGCGACAGGGAGATGGCGCCCACCGTCTGCGCGACGCCGATCTTCTCGGCCATGCGCGGCGTTACTTCCAGCGTGACGGTCGAATAGCTGGTGACGACCGGGCGGCCGTCTTCGCCCAGCGGATTGGTGCGCTGGTCGGTGGCGAGCACGCGCAGGTTTGCGAGCACGGTCTCTGCCACCTTGAGCGGTGGCCCGTCGCCCCCGCCCGCCACGCTCTGCGTCACGATGAGGTCGACCCGGTCGCCGGGAAAGATGAAGCCCGCCACGCCGTTCTGCGCATTGATCGGCACCGTCACCGCGCGCATACCCGGCGTGAGCGCGGCGGATAGGAAGCCACGGTCGCCCGGCTGGATGAGCGACCCTTGCGTCATCGGCTGCCCAGCGGCGATGGCGGTGCGCACGACCGATCCGACCAGCTTGGCGGCGTCCGCCTTGCCCTCGACATAATAGGCGCCCTCGACCAGTTCCTGCGGCCATGGCTGGAAACGGAAAGCATCCGGCCCGACAATCGTGCCGATGGGAAGCTGCCGCGTCGCGACCAGCACTTTGGTGAGCGGCGCCGCTTCGGTTGCCGCGACCACCTGACCCGCCGGCGCTGGCGCGTCGGCGAACATCGACCGGGCGAGCAGAGCCGCCGCGATCGCGACTATCAGCGCGCCTGCGAGCAGCACGATCCTCTTGGGTTCCATGACGGGTTTCGAGCCTTTTGACCAATCGGGCGACCAGCGCCCGGTTCAGCGGCAATTCTTACGCAAATGGGTTAAAATAGGGTTCACCAACCACCCAGAGCGCGGCGAGCGCGATGGCGACCCCATAAGGCACCTCCACTCGGCCGATGCGGCGGGTGGCGCCATGATGCACGATGGCCACCACGGTCACGACGCCGCCCAGCATCGCCATCAGCACCAGCAGCCATCCCAGCGCCCCGAACGGGAGCCACAGGGCCAGCGCGGCGAGCAGTTTCACATCGCCGCCGCCCATCATCCCAATGGCGAACAGGATCGCAAACAGACCGAAGACCGCGACGCCGAGGCCGATCTGGATCGCCACCCCCGGCCACAGCGGCAGGCCGATGCTCGCCCAATAGAGCGGGGCCATCAGCGCGACGGTGATATTCAAGCGATTCGATATGGTCCGCCTGGCCAAATCCGTCACCACCGCGCGAATCAGCACGAGGGCGAGGGCGAGGAGGCATAGTGCAGGCAGAAAATCATGGGTCATCGCAACTCCGCTGTAGACCCTGCGCCTTTCCAAATCGTAACGAGCGCCGCATGGCTGGCGCCCTTTCATGAGAGACTCGTTCGATATCGTCGTGATCGGCGGCGGCATGGCCGGGATGAGCATCGGCGCGGAGCTGGCCGCCCATGCCAGCGTCGTCGTGATCGAAGGGGAGGATGCGCCAGGCTATCACGCCACGGGCCGATCGGTCGCCTTCTGGACGGAAAGCTATGGCGGCCCCGCGGTGCAGCCGCTGACCAGCGCGTCCGGGCCGTTGCTTGGCACGCCGGACCCGGATTTCTGCGAGACGCCTTTCCTGTCGCCGCGCGGCGCGGTCCATGTCGGCCGGGTGGAAGATGCCGCGGCAGCGGATGCGTTCGTCGCGCTCTATGGCGGACAGGGCGTCGATGTCCGGCGAATCGCGCGCGGCGATCTGGACCGTGCGATATCCGGCCTGCTGCCCGACTGGACCATCGGCGTCGCTGAGCCGAGTTGCATGGACGTCGACGCGACCGGACTGCTGGGCGCCTACCGCGCCCTGCTCCTGCGGCGGGGTGGCATTCTTCGCTGCGGCGAGCCTTTGCACGCAGCGCGACGAGTCGGGGATGGGTGGGTCGTTACGACACCGGGCGGCAGCATCGCCTGCAGCGTCATCGTCAACGCTGCCGGCGCATGGGCGGACGGGATCGCCGCGGCCTGCGGCGTTGCGCCGCTCGGCATCCAGCCGCTCCGGCGCACGGTGGCGCAACTGCGCACCGATCCGCCAGCGCCCGCCGACCTGCCGCTCGTGATCGACCTCGCCGAGCGCTTCTACTTCAAGAGCGTCGGCGGTGGCCGCATCTGGCTGACCCCGCATGACGAGGTGCCGCAGATGCCGGGCGACGCCGCGCCCGACGAACTGGCGGTCGCGACGGCCATCGACCGGCTTGGACAAGTGGTGGACTGGCGAGTGGAAGCGGTGGAGCGCCGCTGGGCTGGCCTGCGCAGCTTCGCCCCCGACCGCGCGCCCATCTATGGCTTCGATGCGGCGGTGCCGGGCTTCTTCTGGTTCGCCGGGCAAGGCGGCTTCGGCATCCAGACTGCACCCGCCGCCGCCCTGATCGGGACCGCGCTTCTGACCGGCAATACGCCCGACCCCCGCATCGCCCATATCGCCACGGCGCCCTACGCACCCACTCGCTTTTCCTCCGGCGATGGGTGAGACTGCCGCGATAAACGGGAGAGTGAAGCATGAGGCCGGACGCAGTCGATGAGCGCCACGCGCGTATATTGGGCAAGGGACCGCGCATCGGCCTGCTGACCGAAGCCGAAATGCCCGAGGAATGCGTGGCGGTACGCGCCCACTTGCGTGAGATGGCCCGTTCGCGCGATCCGGACTGGGACGGCGACGACACCGACTCCACCATATTGCCGCTGATGATGCATCACCCTTCCCTGTTCAGGCGACAGGCGGACCTTGGCGTGCAGTTGCTGGTCGACGGCGCACTGTCGCCCCGCGACCGGGAGATCGCGATACTGCGCGTCGCATGGCTGTGCGGCGCACCCTATGAATGGGGCGAGCATGTCCATTTCGCCAAGTCTGTCGGGCTCGACAGCATGGAAATCGAGCGCATCACGCAGGGGCCGGATGCACCCGGCTGGTCGCCGCACGAGCGCGCGATACTGCTAGCGGTGGCGGAATTGCGTGCCGACGCGATGATCTCCGACGCGACATGGGCGGTGCTGGCGGAAACGCTGGACGCGCGGCAGTTGATCGAATTGCCGGTGGTGATCGGGCAATATCAGGCGGTGGCCTATTATCAGAATGCGCTCAGGCTGCCGCTGACGCCGGGGAATGCAGGGCTGAACGAGCGGTGAGGCGGGTCCCCCTCCCGTAACGGGAGGGGCTAGATAAAATCACCCCCGCATTGCATCCGCAGCCGCACTGGCCAGCCGGTCCGCCCGCTCATTCTCCGGGTGGCCCGCATGCCCTTTGACCCAGCGCCATTCGACCTGGTGCCGGGCCGTCGCGGCGACGAGTGCCTGCCACAGCTCGACATTCTTCACCGGCTTCTTGTCCGCCGTGCGCCAGTTGTTGCGCAGCCAGCCGTGAACCCACTTGGTGATGCCATCCATCACATATTTGCTGTCGGTGAACAGCGTCACCCGGCAGGCGCGGGTGAGTGCGTTCAACCCCTCGATCGCCGCCCTCATCTCCATGCGGGTGTTGGTGGTCAGCTTCTCGCCGCCGGAAATTTCCGTCTCATGCTCGCCGAAGCGGATGACAGCGCCCCAGCCGCCGGGGCCGGGATTGCCCTTGCACGCGCCATCGGTGAACAGTTCGACCAGATCGCTCATGCGTCACCCAGCAGATTGTCGGCGCCCGCATAGAAATCGAGGCGGCGCAAATAGGCGAGCGGGTCCTTGCGCGTCACCATCGCGTCCGGCGGCGTGTTGATCCAGTCATAGGCGCGCGTCAGCAGGAAGCGCAGCGCCGCGCCCCGGCAGAGCGCCGGAAAGGCAGCCTCCTCCTCCGGCGATAGCGGCAGAACCGCGCGATACCCATCGGTCAGCGCCCTGCCGACGTCGGGCCGATAGGTCGTGCCGGTCGGATCGAAACTCCACGCGCCATGCATGACCGCGAGATCATAGGCGCGGATGTCCGTGCAGCTGAAGTAGAAGTCGATCAGGCCAGTCACCCGGTCGCCCAGCATCAGCACATTGTCGGGAAACAGGTCGGCATGAATGACCGAGCGGGGCAGGTCGCGGGGCCATGCCTCGCCCAGAAACGCGACTTCGGCTCCCACGCGTTCGCCAAGCCCTGGCTGGATCGCGTCCAGTCCGCCGTCGCACGAATCGGCCAGCGGCGCCCATGCGTCGAGGCCCAGGCTGTTGGGCCGCCCACCGGTAAAGTCGCGCGCAGCCAGATGCAGTTCCGCCATCGCCCGCCCGGCGGAATGCGCCTGCGCGGGGGTCGGCTCCGTTACCGACACGCCGGTCAGAAATTCGATGAGGCAAGCCGGGCGGCCGCACAGTTCCTGCAACCGCTCCCCGGAACGATCGGCGATGAAGCGCGGCACCAGGCAGCCTTTGTCGCCGAGATGGTCGAGCAACGCGATGAAGAAAGGCAAATCCGCCGGGTCGACCCGCTTTTCATACAGGGTCAGGATATAGCGATGCCCCGCCCCGTTCGCGCCGCTGGTCTCGACCAGATAATTGCTGTTCTCCACCCCCTCGGCAATGCCCTTGGCCGAGACGAGGGTGCCGCAATCATAGCGGGTCAGGAAGGCGTCCAGCGCTTCGGCGGGGACGGCAGTATAGACGGCCATGCGCTATTCCGTTCAGGCGGCTTCGAGGCCGCGCGGCAATTTGAAGGCGATCCGCTCCTCGGCGGTCTTCACCTCTTCCTCCGTCACGTCGAAATGCCGGGAGAGGAGGTCGGCGACCTCGCGCACCAATATCTCCGGCGCGCTGGCCCCTGCGGTCAGGCCCAGCGTGGACACGCCGTCCAGCCAGTCCATCGAAATGTCCGCTGCGCGCTGGATCAGCATCGCGCGCGCACCGCCGCGCTCGGCGACCTCCACGAGGCGCAGCGAGTTGGAACTGTTGGGCGCGCCGATCACCAGCACGGCGTCGGCCCGGTCGGCGAGCACCTTGACCGCCGTCTGTCGGTTCGACGTAGCGTAGCAGATGTCCTCGCCCTTCGGCGCGACGATGGCGGGAAAGCGGCGCTGGAGCGTGTGGACGATCTGCGCGGTATCGTCCACAGACAGGGTCGTCTGCGTCAGGAAGGACAGGCCATTGCTGTCGGCAGGCGGGACGAACGCCTCGGCATCCTCGACCGTCTCGATCAGCGTCATCGTGCCCTCCGGCACCTGGCCGAACGTTCCGATGACCTCGGGATGGCCGGCATGGCCGATGAAGGCGATATGGCGGCCCGCGACCATCTGGCGCTCCGCTTCGCGATGCACCTTGGACACCAGCGGACAGGTGGCGTCGAGGAAGTCGAGGCCCCGCGCGGCCGCCTGCTGCGGCACCAGCTTGGGCACGCCATGCGCGGAAAAGACCACCGGGCGGTCGTCGGGCACCTCGTCCAGTTCCTCGACGAAGATCGCGCCCTGCGCCTTCAGCCCTTCGACCACGAACTTATTATGGACGATCTCATGCCGGACATAGACCGGCGCGCCATAGCGGGCGATGGCCCGCTCGACGATGGTGATGGCGCGGTCCACGCCAGCGCAAAAGCCGCGCGGCGCGGCGATGAGGAGGGTGAGCGGGGGCCGCATGTCTGTCGCCATGTCGGAGGCAATAGGGATTTGCATGAGGATTGGGAAGGCAGCATCGGCGGAAAGGCCGGTTGCTATATCAGCCATCCCATCTTGCGGCACGCGCGTCGTCGGCCGCCTTCGCCTCCACCCAGTCGCCACTGCCATCGGCATGGACTTCCCGCTTCCAGAAGGGCGCCGACACCTTGAGCCAGTCGATGAGGAAGGCGCAGGCCTCCAGCGCGGGAACGCGGCTGAGCGACGCGGTGCCGACGAACACGATTCGCTCGCCCACCGGCAGCGTGCCGAACCGGTGGATGACGGTGAGGCCAAGCAATGGCCAGCGCGCCGCCGCCTGCGCCGCCGCCTTTTCCATCTGCGCGCCCGTCATGGCGGGATAATGGTCGAGATGGAGTGCGCTGAGGCCCCCGTCCGCGCGCACGACGCCTGTGAAACTCGCAATGCCGCCGCCGCCCAGTCGCTCCAGCGCGTCCAGTTCGGCGCCCGGATCGAAAGCGTCCGCCTGCACCGAAACGCGTATCATCGCCCGCCCGTCACCGGCGGAAAGATCGCCAGTTCGCGCGCTGAACCGATGGGCGTGTCGAGCGAGACATACTCCTGATCCAGCGCCGCGCGCAGGCGGTCCCGGTCGGCGAAGGCCGCGGCATGGCCACCGCCCGTCGCCGCCAGGTGGTCGAGCAATTCGCCAATAGTGCAGTCTGCGCCCGGATGCGCGACGCTCTCCTCCGCAGCCCCGACCCGATCACGGACCCAAGCGAAATAGACAATGGTCAGCGCCTCGCCCATCAGGCGTCCATATGTTTGAGGCCGACGCGCAGATAATCCCAGCCCGTCACCAGCGTCAGGATGGCCGCCAGCCACAGCGTGACCACACCGACCTGATGCACGAATGGCCAATAGGGCACGCCCCCGCCCAGGATCAGCGCGCCCAGCGCGATCAGCTGGAACGTCGTCTTCCACTTGGCGAGCCGCGAGACCGGGATCGAAACGCGCAGCCCCGCCAGAAATTCACGCAGGCCCGACACCGCGATCTCCCGCAGCAGGATGATCATCCCCGCGACGATATTGAGACCAGCAATGTCACGCGTCGCGCACAGCATCAGGATGACCGCGCCGATCATGATCTTGTCGGCAATGGGGTCGAGGAACACGCCCAGCTTCGACACCGTGCCCTGCGCCCGCGCCAGATAGCCGTCGAAATAATCGGTAATGCCCATCAGGCAATACAGCCCGAACGCCAGCAGATAGCCGATCTCCCACTGGCGACCATGCTCTGCGGGCCACAGGAACGCCACCAGGATCGGCACCGTGAAGATGCGCGACAGGGTCAAAAGATTGGGCAACCATTGCACGCGCCGTGCCTGCCACAGAGCCGCCGGGCATACAAGCCGGGCGATGGCGGTAGCGGTGTGCGGGGTCGTACCGATCGGTCCGGGGCTTTCCGCGCCGGACACAACAGGCTAGAAGGCGCCGCGGCGGCACCCGTTCCGTCCGGTAACAAGAGAATTGTCGCTTATGCAGGCTTCCCTGCGACTCTTGGGTAATCGGCGGTTTCTGCCGCTGTTCGTCACCCAGTTCCTCGGTGCCTTCAACGACAATCTGTTCAAGACCTCCATGGTCCTGTTCGCGACCTATGCTGTGTACCGCGACCCGCAGCAGGAATCGAATTTCAACGCCGCGGCGACGGGATTGTTCGTCCTGCCGTTTTTTCTGCTCTCCGCCCTGTCCGGCCAGCTGGCCGACAATATGGACAAGGCGAAGATCATCCGGCTGGTCAAGATCGCGGAGATCTTCATCATGACGCTGGGCGCCGCGGGGCTGTTCCTCAGCAGTACGCAGCCATCGCTGGGCGTCGGCCTGATGCTCGGCGCGGTCTTCGCCATGGGCATCCATTCGACCTTCTTCGGCCCGATCAAATATGCCATTCTGCCGCAGCATCTTCATGCCGACGAAGTGCTGGGCGGCACCGGCCTGGTCGAGGCGGGCACCTATATCGCGATTCTTGCAGGGACCATCGTGGCGGGTTGGATCAGCCCAGCCGCCGCCGCCGTCGGCGTGCTGATCGTCGCGGTGCTCGGTTATTTCTCCGGCCGGTTCGTGCCGCCCGCCCCGCGCCTCGGCCCGCCGCTGGAGATGGACTATAATGTCCTGCGTTCGTCGTGGACGCTGATCGCGGGCACGATGCACATCCCGCGCCTGTTCCTGGCGATCATGGCGATCAGCTTCTTCTGGATGGTCG
>JBEVNC010000236.1:0-19575 GCA_040508315.1 Sphingobium sp.
TGGCCGAAAGCGGGCTTGATCTCACGGTGCCCTACTCTAATATAACACCGCTGGAGGATATGCATGGCCACGACCGCCCCGACGCAGACCAGTGACAGCCTGAACCTGACCCCGCCCGAACCCGTGCCCGTGGTGGCGCCGGAGCGGGCGTCCGGCCTTGTCCCCATCGACGACAGCAAGAAGTCGAAGCTGGACGAGAATGTGGGCGCTTTTGTCGAGGAACTGGCGGCGCTCGACGCCAACAGCCCGGAATTCGGCGCCAAGGTCGATCAGATCACCAATATGGGCCGCAAGGAGATTTCCGAGGCGGCGGGCCACAGCAACCGCTTCCTCGACCGCCCGGTGCGCGCGATGGACGCGGACAATAGCGTCGGCGCCGACCTCGCGCAGCTTCGCCGCACGGTGGAGGATCTCGATCCCGGCAAGCGCGGTAACATGTCCGCACCGCGCAAGCTGTTCGGCATCATCCCGTTCGGCAACAAGATGCGCAATTATTTCGACAGCTACAAGTCGAGCCAGAGCCACATCAACGGCATCCTCGGTAGCCTTGCCAGCGGCAAGGACGTGCTGATCAAGGATAATGCCGCCATCGACGTGGAGCGGCAGAATATGTGGGCGACCATGGGCCGCCTGGAACAGATGATCCACATCGCCAAGACCATGGACGCGCGGCTGGAGAGCAAGGCGCTGGAACTGGATTCGAGCGATCCGGCCAAGGCCAAGGCGATCCGCGAGAGCGCATTGTTCTACGTCCGCCAGCGCACGCAGGACCTGCTGACGCAGATGGCGGTCACGGTGCAGGGCTATCTGGCGCTCGACCTCGTGAAAAAGAACAATGTCGAACTGGTGAAGGGCGTGGACCGTGCGTCGACCACGACTGTTGCGGCGCTGCGCACCGCCGTCACGGTTTCGGTCGCGCTAACCGGCCAGCGGCTGGTGCTGGAGCAGATCACCGCGCTCAACACCACGACTGCCAATCTGATCGAATCGACCGGCGAACTGCTCAAGACGCAGACCGCCGCCATTCATGAGCAGGCCGCCGCGTCCACCATTCCCGTCGAGACGCTCCAGCGCGCGTTCCAGAATATCTACGACACGATGGACAGCATCGACACGTTCAAGCTGAAGGCGCTCGACACGATGAAGGCCACCGTCACGACATTGTCCGGCGAGGTGGAGAAGTCCAAGGGCTATATCGCGCGGGCCGAGGGACAGGCGCGGGCGCAGGCGTCGGTGAGCACGGGCGCGCCGGGCACGCTGCTGGGTTCGGTGGACTGACGCCATGCCGACCGATGTCGACCGCCAGCTGCAGCGCAGCGCCGACCTGCTCCAGCGGGTGAGCGCGCGCCAGATGCACAAGCGGGCCCGCTCCGCCGTGCGCCGCGCCAAGCGCATGGCAAAATATTCAGCCGTAAGCGTGACCGCGATCCTCGTCGTCGCCATCGGCTGGGCGCTGGTGTCGCCTATCGGGCTGATGGGCGTGCTGGCCGTATTCGCCGCGATGACGGCGGCGGTGGTGCTGTCCATCCTGTTCAGCGGTGAGCGCACGGTGCCAAAGGAGCAGCTGGCGGTGGTGGACATCCGCGCGCTGCCCGCCGCGACCGAACGCTGGCTGGACGTGCAGCGCAATGCTCTCCCCGCGCCCGCCATTCCGCTGCTCGACCGGATTGGCAACCGGCTGGAGGCGCTGACGCCGCAATTGCAGGGCCTCGATCCGAAGGAACCGGCGGCGTATGAGGTCCGCGCATTGCTCTCCGAGCATCTGCCGCAACTGGTCAGCGGTTATCAGACCATCCCGCTCAACCTGCGCGGCGTGGAACGCAATGGCCGCGTGCCCGACCGCCAGCTTTTCGACGGGCTGTCGCTGATCGAGCGCGAGATCGGACAGATGACGGAGGAACTGGCGCGCGGCGACCTCGACCAGTTGGCGACGCATGGCCGCTATCTGGAGTTGAAATATCAGGAGATGAAGGAGATCGGGCAGGGGTGAGGATTGGCGACGGCAGTCGGGTTTTCGGACCGTCTGCTGCCCACGCACAATGCCCTGTTCGCTTCGGGCGCAATCGAGAAGGCGGGCATAGTGTCGGGGGTTCTCGACGGACGCTTCTCGACTTTGCTCGAAGCTGCTCGAACCGAACGGCTATGGTTGCCTAGCGCACATTGGTCGTTTCATGACCCCGCAATCGATCTGTACCGCTTAACCATTCTCCGCGCTTGTGGCCGCCTCATGGGCACGTTAGCGTCCGCGCTATGGGTGGCATCGCGCATGCGCGCATTTTCCTCAGGACAATCTGCCTCTCCGCTGCACTCCTGCTGACGGCGGCCGATGCCCGCGCGCACATCTTCGGCCGTGATGACCGGGTGGAGGCGAACGCGGACGGGTTGCGGCATCTTCAGACGCAGAGCCTCGTCGGCACTAAGATCACCGAGCAGGGACCGCAGATCACCATCTCCGGCATCCACACGACCGGCCCGGTGCGCGACGCGGGGCCGGGGCTCGCGCATGCCATCGGCATCGTCCAGCCGCTGGAGCCGGTCCCCATGGCCAATGGTCATCTGAGCGCGCCGGAGATGCAGTCCACCGGCTTCCTCATCTCCCCATGTCATGTCGCCACCGCCTTTCACGCGGTGTTCGGCAATGCGGCCGTGCGAAACGGCATGTCGGCAGTCGGGCGGCCGCTGGACGATCATCGCGTCGTCTTTCGCCTGCAGACGCCAAAGGGGGAAGAGGTCGCGACGGGCAAGCCGGTCGCCTGGGGCAATTATCTCGGCATCGGTTTCGGCGATGCGGCGATAGTGGAGCTGGACCGCTGCCTGGGCGCGGACCCGTCCATCGGCTATCTCTATGTCGCGCCGCTCTATTCCTTGTGGGAGCGCGCCGTGGACAGCCTGCCGCTCGCCACCATCGGCTATTATGAGGATCGTCCGCTCGACATCAAATATCTGGACCCCGACTGCCGGGTGCGGCTGCGGCCGTCGGGCGAGTACCGGCATGACTGCGCCAATCTGCGCGGCGCGTCGGGCGGGCCGATTTTCTATATGTATGGTAATATGCCTATCGTCGTTGCGATCCATTCCGGTCAGGACGGCGACGGCGTGACGTGGCCCATCCCGTGGACCGGCGAGCATTATAACGTCGCCGACCAGTCGCTGTCGCTCCTGGTAACGCAGGTTCCGGCCGTCCAGACGGCACAGGCGCTGCTGGACCACCGATTGCAACGGCTGCGCGAGGCGCAGGAGCCTGTGGGGGAGCGCGCGAGCCACTGAAGCGAGAGCGACGTGCGAAAGAGTCGTCGCGGCGACGACCTAGTTGCATGCAGTGAACTGCTTGTTGAAATCACTCGGGCCGGGCAATGATCGTCGAATGATGACGCTTCCAGATGCCGACTTTCTGAACATGCTTGCCGATGCCGCCGATATTGAGACGATGGCGCGATTCCGGACCGGCATAGTGGTCGATGCAAAATCTGCCTCCGATCAAATCTTCGATCCGGTAACGGATGCCGACCGCGCTGCCGAGCGGGCTATGAGAGGCATCATCGAAGAGTCATTCCCCCACCATGCAATCATCGGCGAAGAATTCGGCGCCTCTGGAGAAGCCGACGAAAAATGGGTGTTGGATCCAATTGACGGCACAAGACCCTTTATTTGCGGCATTCCGACTTGGGGAACCTTGATCGGCTTTATGCAGGGTGAGTTGGCGACGCACGGCATGCTGAGCCAACCGTTCACGAGAGAAAGATATTGGGCGACGCCAGACGGTGCATGGGGCGAAACTGATGGAAGGCGCATCCCGCTTCAAACCCGGCCAACAAAGGTCCTCCACGAGGCGATCTTGCACACCACATCTCCCGATTATTTCAGTGATGTAGCAAAAGTGGGTTTCGATCGGCTTGCACAAGCGGTCCGCATGACTCGATATGGCGGAGAATGTTACGCAGCAGCCATGCTTGCGGCCGGTTATATCGACCTGAACTATGAACCGGATGTCGAACCCCACGACGTCGTCGCACTGATACCGATCATCGAGCGGTCTGGTGGCGTGATCTCAACACTCTCGGGAGGGCGGGCTGAAAGTGGCGGTGCTATTCTGGCGTCCGCTAATCCTTGGCTTCACCAGCAGGCACTGGGATTTCTAAACCCGCCTCACTGAACGAGACGCCCTGCGGAGGTACAGTCTCCGACAGGGTTGCGCTTGTCGCGCGCCGCTCTAATTTGCGCAATGCCCGCCACCTAACCGGTTTCCGGCACATGAGATAAACACTGCCGGCGTACCTTAAAAAAGGCGCGGCAATGAGAGGGGCGGCAGAGGTGATTTCTTTCTTTCGGTCGATCAGTACCAAGATATTCGGCATCGCCTTCGGCTTGCTCATCGTAATGCTGGTCGTTTCAGCATGGTCGGCAACCGCGATCGAAAGTGTGAACCGGCAACTTGCGACGCTCGGCCAATCGTTGGTTCCGCTGGCGCTTTCCGTGCAGAATATGCGCAGCGCCTCACAGGATGAGTATCTGCTGCTCGAAACCCATGCCGGTCCTGGCCAATCGGCGGCCTGCCGACGGGCGTTCGCGGTCAAGACTGCCGAGGTCCACCGCCAAATTCGCGAGGCGCGAAAGGACGTGGAGATCGGCGTGCGGATCGCGTGGGCAGAGCGCAACAAAATCCAGTTGGCGCGCATGTCTCCGATGATCGACCAGGTCGCAAATGCACATCGCCGCTATACAGCGTCCGCGGGCCACTATTGCGACGCATTCGGTGGACCGGACCAGGCTGATGCCTATCGCGACAACCATGACGATGCACGCTGGCTGCGGCAGTTGATCGACGCGCTGGCGCTGGAGACTCAGTCGTTCGCGCGGAAATCGGCGTTGATCGTCAAGGGTCAGCAGCAGGGCGCAATCCGGGCGAACAGCATCCTGATCGCGGCGGCCAGCGTGGCCAGCCTGCTGCTTGCCTATCTGGTTTCGCGCGGTGTGACCCGGCCGATTGCGCGTCTGCGCGAAGGAACGCGCTCGGTCGAAGCGGGGCGGCTCGATGGCGATGTGCCCATCACGAGCAAGGACGAGATCGGCGATGTCACCCGTGCGTTCAACGACATGCTGGGGAAGCTGCGTGAGAAGGAACTAATCAAGGAGACCTTTGGCCAGTATGTCGATCCGCGCGTCGTCTCCGAATTGATTGGCGGCGATGCCCGGCGCTCCAGGAGCGGGACCAAGCAGGTGGCCAGCCTGTTCTTTTCCGACATCGAGGGCTTCACGTCGCTCGCCGAACGGCTGGCGCCCGCGACGCTGGTCAATCTCATCAACGCGTATTTCGGGATGATGTCTGCGCCGATCCGCGACGGCCATGGAATCATCGACAAATTCATCGGCGATTCGATCATGGCATTTTGGGTCCCGCCTTTTGTCGATGAGGCAGAGCAGGCAGTGCTCGCATGCAGCGCGGCGCTGGCGCAGTTCGATCTGCTCGCCGATTTTCGAAAGCAATTGCCTGACCTTATCGGCCTGCGCCGCGATATTCCGGTGATTGACGTCCGTGTCGCAATCGCCAGCGGCGAGGTGCTGGTAGGCAGTATCGGCCCAGACTTCGCGCGCAGTTTTACGGTGATGGGCGATACCGTCAATTTTGCGTCCCGTCTGGAAAGCGTCAACAAGGTCTATGGCACGCGCATCCTGATCGACGAGATGACAGCCGATATGGCGGGCAACGCCGTGGTGACGCGGGAGATCGACCGTGTACAGGTCATCGGGCGTGACGAGCCGCTCCGCATATTCGAGTTGGTGGATATGGCAGGGGCTACAAAGGGGTTCCGGGACGATTTGTTCGGCGCCTACGCAGCCGGGTTGGCTGCCTATCGCACCGGGGACTGGCCGGCGGCGACCACTGCGTTCGAGACGTCGCTTGGCCTCCATCCCACCGACGGACCCAGCCGCGTTATGCTTACCCGCGTCGAGCGGCTGGTTGCCACGCCGCCGCCAGAGTGGGACGGCATATGGAAGCTAGGCAGTAAATGACATCGTCGACGGGTTGGCCGGCTGATCTCGAACGGGTGCCCTACGACTCAAGCCTCAAGGTCGATACGTATCCTCGCCAAGGATATGATCGAATTTTGGCGCCTGAAGCGCTTCACTCTCGATCAAAATTCGCCAGCCTCCGCCGCCTTTCGCCCATGTTCGGAAACGGCTGGAGGAGGCTAACGAAAGAACGCGAAAAATCCTGCCGCAGGACATGCAACAGGATCAATATGTTAGCTGACAGGAATTGGATGCCCGACGAGGATTCGAACCTCGATTAACGGAGTCAGAGTCCGTTGTCTTACCATTAGACGATCGGGCAGCGCATGAAGCGTGGGTGGGCGCATTAACTGCCGCAACCCCCCCGGTCAACCCGCTTTTGCCGGGTCATCGTCCGTATCCGTCGCGCGGCCGGGGGACGGGGCTTGCCATGGCGCGCCGCTTTACCTAGCCTGTGCGCAAGTCCCGGCGCTGCATGCGACCGGCCGCAGAATGAAAAGTTGATGACAGCCATGGTGCGTAAGGTTTCCACAGCCCGGTCGCGCGCCGATCCCGGCGCCGCGATGGACAAGGCCCCGCCTCCTCCGGTGGAACTGGGCCGTTCCGAGGATGGAGGGATACGCGATAGCGAAGTCTGGCATCCCCACCGGGCCAATTATGCCGCCATCGACCTGGGCACCAATAATTGCCGCCTGCTGATCGCTCGTCCCGCCGGGGAGGGGTTTGTGGTGGTGGACGCCTTTTCGCGCATCGTGCGGCTGGGTGAGGGGTTGGCGGCGACCGGGCGGCTGAGCGAGGCGGCCATCGACCGCGCTATTTCGGCTTTGTCGATCTGCGCGTCGAAGCTGCGCCGCCGCCGGGTGACGCTCGCCCGTTCGGTCGCGACGGAGGCTTGCCGCCGCGCCACCAACGGTAATGATTTCGTCGCGCGCGTCTATGACGAGACGGGCATCAAGCTCGACATCATCTCCCCGCAGGAGGAGGCGCGGCTGGCGGTGCTGGGCAGCCACAGCCTGCTCGAGGAGGGTGAGGGGCCGGCGCTGATCTTCGACATTGGCGGCGGATCGACCGAACTGGTGTTGCTCGAAACGGCCGGGGATGTCCCGCGCATCCTCGACTGGCATAGCGCACCGTGGGGCGTGGTGTCCCTGTCGGAAAGCATCGCCGGTAGCGGGTCCGACGATGGTCCGACCCGCGCCGAGGCCTACCGCGCCATGCGCGAGCGGGTGACGGAGTCGCTCAGCAGTTTCGCGCCGCGCCTGCCGGGCGGTACGTCGCTGCGCATGCTGGGTACGTCGGGCACCGTCACGACGTTGGCGAGCGTCCATCTCGACCTCGCACGCTACGACCGTTCGTCCATCGACGGGCTGATCATGTCCACCGACACGCTGCGCGGCATCGCCGCACGGCTTGCGGACATGAGCATAGCGCAGCGCGCCGCGCTTTCGTGTATCGGACCGGAGCGGGCCGACCTCGTGGTGGCGGGCTGCGCGATATTGGAAGGAATTTTGGACGTGTGGCCAGCGGACCGACTTTCGGTCGCCGACCGGGGCATCAGGGAGGGCATTTTGCGCAGCCTGATGCACGGGAACCGATCCTTGCCGCCTTGTGTGGGTGGGCGCGCATGACGCGCGGCAATCCCGGCGGCGCGGGCCGCATCCGCCTGAAAACCGGGCGGGGCCGCACGGCGCAGTCCACGCGCTGGCTGGAGCGACAACTCAACGACCCCTATGTGCGCAAGGCGCGGGCAGAGGGCTATCGCAGCCGCGCCGCCTACAAGCTGATCGAACTGGACGAGAAATTCGGCCTGTTGAAGGGCGTGAAGGCCGTCGTCGATCTGGGTATTGCGCCGGGCGGCTGGGCGCAGGTGGTGCGGAAAGTCTGTCCGGCGGCGCATGTCGTGGGCATCGACCTGCTGCCCGTCGATCCGATTGCGGGTGTCACGATGTTCCAGATGGACTTCATGGACGACAGCGCGCCGGAAAAGCTGCGCGAGGCGCTGGGCGCTGTGCCCGACCTCATCCTCTCCGACATGGCGGCCAATACGGTTGGCCATACCCAGACCGACCATTTGCGCACCATGGGACTGGTCGAGGCGGCCGTGTGGTTCGCCATCGAGAATCTGCGCGACGGCGGCGCTTTCGTGGCGAAGGTGTTCGCAGGCGGTACGGACGACGCGCTGCTTCGCGTGCTGAAACAGCATTTCAAGACGGTCAAACATGCCAAGCCGCCCGCCAGCCGCAAGGAATCGAGCGAGTGGTATGTGATCGCGCAGGGTTTCAAAGGACGGCAGGACGCGGAATAGTCCCTGCGTAACTCATCAGGTAGGGGGGTAGTCGGTGTCGTTGGCCGATCGACGGCGTCGTGCCTCCACAGGCACCATTACGTGGCGGCAAGGCGCGTTTCCCGTCGCAATGCGGCCATTTTCCAGCCGTTAATCGCCTCGGCCCCGTTCAGACGATGGCTGAGGGGGCGCTAAGCCGCTGAACTTCCAATTAACATTCCATTCGCGCTCCGTTCAGTGGGAGGGTGGCATCTTGCCTGTCATGTCGCGGCGAAGGTCGGGGCGGGGACATCGCTTGCGAAAGCATAGAGGAGGATGAAACCAATGAAACTATCAGGAAAGATGATCGCCATTGGCATCGCGGTCGCCGCCGCCGCGACGGGCGCAGTCACCGCCGCACCCGCTGAGGCGCGGACGCAGGTCGTCGTTGGCTTTAGCAGCGGCTATGGCGGCCAATATGGGTATCGCAACGACTATCGTTACCGTGATGCGCAGTGGCGCGGCGGGTATCGCGATGGCCGCCGCAATGATTGGCGGCGCGACCGCTGGCGCGGCTATAATGGTTATAACCGCTATCATGGCGGCAATCGCTGGAATGGCGCGAACCGCTGGCGCCGGGACAATTGCTGGACCGAATGGCGCTATAGCCGCCGCGATGGCCGGGTGCCGGTCCGCGTCTGCCGCTAAGATCGGATGATAGGGGAGGGCGGCCGTGCAAATCATGGCCGCCTTTTCCGCTTAAAGGCTTAACGCGTCTCAGAAGTACCAGCCAAAGCGTCAGAAACGCATTTTCACCGTGCCGCGCAGGGTGTTGAGGCCGACCACCATGTCGCCGCGCATCGTGCCGCTGCTGTTCAGGTTGAACTGGTTGATCGGTGTGGTGGCCGTCATGATCGGTGCTTCGGCGGGCGAATAGCGGTGGCTCTCTATATCTGCCTTGGCGGCTCTCGGATTGAGCTTGAAGGCCGCGGTTTCGCCCGATCCCGCCTTGACCTTACGCGGATTGGCCAGGGTGATGATGGTGATGGCTTGGTTGGGCCGCAGCCTGGTTGCCTGCCGGATCGGATTGGCGGTGCCAGGCTCGAACCGTCCGGCGGCCACTGAAGGTGTGGTGCTTAGCGCGGCATAGCGGACATTGCCTTTGTCGGTGTCCGCCGCACAGGGCGGGCAGAAGGCCATCATGGCCGCTGCCGTTCCAGTGTAGGCGAGCAAAGTCCTGCACGGCATTCGATGCACCTCTTAACTGCGAATCACGATATATTGTGCGGCTTGAACACCCATTAATGCAGGAAGTTTCCCATATCCTTACGGCTTTGTTGCAGTGCGGCAATTGCGCTTCGGACAATCCTGTACGGCGAACGAAAAAAGGACGGCCGCTTCGCAGCGACCGCCCCTTTTTCGTAAGGTCCGCAAAGATTAGAAGCGGAAGTTCACCGTGCCGCGTACGGCATGGAAATTGAAGCCCTGGTCAGCGGGACGCATGTTGGTGCCTGCGCCGAAGGGGCCGCCGGTCGCGGTGACGAAGTACTTCTTGTCGTCGAGATCGGTGTAGAGATACTCCATGCCGATGCTGACATTCTTCAGCACCATCGCCTCGATGCCGCCGCCAGCCTGATAGCCCCATGCGTCGTCCTTGTCGTTCTGCACGAAGCTGGAGGCGCGGTTGCTGGTCACGAACGCGTGGTCCATATTGGCATAGGTGCCGCCGCCCGTGACGTAGAACAGGATGCCGCCATTGGGGGTATAGCCCGCACGCAGGCGTGCCGAAGCCTGCCAGTCGATCCCGCGCGAGAAGGTGTAGTAGTGGGGCGTGCCGCTGAATGCGGTGGTGCGGTCGACGGCGTCGGACTTGCCGCCCTCGATCACGGCGCCGAGCACGAAATTGCCCATGCGGCGGTCATAACCGACACGGCCGAAATATTCGGCGCGATCCTTGTCGCCCTTACAGCCCGAAGGCGGGTTGGACGGCGTGCCGTTCAGCGGGTAGCCCGAGCAGAAGCCGGGGGCGAACGCATTGTTGGTCGTGCCCGGCACAACCACGGTGTTGTCGAATGAACCGTTGCCGTCCGTGTCGAACGCCACGGTCGATCCGCTGTCGTTGGGCTGCATGGAATAGCCGCCGCCCGCGCCGATATACAGGCCGTTGAAATGCGTGTCCCGCTCGCTCTGGTCCTGCGCCAGTGCCGGCATGGTGGCGAGTGCGGAGGCCGTGACGACAAGCGCGGCACGGATCATGGTCTTACGCAGCATAAATTCTAATCCCTCATTCGCGTTTTCGAGAGCCTGTCCCATCGGGCGGCATCGCTAACGGGGTGCAGAACCGCATACTGTGCCCAGGGTTGCGAGGGGTTCGGCGCGTCCCGAGGCAACCGTTGTCGATCTGCCACAGCATCATCGAGGCGTTGTCGCACAAACACCAATGCCGAAAGGTGCCCAAAGCTAGGAGGTTCGGGCATCGTTACGACTGCGACGAACTATTCCAGTGCTGAATTAACCTGTGATAATTATTCGTCACGCAGATAAAATGACAGGCAGAGGGAACTTTCTCAAAAGGACGTATCTATGCGCGTGCGTTGACGGGACCGCCCCGAAGGCGCTAACCGGCCCCTATGAGCACAGATACTCCTCCCGATCGCCTCTCGACCAATCCGCGCAGCCCCTATTTCGATCTGGAGGTGCTGCAGCGCGGCATCGGTATCCGGTTCAAGGACAAGGTCCGCACCGACGTCGAAGAATATAGCATCTCGGAAGGCTGGGTCCGCGTCGCCGCAGGCAAGAGCCGCGACCGTAATGGTCAGCCGATGACGATCAAGCTGTCGGGTCCGGTCGAGGCATGGTTCAAGGATGTCGCGGCACCTGCCGCCGATCAGGATGGTCCGGCCGAATAGGCCAAGCGTTTAGTTGAGCGAGGCCAGCATCACAGGCTTCGCATCGGCCGGGGCCTGAGCGATGATCGTTTCGGGCTGACCGGCGGCCCCGGCCGGATAGATGAAGCCGTTGGCGGCATTGCCGCGCATGCCGACATCGCCGGTCGGCCCGTACCACACTTTCACCATGCTCCAGTCGCCGCTGGGCGAGACGTCGACGGCACGCACGTCGCGCTCGATACCGCCGCGATAGGACCAGTTAGCGTGCGTGATCAGGACTTCGCGCGCGTTCAGCACCTTGCTCACCATGGCGACATGGCCGGCCGGCATGGCGCGGGTCGAGGCGAAGGACAGGACCGCACCGACCTTGGGCGCCGATCCGCGCGTATAGCGGCCCACCGCCTCCGCCCACCAGTTGGCGGCGCGCCCGAAAAGCTGGATGCCGGAGATCTGCCGCGCGAAGGGCGCGCATTGCAGGAAGGAACTGCGTGCCTCGACGGGCGTTGCCGCTGAGAGACCGACGATCATGGCGAGCGCCAACAGCGCACCGTTCAGCTGCTTCATCGGTAAGTACGTTCCCACACCCATTGCCCGCCACCATCATGGCGGCGTGAGCGGCCGTGGGAACGGCCAAGCGATGAGTGGAGAGCCGGGCAGGGCGAGTTGTGCGCTGCAACACAGGCGTCGAGTTCAGCTCAGCGCCACATGCCCATTTGCGACGGTGAACCGCGTCGCGCGGCCCAGCCCATCGAACAGCGCCGATTCGGTTCCGGTCATCCAGACCTGTCCGCCCGTCGCGCGCAGCCTGTCGAACAGAGCGATACGGCGCTCCGGGTCGAGATGGGCTGCCACCTCGTCCAGTAACAACACCAGTGGCCGTCCGGTGTCGCGTCCCACCAATGCCGCATGGGCGAGGATGAGCGACAGCAGCAGCGCCTTCTGCTCCCCGGTCGAGCAAAGCGCGGCTGACTGCCCCTTGTCGGCATGGGTGACGATCAGGTCGGCGCGATGCGGGCCGACGAGTGTCCGTGCTGCCGCCGCATCGCGGGCCCGGCTCGCCCGAAGCAACTGTGCGAGCGCTCCGTCGTTCGCCTGCCAGCCCTCCAGCGACAGGCGCGGACGCGCGAACAGGTCCGGCGGGGTCTGTTCCAGCATGTCGCCCAGTCGCGCCAGCATGTCGCGACGCGCCGCGTCCATCGCATGGCCATGTTCTGCCATCTGCGCCTCCAGCGCGGTGAGCCATTCCGGGTCCGTGGGCCGCTCCTCCGCCAGCAGCGCGTTGCGCGCGCGCATCGCCGCGTCGTAGCGATTGGCATGGACGCCGTGATCGGGGCGCAGCGCCAGCACCAGCCGGTCGAGAAAGCGGCGCCGCCCGCCAGCGCTTTCGATGAACAACCGGTCCATGGCGGGGGTCAGCCAGCTGATCGCCAGATGCTCGGCGAGCGCGGTCGCCGCCGCCGCCGTGCCGTTGACGCGTACCTGTCGCCGGTCGGGCGTCGCGGCGAGCGTACCCGTCCCGATCCGCGCGCCCGCTACCTCGGCCGCCAGCGCGAAGCCTCCCGGCCCATCCTGCCGCGCCATGTCGTGCAGCGTGGCGCCGCGCAGGCCGCGTCCGGGGGCGAGCAGCGACACGGCTTCCAATATGTTGGTCTTGCCAGCGCCATTGGCCCCGGTCAGCACGACCATATCCTCCGAAGGCTCGATCAGCGCGTCGTGGTGATTACGGAAATTCGTGAGGGTTAGGCGCGTGACCGGCATGTGCGCGTGCTATGCGGCTGTGCGTGACAAGGGAAGCCCTGCGTGGCAATCAGGGGCAGCTAGTTTCAGGGAGCAGGATGATGCGTAACCATATCGCCATAGCAACTTTGGCGGCCGTACTGGGGCTCGCTGGGGCGTCCCCGGCTCAGGCCGTCCTCGCGGTCGGGACCAAGGCGCCCGACTTCACCACGCGCGGCGCGCGCAATGGCCAGGTCTTCCGCCTGCACTTGGCGGAAATGCTGAAGAAGGGGCCGGTCGTCCTCTATTTCTTCCCAGCCGCCTTCACCAAGGGATGCACCGCCGAAACGCGCGAGTTCGCGGAAAAAGCGGATGAGTTCACCAAGGCGGGCGCGTCCATCATCGGTATGTCGAACGATGCGGTCGACACGCTGGCGCGCTTCTCCAAGGAAGAATGCCGGGACAAGTTCCCCGTCGCGTCCGCCGGGCCCGCTATCATTCAGGGCTATGACGTGGCGCTGCCTGCCATGGAGGGGCGGCCGCAAATGGCAGGCAAGACCAATCGCACCTCCTATGTGATCGCGAAGTCGGGTCGCATCGCCTATGTGCACAGCGACCTCGATTATAAGGATCATGTCGCGGGTACGCTGGCGGCGGTGAAGTCGATTGGCGGTAGGAAATAGCATCGCGTCTGCCCCGCTGGCTGGCACGCCGTGCAGTCGTCGCGGCGGTCATCCTGCTTTTGGCGCTATGCTACGCGATCTTTGGCGGGGACGGGGACCGGGGACGGCCCATCGATAGCGCAGGACGGCGCGTGTTCGTGGCCGATGGCGACACGCTGCGCGTCGGGGACGAGACCGTCAGGCTGGCAGGCATGGACGCGGTGGAGCGCGGCCAGTTCTGCACCGACCCGCGCGGCATCACCTGGACCTGCGGCGAGTCCGCTCGCGTCGCGCTGGATGAAATGGTGGCCCGCGGCGGCCTGCGTTGTACCCGGATAGAGCGAGACCGCTATCGGCGGACCGTCGCGCGTTGTTCCGTGCGCGGCGTGGGCGATATTGGTGCCGCCATGGTCGCGGCGGGATGGGCGATCAGCAGCGAGCCACTGTATGACGCAAAGGAGAAGGATGCGCGGTCGGCCAAGCAAGGGATATGGGCGGGAACGTTCGAGGCACCCAAGGGCTGGCGAGCGCATAATCTGATTGCGCCGAAGGTGGCCGGGCAGCCCGAAGGAAATTAGCGGGACCCTGACCCATGTGGTCAGTCGGGAGCGCCGCTCGCATTGATTTGCGTGCGTTGGAAATAAGTCGGCAGTAGCGGGTTGGTGGGCCATGAACGCAGGCGTCTACAATCTCGTGCTCGTCTGGGGACTGAAGGTCGCCTATGCGGCGGCGGTCCTTGGCATAGGCATTTGGCTCGCCTTCTTCATTTCCCGATTTGCCCGCGATCAGGCGCTCAAGAACCCGCGGATCGATTCCACGCTCGGCACCTTCCTGTCGCGCATGGTGCGCTACGCGATCATCATCGTGGTCCTGATCGTCGTGTTGCAGATGTTCGGGGTCCAGACCGCGAGCCTCGTTGCGATCCTAGGTGCGAGTGCCCTGGCGGTTGGGCTGGCGTTGCAGGGAACGCTCGGCAATGTCGCGTCGGGCATCATGATTGCGCTCATCCGACCCTATCATATCGGCGATTTCGTCGAAATCGGCGGCAAGGAGGGGCTCGTCACCGATCTGGACCTGTTCTTTACCGAGATTGAGACGCTCGACGACCGGCGCATCCTTGTGCCCAATGGCCAGGCCATGTCGAACCCCATCACCAATTTCACCACCAAAGGCAGGCGCCGCTGCGTGATCGTCTATGGTGTCGGCTATGAGGACGATCTCGATCAGGTGCTCGCCGTGCTGCGCGACACGATGGCGGCCGATAGCCGCGCTTTGAGCGATCCGGCGCCCTGGTTCGGCGTCGAGAGCCTCGGCGACTTCGCGGTCAATGTCTCGGCACGCGTCTGGATACGGACGAGCGAGTATCTCGATTACCGGGCCGACATGATCAAGGCGGTGAAGGAAGCGTTCGACCGCGAAGGGATCGAGATGCCCTATCCCCATGCCGTGGAAATGAGCAAGGGCGAGGTCATCATGCGAACCCCGCCGATCAAGCCAGTGCGCACCCCCTGAATATCGCGCACGCCGAACCCAACAAAAAACCGCCGCGAAATCCCTTTGGACTTCGCGGCGGTTTTTGTTCACGCAAGGGTACGGAGGATTAGTCCGTGCGCTCCTTGGCATATTTCGGCGCAGCTTCGTTCAGGATGAACAGGATCTTCTTCAGAGCGCCCGGCTCGTCCGTCTCTTCCATTGCGGCCAGTTCGCGTGCGAGGCGGCTGGAGGCGGCCTCGAAAATCTGACGCTCGGAATAGCTCTGCTCCGGCTGGTCGTCGGCGCGGAACAGGTCGCGGGTCACTTCGGCAATCGACACCAGGTCACCCGAATTGATCTTCGCCTCATATTCCTGCGCGCGGCGCGACCACATGGTGCGCTTGACCTTGGGCTTGCCCTTCAGCGTTTCCATCGCCTCGCCCAGCGTCTTGTCGGAAGACAGCTTGCGCATGCCGACGCTTTCGGCCTTGTTCGTCGGAACGCGGAGCGTCATGCGCTCCTTCTCGAAGCGGAGCACATACAGCTCCAGCTCCATTCCTGCGATCTGCTGGCTTTGGAGTTCGATGACACGGCCAACACCGTGCTTGGGGTAGACTACATAATCACCGACGTCGAACGACAGCGCCTTGGCAGCCATTTGCAACCTTTCTGTCTTTTGGGATAGCCTGAGCCCGGCGGCGGACGTTGGGGACGGCCCTGAGAGGGCAACCGCGGATTCAGATCCGAATGATACTCCGATAGTCACGGCGCAGACAGGCACCGTGGCGCACCCTTTAACAGAGTCGTCACAAAATTACCAGCGTTTCAGCGCAAAAGCGCTTGAAACACTGGTTTCATTCCGGTTCAGGATCAAGAATCGGTCAAGTTCCGATGGCGATCAGCTGCCGGTACCGGGCTCCGGCGAGAAGAATTTCTCCAGCTTGCCGGTGACGTCCTTCATGGCGTCGGCGTCGGCAGGCGCTTCACCCTTGGTCGTGATGTTCGGCCACTCGCCCGAATATTTGGCGTTCAGTTCCAGCCATGTCTCAAGGCCGTTTTCGGTGTCGGGCAGGATCGCCTCGGCCGGGCATTCCGGTTCGCACACGCCGCAATCGATGCATTCGCTGGGATTGATGACGAGCATATTCTCGCCCTCGTAGAAGCAATCGACCGGGCACACTTCCACGCAGTCCATATATTTGCACCGAATGCACGCATCGGTCACGACATAGGTCATCAGTTAGGCCCTGTTCAGTCCATTTTGCGCCCTGCTATGCGCCGCATGCCGCAGCGTCAATATGGGTTCCCTTTCAAGGGGCATAGTCGCAGTTGGGGGCGCGGTGGCCGGTCAGGCCGGACCGGCGCCCATATCGCCGGTCTCGATCATCTCGTACATGGTGCGCGCCTCGGGCGCGGGGCCGCGCCGCACGGGCAGGTCGACGATGCGGATGACGCGCACCGCGTCGCCAATCGGCAGGGTCAGCAGGTCGCCGCGCCGCACCGGCGTATGCGCCCGCTCCACACGTCGGCCGTTCAGGCGCACGATGCCGCGCTCCGCCAGCGCCTGCGCGGAGGAGCGGTCGGCGGAGAGGCGTACGAACCACAGGAAACGGTCGATCCGTTGCGCGGGCACCTGCTGGGTGCCCGACGCGATAGCATTGTCGCTGGCGGCCCGGTGCGCCCTAGCCATCGCGTCTCAGCAGGTCGGCAAGGCCGGACAAGGCCTTCGACGTCGCGCTGCCGACCGGGACGGGCTGGCGCTGCTCCCGTTGGTCGCGGCCACCTCCACGGTCGGGCCGGTCGCCACGCTTGGGCGGCGGCCCATCGCGGTTCTGGTCGGCGCGGCGCGGTCCGTCGCGGCGCTGGCCGTCACCGCGCTGCTGGCCTTCAGCCTGGCGTGGCGGGCGAGCGTCGTGCCGTTCGCGGGGCGCGCCTTGCTGCTCGCCTTCGCGGGACTGACGGCGGGGACCGCGATTCTCGTTGCGCGGGCCGCGCGGCGGGCGGGCCTTGGGACGGCCGCGGAAAACCCAGTTGGTGCCGGTTGCGGGCGGCGCTTCAGCGGCTGTTTCGAGGTTTTCGACAGCATCGGCGGCGATGACGGGCTCGCCGGATTCGATCATGAGCGATGATTCGGCCGCCAGTTCGGCTTCTGCCAGTGATTCCGTTTCGGCGGCGGCCTCGACTTCGGCAGCAGGTTCGGCGTCCGCAACTGGCGCGACGCTAGCCGGCGATTCGGTCGCCTCCACCGGGGTCGACGCTTCGACGGGGACAACAGGTTCGGCGGGAGCGGTCGCCACCGGCGCGGCGATGGGCTGCGGCGTGATCGGACGGAAACCGGCCTGCCGCATCAGATCGGCAAACGCGTCGGCGGGAAGTCCGATGGAAACGATATGCGGGTCAGTCGCCTCATAGGGGCGATTCGCGGCAATGGCCTCATGCCCGGTCCGCGCTACACGCTCAGCAATGTCGATGCGCAGCCAGATGTCGGCAAAGCGGCGGAAACCGGCAATCGCCGCGCCATCCGCGCTCGGCACCGCGTCGGCCTGGAGCAGCACCGCACCGGCGGGCGGCAGCGCGACGAGCGGCTTGGCCGCCTTGAGCATCAGCAGGACCATGCGCCACTGCGCCGCGCCCGGCTTCATCAGGCCGGGATGATAAAGGTCGAGCACGCCGATCACGACGCCCGACTTGCGAAGCTGGCCACGGTCGGTCTTTTCGACACTGCCCAGCGCTTCGTCGAGCGCGGCGCGATCCGCGACGCCGCCAGCATCGGACAGTTGCGCCAGTACGGACCGCACCTGCGGCGGCACGGCGGGGTCCTGCGACCCGGCGTTCATCTTGACGAGGGCGGGGATGTGGCGCGTGAACTGCGCATCGATCCACGCTTCCACGCGCGCCTTGACCGCTGCCTGCAATTCCGGCGCGATGGCGGTGAGGCCGGGGTCCATGACGAGTTCGGGCTGAAGCAGGCGTGCGCCAGCCTTCAGCGTCGCCAGTTGCACGTCCTCCCAGTGTATGGTCGGTTCCGTGCCCGGCTCAGCCGACAGGCGCAATGCCCCGTCGCTCGCCGTCAATATCGCCTGCGCCCGCTCCGTCAGCACCTTACCCAGTCTCCGTTCCGCTGCCGCCAGCAACATCCGCTTTTGGACCGCGCGTGCTTGCGGGTCCACCTGAAAGCGAAAGCCCTTTAGGCGACCGATCATCTGTCCGTCGACCGTTACAGCCCCGGAGGGGTCCACGTCCACCGGCAACAGCGAAGCGTCCCGGCCTATATCGCGCAAGAGCATGGAGGTGCGTTTATCGACAAAACGCTGCGTAAGGGCGGCGTGCAGAGCGTCGGAGAGCTTTTCCTCCAGCGCCAGCGTACGGCCCGCCATGTGCGCGGGATCGGTCAGCCAGTCGTTGCGCTGCGCCACATAGGCCCATGTCCTGACCGCCGCGATGCGCCCGGCGAGCGTTTCGACATCGCCCTGCACATCGTCGAGTCGCGCGATCTGGCCCGCGAACCAGTCATGCGGGATATGGCCGTTGCCCTGGCTCAGATATTGCCACAATTGCAGGACGAGGCGGGCATGATGCTCCGTCCCGGACTTGCGGAAATCGGGGAGGGAGCAGACGTCCCACAGCCGCCGGACCTGCGCCGTACCCCGCGCGCGGCCAAGCACCTCCGGATTGTCGGCCAGCGCGCGCAGCACGGCGAGATCCGTGGCTTCCGGCGCGGGGCGCAGGCGCTCATGCGCGGGATAGCGTTCCAATGCGGCGATAAGGGCGGCAATGCTGTCGAAGGGCAGGTCGCCGTCGCGCCAGTAGAAATGCTCGACGGGCGAGAAGCGATGCTCCTCGATCCGCTCGATCTCCTCCGGGTTGAACAGGGGGCGTGCGTCCGCCGCGCCGACGCCGCCGAACGTGCCGTCGCGCTGGTGCCGGCCCGCACGCCCGGCGATCTGTGCGATCTCCGCCACGGTCAGCCGCCGCTGCCGCCGCCCGTCGAATTTGGACAGGGAGGCGAAGGCGACATGGTCCACGTCCATGTTGAGGCCCATGCCGATGGCGTCGGTGGCGACGAGATAATCGACCTCGCCCGCCTGGAACATCGCGACCTGCGCATTGCGAGTGCGGGGGGAAAGGCCGCCCATCACCACCGCCGCACCGCCACGAAAGCGGCGCAGCATCTCCGCCACGGCATAGACCTCCTCGGCCGAGAAGGCGACGATGGCGGACCGCTTGGGCAGGCGGGACAATTTCTGCATGCCCGCATAGCGCAGGGTGGAGAAACGCGGCCGCCCGATGATCTCCGCCCCCGGCACCAGGTCGCGCACCGCGCCGGAGACGCTGGCGGACCCCAGCAGCATCGTCTCGTCACGCCCGCGTGCGCGCAGCAGCCGGTCGGTGAAGACATGGCCGCGTTCGGGGTCGGCGGCAATCTGCACCTCGTCCAGCGCCACGAAGCTGAAATCGCGCAGCGTGCCGACGCCGTTGATCGGCATGGATTCGGCTGTGGTCAGGAACCAACGGGCATCGGGCGGGACGATGCGCTCCTCACCGGTGATGAGGGCGACCT
>JBEVNC010000002.1:0-8029 GCA_040508315.1 Sphingobium sp.
TCGATCGCTTCCTCGCGGAAGCCGGGGCCGCCCAGCAGCCCCGCGCTCCTGCGGAAGCAGGAGCCCAGGACCCCCAGCGACCCGGCCAATAACCCTGGGCTCCTGCCTTCGCAGGAGCACGAGGCGTTCGGGACCATGTCGCAGTGACAAACCCTCACGCCCTTTACGACCTCCTCAGCTGGATGTCCCCGTCCTGGCCCATCGGCGGCTTCGCCCATTCGGGCGGCCTCGAATGGGCGGTGGAGGAGGGGCTGGTCACCGACCGCGCCACCACCGCACACTGGCTTGCCGAGCTCATCGGTCATGGCCCCGTGCACAATGACGCCATGATCTTCACCCATGCCTGGCGGGCCGCGGCGGCGGACGATGCCGACCGATTGGCCGAAATCGCAGACCTCGCCGCCGCCATGCAGACCGGCCATGAACGCCGCCTCGAGGCCACGGCGCAGGGGGCCGCCTTCCGCCGCATCGCCCTCTCCACGGCGGGCGAATCGCGGTTCGGCGTGCTGCTGGCCGACATCGACAATGACGACCTGACCTATCCCGTCGCGGCGGCCGCGCTGTTCGCCTGCCATGGCATCGCGCTGGACGCCGCGCTGACCGCATGGCTGCACGGGGTGGTGGCCAATTTCGTCTCGGCGGCGCAGCGGTTGGTGCCGCTCGGCCAGACCGATGGCCAGCTGGTGCTGCGCGAACTGCGGGGCCAGGTGTTCGCCCTCGCCGCCCAAGCCGCCGCCATCCCCGACGGCGACCCTTTCGACATGCTGAGCGGCTGCGCCCTGGTGGCGGAGTTGGGCTGCATGGCCCATGAGACCCAATATACGAGGCTGTTCAGGACATGAGCGAAAATCCATCCATCAACGGCCCGCTTCGCGTCGGCATCGGCGGCCCCGTCGGCTCCGGCAAGACCGCGCTCATGGATGCTTTGTGCAAATATCTGCGCGATGCCTATGACATAGCGGCGATCACCAACGACATCTACACGCGCGAGGATGCCGAGTTTCTCACCCGCGCCGGGTCGCTGGTGCCCGAACGTATCATCGGCGTGGAGACGGGCGGTTGCCCCCATACCGCGATCCGCGAGGACGCCTCGATCAACCTCGCCGCCGTGGACCAGCTCACGAAGAAATTCCCCGGCCTCGACCTCATCCTGATCGAGAGCGGCGGGGATAATCTGGCGGCGACCTTCTCGCCGGAACTTGCCGATATCACCATCTATGTGATCGACGTGTCGGCGGGCGACAAGATCCCGCGCAAGGGCGGCCCCGGCATCACCCGGTCGGACCTGCTCGTAATCAACAAGATCGACCTTGCCCCCTTCGTCGGCGCCAGCCTCGAAGTTATGGACCGCGACTCGAAAAAGATGCGCGGCGTCCGTCCCTTCGTGTTCACCAATATCCGCGAGGGCGTCGGCCTGCCCGAAATCGCGCGCTTCATCGTCGCCACGGGCGGCCTGCCGGAAAGGAAACTGCCATGAGAGACACTCTCCTCCGTCATTCCCGCGAAGGCGAGAATTCAGAGTCGGACAGCGCTGCGTTTGTGGCTCTGGATTCCCGCCTTCGTGGGAATGACATGGTTGGGTGGCTGGGCCGTAGCGCACTTACAGCCCTTGCCCTCACCGCCACCCCGGCCTTCGCCCATCCGGGCCATCAGGAAAGCGGTCTGGTCTCCGGCATCCTCCACCCGCTGACCGGCGCGGACCATCTGGTCGCGATGCTCATGGTCGGCCTGTGGGCGGGTCTCGTCGCGGGCCGTGCCCTGTGGGTGCTGCCGTCCGCCTTCCTCGCCGCGATGCTGGGCGGTTTCGCTTATGGCGCGCTGGCGCAGGGCGGCGCGGCAGGGGCGGAGATGCTGATCATCGCCTCCGTCCTCGTGCTGGGTTCGGCGGTCGCGCTCAGGCTGAGGACACCGCTCGCGCTCGCGGGCATCGTCGCCGGATTGTTCGGTTTCTCGCACGGCATGGCGCATGGCCTCGAATCGCCGGGCGGCACGGCGGCCTTCACGTTTGCGGGTGGCTTCCTCGTCGCGACGGCGGTGTTGCACGGCATCGGCGTCGTGCTGGCACGACGCATTCCGGCCAGCTGGTCGCGCGGCGCGGGTATTCTTGCGGCGGGCTTCGGCCTCGTCCTCGCCGGAGCAGCCTGACGACGATGATCGAGGCCGCATCCGCCCCCGCAACCGCGCGCGTCGCGGCCCGGCGGCAGCGGATCGCGGGCAACCGGCGCACCTATAACCAGTGGGTCAATAACCAGACGCTGGAGGACTATGCGCTGCGCTTCACGGCAAGGCGCGCGCGCATCTGGTCCCCCGGCTGGGTGGCGAATACCGCGCTTGGCTCCATCGCCTTCCTCGCCTGCGAGGCCATCGGCGCGACGGTGACGCTGAGCTATGGCTTCGAGTCGATGGCGCTGGCGCTCGCGGCGGCGGCAGCGATCTTCCTGATCTCGGGCCTGCCGATCTGCTATTATGGCGCGCGTTACGGCGTGGATATGGACCTGCTGACGCGGGGGTCCGGCTTTGGGTATCTCGGCTCGACCATCACCTCGGCGGTCTATGCCAGCTTCACCTTCATCCTGTTCGCCATAGAGGCGGTGATCCTGTCGGCGGCGCTATATCTATGCTTCGGCATACCGCTCCCCATCGGCCATATCGTCAGCGCGCTCGTCGTCATCCCCATCGCCGCTTACGGCTTTCGGCGCATCAGCCGGTGGCAGAACTGGACGCAGCCGATCTGGCTGCTCCTGCAACTCGCGCCTTTGCTGTTCCTCGGGCTGGCGGGACCGGACGCGTTGACGCTGTGGACCGGCTATGAGGGCACGATGGCGGAAACCTCGCGCTTCGCCAGCTTCGGCGCGGCGCTGGCCGTGTTCCTCTCCCTCCTGCCGCAGATCGGCGAGCAGGTCGATTATCTCCGCTTCCTCCCTGAAAAGGAACAGGTCGGCGCCAGACGCTGGTGGTCGGCGCTCCTCCTGACCGGGCCGGGCTGGATCATCATCGGCGCGCTCAAGATCGCGATCGGCTCCTTCCTCGCGGTCATCGCCCTGTCGCGCGGCATGAGCATGGCCGATGCGGCCAATCCCACCGCGCAATATTTCATGACCTTTACCGGGCTGCTCTCGTCACCCGGCGCGGCGGTGGTGCTGACCGGCATTTTCGTGGCGCTGTGCCAGATCAAGATCAACGTCACCAACGCCTATGCCGGGTCCATCGCCAGCTCCAACTTCTTCTCCCGCCTGACCCACCGCCATCCCGGCCGAGTCGTCTGGCTGATCTTCAACACGTTGATCGCGCTGATGCTGATGGAAAGCGGCATCCAGACCGTGGTGGAGCGGGTGCTGGCGCTGTACAGCAATTTCGCGGTCGCCTGGTTCGGGGCGGTCATCGCTGACCTGATGGTGTCCAAGCCGCTGGGCCTCAGCCCCAAGGGGATCGAGTTCCGCCGCGCCTATCTGCGCGACATCAACCCGGTCGGGGTGGGCGCGATGCTGGGATCGCTGCTCGTCTCCACATCCTGTTTCGCCGGGCTGTTCGGGCAGGCCGCGCAGATGTTCTCGCCGGTCATCGGCCTTGTCACCGCATTCACGCTCGCGCCGCTCATCGCCTGGGGCACGGGCGGCAGATATTATGTCGCGCGCCCCGTCGACGATCTCGGTACGGCGGAATGCGACTGCACCGTCTGCCAGAACGGGTTCGAGGCGCCCGACATGGCCTATTGCCCGGTCTATGAAGGCAATATCTGCTCGCTATGCTGCACGCTGGAGGCGCGCTGCCACGATGCGTGCAAGGAACGGGTGAGCGTGATCGACCGCATGGCGGCAAGGGCGCGCGCGATCATCCCCGCGCCGCTCACCACGGTCCTTTATGCGCGGGTCGTCAGGTTCGCCCTCGCCTACGCCATTTCGCTCGGCATCATCGGCATCGTGCTGCTGCTCATCTTCTACCAGCGTGTCGGCATGGGGGATCATGCTGCCGCGCTGACCCGGGTGATGCAGTCGGTCTTCGTCGGCCTCGCTGCGGCGGCCGCCTTCGCCGTCTGGTATTTCGTGCTGGCGCGCGAGAGCCAGAATGCGGCCGAGGAGGAATCCGAACGCCAGACCCAGATGCTGATGGACGAGATCGAGGCGCACGCGCGCACCGACGCCCAGTTGCAACGGGCCAAGGATGCCGCCGAAGCCGCAAACCTCGCCAAGAGCCGCTATATCGTCGGCGTCAGCCACGAGATACGCAGCCCGCTCAACACCATCTCCGGCTATGCCCAATTGCTGGAGCGTGAGCAGGACAAGCAGGTGTCCGACGCGATCCGGGTCATCCGGCGCAGCGCCACGCATCTGTCCGATCTGGTCGACGGCCTCGTCGATGTGTCGCGCATCGAGAATGGATCGGTCCGCATCGCGCGCGAGCGGATCAACCTGGCCGAACTGCTCGACCAGATTGTGGACATGTTCCGCGTGCAGGCCGCCGCGCGCGGTATCGAGTTCGAGCATGGCCGCCCCGCCAATCTGCCCGTCTGGGTCTATACGGACGAAAAACGGCTGCGGCAGATCCTCATCAACCTCATCTCCAACGCGATCAAATATACCGCCTCCGGTTCGGCGGCCCTGTCGATCCAGTGGCGCAACCCCGTGGCGGAGTTCGTGGTGCGCGACACCGGCGTCGGTATCGCGCCCGAACATCTGGAGCGGATCTTCGAGCCGTTCGAGCGGCTGGAGACGGTGCGCGGCCAGCCGGGCGTGGGCCTGGGCCTCACCATCACGCGCCTGCTGGTGGACATCATGGGCGGACAGTTGACGGTGGAGAGCGCGCCGGGTGTCGGCAGCACGTTCCGCGTGAAGATGTTCTTCTCCGAAGCGCCGCCCAAGGAGAATCTGCGCACCCCCGACCCGCGCAGCCGCCGCTATGCAGGGGCGCGGCGCCGCATCCTGGTCGCCGACGACGACAGCGCGCATCTCGACCTGATGCGCGACCTACTGACGCCCATCGGCTTCGACCTCGAATTCGCGGCGGACGGCGAATCTGCGGTGGAGGCGTACAGGCGCGCCCCGCCCGACCTCGTCATCATGGACATCGCCATGCCGGTCCTGAACGGCTGGGACGCCGCGCGCCGCATCCGCAGCGATTTCGGCGAGGATGTCCCCATCCTCATGGTCTCCGCCAATGTCCATGATTTCCAGCGCCGCCGCCTGCCCGACGATCCGCATGACGATTATGTGCTGAAACCCTATGAGATTTCGGTGCTGCTCGACCGGATCGGCCTGCTGCTCGAGCTCGACTGGGTGACAGCCGATGGAGCGCCTGCATGACCCCCGTCATCCTGATCGTGGACGATGACGGCGATGCCCGCGCGCTCCTGTCCAATGTCGTCGCGGCCGATGGGCTTGTGGGGCAGGTGGCGGCGAGCGGGGAGGAGGCGCTGGCGCAGATTGCCGCGACCATGCCCGATCTCATCCTGCTCGACGCGATGATGCCCGGCATGGACGGGTTCGAGACCTGCCGCCGGATCAAGGCCATCGAAGGGGCGGCCCATGTCCCCGTCATCTTCATGACCGGCCTCAGCGAGACCGAGCATGTCATCCGGGGGCTGGCGGCGGGCGGCGTCGATTATGTAACCAAGCCGCTGAAGTTCGAGGAATTGCTGGCGCGCATCCGCGTCCACCTCGGCAACGCGTATAAGACGCGCAGCGCGCTGACCGCGCTCGACAGCCTCGGCGGGCGGCTGCTCGCC
Organism: Sphingobium sp.; assembly: GCA_040508315.1. Classification (GTDB taxonomy): domain Bacteria; phylum Pseudomonadota; class Alphaproteobacteria; order Sphingomonadales; family Sphingomonadaceae; genus Sphingobium. The sequence goes on from JBEVNC010000002.1 coordinate 5,723, forward strand.
TGCGACGGCGACGGCACGATCCGCTGGGCGACGGCGGAGACGCAGCGCCTGCTCGACGAACTGGACAGCGAGACGCGGGTGCCGCTCGCCGCCGAACTGGCGCGGCGCATCGGCATGCCGCCCGGCGACCCGGACGAAGGCGCGACCCGGCCCGCCGGTCCGCAGAAATTCACCGTTACCTATCTCGGCGCATCGTCGCCCGGCGAGCATCTGTTCAGCATCGCCCGATCCTTCGAGGGGATGGAGGTGCAGATGCTGCAACAGGATCTCGGCCTGACGCCGCGCGAGGCCGATGTGCTGTTGTGGACCGCGCGGGGCAAGTCCAACAAGGATATGAGCGAGATCCTCAACATCTCCGCGCGGACGGTGAACAAGCATCTGGATCATATCTTCATCAAGTTGGGGGTGGAGAATCGGGCTTCGGCCGCGGCGGTGGCGACGCGGGTTCTGGCGAAGCGATAGGTGCGTGAGCCCTGATCGTTCGGTTTAAGCCAAAGCCCTTCATATATAAGCCATTCCCGCGAAGGCGGGAATCCAGGGCCGAGAGCGCGGTTCTGCGTGGCTCTGGATTCCCGCCTTCGCGGGAATGACGATTGAGAGAGATTGTAACTATGCACCGAAGGGGAGGGCATTTCACGTTCCTCCACCTCAAACCCACCTCCTAAAAATCTCATATCTCCACGCACTTGCCATCACGCCCCAATCCCTCTACCAAAATGCGAATCATTCGCATTAGCGCATTGCCCGGACCCGCCGGGCCGCAGGGAGGCCCCGCATGTACGATTATCTCGACCGTCCCATCGGCTCGCTGGACGAGGGGAGCCGCTTCTTCATCTGGTCGGTGCGCGGATGGGTGCAGAGTCTGTCGGAGCGCCGCTGCCCGCCATCCGTGCTGGGACCGACCTTCGCACGGTCCGACCTGTCGGACGCGTTGCCGCATTTCCACATGGCGATGATGGCGCTGAACCGCGACGGCATCGGCAGGCTCGGCTTCGGCTCGCTGGGATGCCCGCATGTGAGCGAGGCCGAGGCGGTGCTGCTGTCGCTGGTCCGGTTGCTCGGCACCGGCCGGTCGCAGGCGGCGGCCGCCGCGATCCCCATGCTGGTGCGTGAGGAAGCGGTCACGATCCTCAATCGGGCGCTCACGACGGTTGCGATCCTTTTCCTTGCACGCTATCCGCTGCCGACGCCCGGCGCCGGACTTCATAATGGAGTGGACGGCCAATGAGCCAATCCATCCTTGAGGCCCGTATGCTTGAGCCAACCGCGTCCCTCTTTGCCGAAACCGTCCAGTGGGTCCGTCACTGGAACGAGCATCTGTTCAGCTTCGCCCTGTCGCGTCCGCCCAGCTTCCGCTTCCGGTCGGGCGAATTCGTGATGATCGGCCTGCCGACCGAGGCGCGGCCGCTGCTGCGCGCCTATTCGATCGCCAGCCCGTCCTATTCGGACGAACTGGAATTCCTGTCGATCAAGGTGGCCGACGGTCCGCTGACCTCGCGCCTTCAGGCGGTGCAGCCGGGTGACGGCGTGTATCTGGGCCGCAAGCCCACGGGAACGCTGGTCGCCGACGCGCTGCTGCCCGGCAAGCGGCTGTTCCTGCTGTCCACCGGCACCGGCCTCGCGCCCTTTCTCAGCGTGATTCGCGATCCCGACATCTATGACCGGTTCGAGCAGATCGTGGTTGTCCACTCGGTGCGCCGGGTCAGCGACCTTGCCTACCGGCAGGAACTGGAGAGCCAGCTGGCGGGCGATCCGCTGGTGCAGGACCAGGCTTTGGTACAGCTCCACTATATCCCCACCGTCACGCGGGAGGATTTCCACGAGCAGCAGCGTATCACGACGATGATCGAGAATGGTTCGATCCTCAAGCTGCCGGCTCTGGGCGACGATCATTTCCACCCGGAATATGACCGCTGCATGATGTGCGGCAGCATGGAGATGATTCGCGAGACGTCGGCGCTGCTCGAGGCGCGCGGTTTCGAGGAAGGCTCCAACGCCAAGCCCGGCACCTATGTCGTGGAACGCGCCTTCGTCGGTTGAGGCGTGAGGCCTCTCTCAGCATGAGCGGCTTTGGGGCCATCTGACGCATCATGTTTTGCTATGGTGCGATCGAAGGTCTTTTCATCATCGTCATCCCGGATGACGGGATAAATGTCGAACTTCGGTTCGAGGGGGCTAGAGCGGGATGACATTTGAGGGAATCGCGAGGGATTCACAGGGTGGAGATTTTCTGATTCAAGCGGCTGGCCGGGATTGGAGGCGGCGGCGATGACCAGACCCTACTCGATGGATTTGCGCGAACGTGCG
>JBEVNC010000011.1:0-8243 GCA_040508315.1 Sphingobium sp.
AGGGCGCCGAGGCCGATATCATCAACCTCGAAGCCTATGGGTTCGGCAAGTTCGAGCATCTGGCGTCGCGCATCATCCAGCGCAACGGCTACACCGAAATCGTGATGGACGATTACAACACGATCAAGCTGACGGGCGTGGTCGCGACCGACCTGAGCGCGAGCAATTTCAAATTCAGCGCGGTGGTCTCGCCGTCGTCCGGTCCGCTGAGTGTCGGCGTCAACATCAGCGGGGCGGAAAACGGCCTGATGTCGGGCGGCAAGACGGGCGCCGACTTCTTCCCGACGCAAAAGGAGATCGCCTATTTCGCAGGCAAGGGCATGGACAATATCCGTGTTCCCATCTCGTGGGAGTTGCTGCAGCCGAGCCTGAACGGATCGCTGAGCACATCCTACGTCGAGAAACTGCACGCGGTCGTCAGCTACGCCAAGTCGCTGGGCCTGGAGGTCATCATCGACCTGCACAATTATGGCATGTACAACGGCAATCTGATCGGCTCCGCACAGGTGCCGACCAGCGCCTTTGCCAATGTCTGGTCCAAGCTGGCCGATTCGTTCAAGGATGACGCCAACGTCACTTTTGGCCTGATGAACGAGCCGCAGCAGGCCACCGCGGCGGCGTGGTTGCCCATGGTCAACGCGGCGATCGCGTCGATCCGCGCGACGGGCGCCACGCAGGAGATACTGGTTCCTGGCATCGACTGGAGCGGCGGCCAATCCTGGATGTGGAACGGCAATGCGACGGTGCTGGGCAAGCAGGGCGCCATCGTCGATCCGCTCAACAATTTCGCGTTCGAAGTTCACCAGTATCTGGACGATTCGTCAGGCCAGTATGACTGGGTCGTGTCGGAGACGATCGGCGTGGAACGCCTGGCGCAGGTCACCGACTGGGCGCGCGTGAACGGGTACAGGCTGCACCTGGGCGAAACGGGCGTTTCGGAAAGTGCGACGGCGCTCAAGGCCTTGGACAACATGTTGTCGTTCATGAAAGGCAATGAGGATGTCTGGTCGGGCGTGTCCTACTGGGCATCGGGCGCGGTGTGGCGCGGTGTCTATATGTACGGGATCGATCCGGTCTACGGCATATTGGACGATGCGCAGATGGACATATTGGAGAAATATGCCGACGGCACCGTGATCCGCACGGCGTTGGGTGGCGGACTGGTCCAGGTCGACATTCACGCCAACGCCAATAATGCCATCTCCAGCCGCGACATCCTCGACGCCAACGAGCATCTGATCTCACGGACCTTCTACGATCCGTCGGGTCATGCCACGACCGGCTATGTCCAGGCGAAGGACGGCTCCATCGCCATCTACGATTTCGCGCCGTCCGGCGTGATGACGGGCGCACGGATCATCAACAGCGTCGGCCGTACGGTCGAGGCAGGCGTTGGCCACGATACGTTGGTGCTGAAGGTCGCGCAGGACTTCTACAGCGTCAACGTCCAGTTCCAGGTGTTGGTGGACGGCGTGCAGGTGGGCGGCACATATGATGTGAACGCGATCCGCAAGGTCGGACAGGACGTGCTGACGTTGCACGGCGATTGGGGCGCGGGCGCGCACAATGTCTCGATCAAGTACATCAACGACGGGCGCAATCCCAATGATGCCACGCAGGACCGCAACCTGCACATCCACGGCGTCATCTATAATGGCGTCACCGTGTCGAACACGCTGACGTCGATGTATAGCAATAACACCGTCACGATGCAGACGCCGGCCAGTTCGCCAGCGGGCACTTGGAACAGCGATCATTATGATCTGCTGCACGATCTGATCGGCGCGGACACCGTGCTGCACATGATCTGATCCGGCGACACTGGAAAAAGCAGGGGCGCCGTCCGGGGAACCGGGCGGCGCCGTTTTGCTGCGCGGATGACAGGGACTGCCGCGAGAGGAGGAGGGCGGTTTGCCCTCAGTAGCCTGGAACGACGATGGGCTGGGTGTCGGCAGGCTTGCTGTCGCGCGTCGACTGGGCGATGCCCTGCGGCTGGCGCGGGAAATCGAAATCGATCAGCTTGCCGCTCGTCCGCTGATAGGCCGCCTGCGGATCGTAGAGGGTCGCCGGGTCCAGCCCCATGTCGCGCGCCTCCGCATGACCCATGGCGGCAAGCAGGCTGAAGGCGGCGACATAGGCGTTGCGCTTTGCCGAGACGAGTTGGACGCGCGCGTTGAGCGCCTCCTGCTGGGCGTTCAATATGTCGAGGATGGTGCGCGCGCCGACGCTGTTCTCGGCCTTCACGCCCTCCAGCGATAGCTGGGTCGCGTCCACGGCTTTTTGCGTCGCCTCGATAGAGCGCAGCGATGCCTGCCAACTGGCATAGGCACCGCGGACCTGCGCGATGACCGAGCGCTCGACCTCGACCGTCAGTTCGATAGCGGCCGATTCTCGCGCGGCGGCCTGCCGAGCCGAAGCGCCCGGACGCCCGCCCTGATAAAGCGGCAGGGTGATGGTCGCGCCTGCGGCTGCCGACGTTTGGGCGTTGTAAAGGGCGGCAAGGCCGTCATTCTCCACCGAATTCAGATAATTATTATAGTTTGCCGTTGCGAATGCCGACAGCCGGGGCATGACCTGACCCTTGGCGGCCTTCACATCGTAGCGGGCGGCGTCGCGGCCCTTGCCGGCGGCGCGAATGTCGGCATTGTCGCTCAATGCGACCGCCGATGCGGTTTCCGCCGAGGTGGGCAGGCCCGGAAGTGGGGGCGGCGTTTCCAGCGTGGTCGGCGGCGTGCCGACCAGCGCGGTGTAATTTTCCTTGGAAGCGATAAGCTGCGCCTGCGCGGCCTGCAGGTCGGACTGCGCGATCGCGAGGCGCGATTCGGATTGGGCGACGTCGGTCCGGGTCAGGTCGCCGACCTCGAATCGATCCCGGCTGCCGCGAAGGTTGAAATCGAGCGCTTCGACATTCTGTGCGCGCAGGTTCACGATCTCGCTGTCGCGGATCACGTCCAGATAGGCCCCGACCACCGCAGAGAAGATCGAGGCCTCGGTCGCGCGCAGATCATTCTGTCCGGCCTGCACGCGCAGCTTGGCAGCGTTGAGCGAGTTGCGCACGATGCCGCCGCTGTAGATCGGCACGGAAAGTTGCGCCTGGCCCGTTAGCGAACGGCGCGGCCCCGTACCGGAAAAGGCGGACGATGCCTCCTGATGCAGCTGCTCGGTATAATTGGCGCTGGCGTCCGCGGCGGGACGGCCGTCGGCGCGGACGATGTTGACCTGCTCGTCCAGCGCGCGCTGGTTGGCGCGGGCGCCGGTCAGCGTCGGATTGTTGCGGTACGCCTTGACGAACGCTTCCTGCAACGTCTCCGCGTGGAGCGGGGAAAACAGCAGGCCGGAAGCGCTTGCGCCCAGTGCCAATGCCTTAACACGACCGAACTTCGTCATATCTGTTCCTGCTCGCTTGCTCCGGGATGCGTGACGCCCCGTCCTTCGATCCGGCATATCGCGAGAAATGCTTAGCAACACGTTAAGCATGTTTTGACCCCGCGATGTTCCTAAACAAGCGGATTGATGCCGCCAAGCGGATATTGGCGGTTACAGAGCGGCATTGTCGCGAATGCTCAAAGGGCGCTGGCGATATCCGTGCGCGCGAAATCCTTGCCGACATACAGCAAAGGACAGTCATGGTGACTGGCCACCTCATAAGCGAAACAATCGCCGAAGTTCAGGGCGGCTGGGTGAATGCCCTTGCCCCATCGTCGATATGCTTCGGCGATGCGCCGGGCTGCGGTGGCCGTCACGCTCACGATCTCGAAACCCAGCCCGTCGATCAGTTGCTGCACCTCGCCCGCGACATCGCGCCGTCCCGCGACGATCAGCGCCTCGGCCACCGTTCCGGCGGAAATCAGCAGATGATCCTGCGCTTCGAGGACTGCAGCGCAGGCATCGGCCTCCGGTTCGTTCAGTACGATCGCCATGAGCGCGGACGTGTCGACGGCAATCATCCGGGAAGGCCGTCCTCGTCGTACAGAAAGTCCTGGCTTCGGGCGGCGGCAGGTCCATCGATAGCCTTGCTCCTCGCAGATAGGCGAACCGCATCGATCAATGCCTTGCGGGACCGGGAGTCGGTCACTGGCCGGATGGTGACAAGCCGCGCGACAGGATGGCCATGGCGGGTCAGGACAACATCATCCCCGGCCTCGGCGCGGCGCACCAGTTCAGTGAGTTGCCCCTTCGCATCGGTCACTGAGATATGCATGGAATCGCCCTGGCCCATCGAACATCGTGCCCTCAATTTAGACTAGAGGGTGGTCCATTTCAACGTTCCATCAAACGCGGCATCAGTTCCACGAAATTGCAGGGCCGGAACCGGCTGTCCAGCTGGTGGACGAGTATCTTGTCCCAGCCGTCCTTCACCGCCCCTGTCGATCCGGGCAGCGCAAAGAGATAGGTGCCGCGCGCGACGCAGGCGCAGGCGCGCGACTGGATGGTGGAGGTGCCGATGTTCTCGAAGCTCAGCCAGCGGAACAGTTCGCCGAAGCCGGGGATGGCCTTGTCCTGCACGGCCTCGATTGCTTCGGGCGTCACGTCGCGGCCGGTGACGCCCGTGCCACCGGTGGTAAGGATGCAGTCGATGCGCGGATCGTCGATCCACTCGTTCAGATGCGCGACGATGCCGTCTACATCGTCCCGGCCGATGCGGCGCTCCGCCAATATATGTCCGGCGGAGGCAATGCGCTCTGCCAGAATGTCGCCGGAGCGATCATCCTCGAAACTGCGGCTGTCCGAAACGGTGAGGAGCGCGATGTTGATGGGCAGGAAGGCCCGGCTCTCATCTATCGGCATGGGTATCTTTAGGCATGGGCGTCAATCGACACCGGCGGCCTGTCCGGCCGGGGTCATGCGCACCGCGACTTCGGTGCCCTTGCTCGGGAAACGCGACCACAGACCCTGTGCGAGCGAGGTAAGGGCGGTGGACCGCCCCGTATCCTTCAACTGGTACATCCAGTAATTGCGCATCACCACGTTCACATAGGCGCGCGTTTCATAATAGGGCACGGATTCGATGAACAGCAGCGGGTCGCCATTGTCGCGGATTTGCGATTTCCAGCGCTCCAGCGGCACCGGCCCGGCATTATAGGCGGCCATCACCTTGGCCAGCAAACCGCCGGTCGCGCCCGAACGGCTCAGGCTTTCGAGATAGCGCTGGCCATATTCCATGTTGATCGCGGGATTGTCGAGGTCGGCGGCGCTGACCTGCTCGCCCGTCGCGGCGGCGAGGTCGCCCGCCGTGCCCGGCCGTACCTGCATGACGCCGCGCGCGCCGGCCATGCTCACCGCGTCCGTCTGGAACCGCGATTCCTGTAGGGCGTGCGCCATCAGGAGCGCGCGGTCCACACGATAGCCCCCGGTCGGCGTCCAGTCGGGCTGGGGGTAGCGGGTCTGCGGATGCAGGCGGGCCCCCGTGGGGCTGCGCTGCGCCAGCCAGAGCTGCGTGCGTGGCAGCGACAGGTCGCTGGCGATGTGGAGCAACGCCTCGTAATTGTTCGCGCCGCTCAGCATCGCCTGATAGCGCAATGTCTCATCGGCATCCGTCGTGCGTCCCAGCGCGGCGAGAGTCTGCGCCAGCCGCACATTGGGAAGCCCGCCAAAGCTGCGCATTTCCTTGTCGCTGGTGCGGGGCCGCGCGGCGAGCCGCTGCTGCGACAGGCCCAATGTCTCGGCGGCGAGCAGGCCGTAGAAGCTGTCATCCTCACGCGCAGCCGCCTGAAGGAGCGCCGTCACCTGCTGCGGCTTGCCATCGGCCATGTAGGCGCGGGCTGCCCAATAGTAACCCGCACTGCGCAGATCCGCGTCGGAGGCGCGCGCTGCGACATTCGCGAAAGCCATTGCCGCCGTACCCCAGGCATTCTGCCGCCACGCGGACAGTCCCGCCACCCAATAGGCGGGCGCCATATAGGGGCCGTTGCCCGCGGCGACTGCCTTGAGCGCAAGCCGTTCGGCATTGGCCAGGTCGTTGGTGATATAATAGGACCAGGCGAGGCGCTGGCGCGCTTCGGTCAGGCAGGCGGCGCTGAGACCGGCGCCCTCCGTGTCCAGCATCATCTCGCCAGCCAGCGGCGTGTCGGCCTTGATGAAGGCGGCGAGGCGAGGGGCGAGCGTGTCGGCGAGTGGGTCGCCCTTGATTGGCGACAGGATCGAGCGCTGCGGCGATCCGCCGGTGTACATCAGCTTCTGCACCTGCGGCCGGTCCGGCAGGATCTGCGCGCCGCGCCGGGTGGCTAGGGCGGAAATCTGCTCCGCCTGCGGCAGGTTGGGCGCCTTGGCGAGAAGATCGAGTAAATCGAACAATTCGGTGCGCGGCGAGTTCTTTGCCAGATAGAGCCGGGCCAGCAGATAGGGCCGCATCGGGTCGGACTGGTCCAGGCCGAGGATCGCCGACTTGGCGTCGCCCCATGCCTGCATGTCCAGCTTTTCCATGGCGCTGCGATAGACGCCCATGGTCTCGCCTGATACGGACAGGCGCATGTTCTCGGTGCCTGCCACCGCCGGACTCGCGGCGGCTGCGCCGCAACCGATCACGCATGCGGCCCATGTGGTCAGCCGCCGTCCCGCTCCCCGAGCCCCCCCCAATCCCTTCATCGGCGCACGGCGACCTCGCGAAGTTGCGCCCAGGCCGCGGCCTTGCGGGCCGGATGGCGGAAAAGCATCAGGGGTGCAGGAATATGCATGGTCGGGACAGTGCGATCCTTAAGGTTAACAAAAGGTAAATATTCCGCGCGGTTCCCGTCATCGGCCGGGGATAGCGCACGGCTCGTCCGATCCCCTATTAGAAGCAGTCGTCGCGGCCGCGTCAAGTCCGCCATATGATGGATGCGCATAGTGGCCGCCTCCATATGATGCGCGTCGATCTGACCGCCCATGGGACGCGACAGAAACAGGCTGGCGACCGATACCTCCGCCTCCTCTATCCGCAATGCGCGCAGCATCGCCCGGATGAGCGCGCCCTCGTCGCCGGAGAGCAACATGCCTGCGTCCATTTCGCTATCGCCAGGCATGTCGGTGACGATCATCAGCTGCGCATCGGCGATCAGGCGGGGGAGCAGCCTGTGCGTGGCCCAATCGGTTTCGGGCTGGTCCCTCCCAGCCTCCAGCCATGCCATGAACGCATCGAGGCTGTCCGGCATGGGGGCGGGCGGGGGCGGCGCGATGACGACAGGTTCGTCGACGACTGGCTTTGGCGGCGATGCCGTGCGGGCTTCCGGGGCAGCGGCGCGCTGCACGGGGGCCGCGACCTTGTGCGCCAGCCATCCTCGCGGCTCCTCCCGCACGGCCGCATCGACGCCTGCCAGCGCCCACCAATCGGAATAGGCAGCGGCAAAGCGCTCGAAATCAGTCGTTACGGGTGCGGATAACATATGCAGCTCACAGACTAGAGGTTGACGAAATGGTCAAGAATAGACCATCGGCAAACCCATCAGGCGTTGGAGAATTGCGGTAGGCCGGACGGTGCACCGCCCATTGGAGGACGAGATGAGCGAACGGGAGTCCATGCCCTATGATGTCGTGATCGTAGGCGGTGGTCCTGCTGGACTGGCCGCAGCGATCCGCCTGAAGCAGATCGACGCCGATCTGTCGGTATGCGTCCTCGAAAAGGGGTCGGAAATCGGCGCGCACATCCTCTCTGGTGCGACGGTCGATCCCAAGGCGCTGGACGAGTTGCTGCCGACCTGGCGCGAGGACGATTGCCCGATGGCGGAGACGCCCTGCACGGACAATTGGCATTGGGTCATGACGAAGGGCGGCAAGTACAATCTGCCGCACCTCCTCATGCCGCCATTGTTCAGCAACAAGGGCAATTATACCGGCAGCCTGGGCAATCTGTGCCGGTGGCTGGGCGGGCAGGCCGAAAATCTGGGCGTCGAGATCTTCCCCGGCTTCCCGGCGGCGGAAATCCTCTACAATGAGGATGGATCGGTGCGCGGCGTCGCGACCGGCGACATGGGCGTGGCGCGCGATGGCAGCCACAAGCATGACTATCAGCCCGGCATGGAGCTGACCGCGAAATACACTCTCTTTGCGGAGGGCGCACGTGGCCACCTGACTCGGCAGCTCAAGACCAGATATGACCTCGAGGCAGACTGCGAGCCGCAGGTCTATGGCCTCGGTATGAAGGAATTGTGGGACATCGACCCGGACAAGCATGTGCCGGGCCGCGTCATCCACACGCAGGGCTGGCCGCTGACCGAAAGCGACAGCTGGGGCGGTGGATTCCTGTACCATCAGGCCAATGGTCAGGT
>JBEVNC010000025.1:0-14590 GCA_040508315.1 Sphingobium sp.
GGGATGACGGGCACGCCCTCCGGGCAGGCCGACTTGGGGTCGTCCGCGGGGCAGGCGATGGACGGCGCGCCCTTGACGCCGCCGTCCAGCTGGATTTCCGACACGCCGGTGAAGCCGAGGCTCTGGATCGTCGCGGTGGTCCCTTGCAGGATCGGCACGTCATTGTTCACGCTGATGCGCACACGGACGAAATTGACGTCCCGGTCCCACAATTCGATGGTCTTCACCTGTCCGGCAGGCACGCCCGAATAGGACACGCCCGACCCCTTGGCGAGGCCGCTGACCGACGATTTGAAGAACACGTCATATTCATTATTGTCCGCCTCGCCGATGCGCGAGAACCAGAAGGCCGCGATGACGATGGCGGCGAGCAAGATCAGCGTCACGCTGCCGACCAATATGTGGTTTGACCGGGTTTCCATCAGCTTTCCGCCTTCTTTAAGTCGGCGCCGCCCGCCACTCCCTGTTTCAGGGTAGTGGACCCGGCATGCGCCAGCCGCCCGCGCGGCCCGTTGAAATATTCCTGAATCCACGGATGATCGGTGGCCAGCAATTCGTCGATGGTCCCGACCGCGATCACCCGCTTGTCCGCCAGCACCGCGACCCGATCACAGATCGCATGCAGCGTGTCGAGATCGTGGGTGATGAGGAAGCAGGTGAGGCCGAGCGAGCGCTGCAATTCGCGCGTCTGCTCGTCGAAGGCCGCCGCACCGATGGGGTCGAGGCCCGCCGTCGGTTCGTCGAGAAACAACAGGTCGGGGTCGAGCGCAAGCGCGCGAGCGAGACCGGCGCGCTTCTTCATGCCGCCCGACAGTTCGTTCGGGAATTTGGGACCGGCGCTGCCCGGAAGGCCGGTCATGCGGATCTTGTAGCCCGCAATCTCCTCCCGCAGCGCGTCGGGGATGTTGGGATAATATTCACGCAGCGGCACCTGGACATTTTCCGAAACGGTCAGCGTTGAGAACAGGGCGCCGCCCTGGAACAGCACGCCCCAGCGGCGGCGGATGGCGAGCTGCGCCTCCTCATCCTCTTCGCCGGTCATCGGCTGGCCGAAGACGTTGATTTCGCCCTCGACGGGCGTCTGGAGGCCGATGATCGAGCGCATCAGCACCGACTTGCCGGTGCCGGAACCGCCGACGACGCCCAATATCTCGCCCTTGCGCACGTCGAGGTCGAGATCCTCGTGCACGACCTGCTCGCCGAAGCTGTTCTTGAGACCGCGGATCGAGATGGCGACGTCCGCATTCTGGACGGCGCGACTCAGTTCCTCGTCGGTCTGTGCGATGATGTCCGGGTCCGTCATTTCCAGCCCAGCCATGTGAAGAAGACAGCGAACACCGCGTCCAGCACGATGACGAGGAAGATGCCCTGCACAACGGCGGCAGTGGTGCGAAGGCCCACCTCCTCCGCATTGCCGCGTACCTGCAGGCCCTGATAGCAGCCAGCCATGCCGATGATGAGGCCAAAAACCGGCGCCTTGATCAGGCCGATCCAGATGTCGGTCAGCGGGACGACCTCGCGCAGCCGCTGGAAGAAGGTGACGGGCGGAATGTCGAGCGCGATCGCGCACAGGAATGCGCCGCCGATGATCGAACATAGCGAGGCGTAAAAGCCCAGCAGCGGCATCATCACCACCGTCGAGATGATGCGCGGCATGACCAGCGCCTCCATCGGCGACACGCCGATGGTCCGCATCGCATCGACTTCCTCGTTGAGCTGCATCGTGCCCAACTGAGCAGCGAAGGCGGAGCCGGAGCGGCCGGCGACCATGATCGCGGTCATCAGCACGCCCAGTTCGCGGAATGTCAGGCGGCCGACCAGGTTGATCGTCAGCACTTCCATGCCGAATTGTTCGAGCTGCACCGACCCCTGCTGCGCGATCACGATACCGATCAGAAAGCTCATCAGGCCGATGATGCCCAACGCCGCGATGCCGACGACCTCGAAGCGCTGCACCACCGCGTTCAGGCGGAAACGGCTGGGGTGGCGCATCAGCTGCCATGCGGCGATCAACACCGCGCCCAGAAAGCCGACGAGGCCGACGAGCGTGTGGCTGGTGGCGACGATAGCGGCGCCGATCTGGTCGAGAATGCGCAGATAGGCCGGTTGCGGCGCCACGGGGCGGTCGGCCGGCTCGTCGACGCTGGCCAACAGTTCAAACAGGCGTCCGGTATCGTCGTTCGCGCCGACAATCTCCGCATCCAGCCGCGTAGCGGTGCGGCGCACGATCCAGGCCCCCACCGTGTCAATATGCTCGACGGCGGACAGGTCGATGCTGCCGACCGGCGCGTCGACCGCGTCCAGGCGCGCGGGCACATCCCCCAGGCAGGAGAGTGACAGGCTACCTGTCATGGCAAGGGTCCGGCCCTTGTCCTCGGTCGTTTCGGTGAAATCGGCCTTCTGCATGTCGGGCGAAACTGGTCCACTTTGCATTGCGCGGCAAGCCGAAATGGCCCATCGGGACGCTTAACGAGTATCACCCCTACAAGGTTGCGATGGAGGAATGATCCAGATCGCCATATATGACATGGATCGTACCGTCACGCGCCATGGGACATATTCTGCTTTCCTGATCCACATGGCGCTGGCCATCGCGCCGTGGCGCCTGCTGCTGCTGCCGATCGTGCCGCTCGTCATGCTGGCCTATGTCGTGAAGCTGATCGGGCGGTCGCGGGTCAAGGAGATCAACCAGGCGCTGATGATGGGCCGCCGCGTCAGCCGCGACGCGATCCATGCCCATGTCGAACGCTATGCCGACCGGGTGATGGCAGGCAACATCCGTCCGGGCGCGCTGGCGCAGATCGCCGCCGACCGGGCGTCGGGGGCGCGACTGGTGATGGCGTCCGCCTCCTACCGCCTTTATGTCGAGCCAATTGCGCGGCGGCTGGGCTTCGACCATGTGATCGCGACCGACCATATGTCGCAGGAGACACGCTGGCTGCGCGCCAAGATCGCGGGCGACAATTGCTACGACGTCGCCAAGCTGCGCATGATCGAGGCATGGATGACGCATGAGGGGATTTCTCGCGCCGACGCCCATGTCCGCGCCTATTCCGACCATGTGTCGGATGCCCCGATGCTGAATTTCGCCGACGAACCCTTTGCCGCCAACCCCCATCCGCCGCTCAAGAAGCTGGCCCATGTGAAGGGGTGGCCGGTAGTCGAGTGGGGCTAGGCCCTATTCCTCCGCCAGCGCGAGCAGGTCGTTCACCACGGCCATGAACTTCATGACCGAAATCGGCTTGGACACATAGACGTTGGCGCCCGCCGACTTGATCCGCTCCTCGTCACCCGGCGCTGCATAGGCAGTCACGGCCATGATCGGCACGTTGGCGAGCATCGGCTCCCCCCGAAACTGCTGGATCAGGTCGAAGCCGGAGACATAGGGAAGCTGAATGTCGGTGACGATGATGTGGGGGCGATACTCGCACGCCTTGGCGAAGGCTTCGCGGCCATCGCGCAACGGACAGCATTCATGGCCATGCGCCTCGATCAGATCGCAAAAGAGGCGCAGGTTCAGAGGATTGTCCTCGACAACGAGAATCCGTTTTGCCAACCATTCCCCCATGAGCAGGAGCCAGACCAAAATGTTGCCCCGCAACATCCCACCAAGGTCCGGCGGAACCCTCGCAGGGACTACACTATAATGCAACGCAATCGAAACGTCACTGATGGGACAATGGTTGCCCTGCAGGCGATAAGCTGGATTGTTTCGGACACCAACCGAGCCGGTCGTTTCCTGTCGCTGACTGGCCTCGACCCGGAGGAATTACGCGCTGGCCTCGGCAATGATGCGGTGCTGGCGGCGGCGCTCGACTATCTGCTGGGCCATGAGGCGGACCTGATGGCTTACGCGGAGGCCATTGGAGAGTCGCCGGAGACGATCGTCGCCGCGCGCGCGCAGGTGGGCTGATGGCGCGTCCACTCATCATCACCGATTGCGACGAAGTGCTGCTCCACATGCTGGTGCCGTTCCGTGGCTGGCTGGACGAAGCGCACGGCATCCATTTCAGCTTCGCCTCGCCCTTCGAAGAAGCGTTCCGGCACAAGGAAAGCCGCGATCCCGTCGAGCGCGCCATCGTCCTGTCGTTGCTCGGCGGCTTCTTCGACAGCGAGATGCACCGGCAACGGCCGATCACGGGCGCGCTGGAGGCCATCGCCCGGCTGTCGGAAACCGCCGACATCGTGGTGCTGACCAATTTGGAGGAGCATCGCCGCGAACCCCGGACGGCGCAGCTTGCCGCGCACGGCCTGCACGCCCCCGTCCACTGCAATCGCGGTGGCAAGGGACCGGCCGCCGCCCGCATCATCGCGCAGTACCAGCCCAGCGTCACCCTGTTCATCGACGATCTGGAGAGCAACCATGCCAGCCTCGCGGAGCATGTGCCGCAAACCTGGCGGTTGCATATGGTGGGCGAACCGGAACTGGCGCCCTTCATCGCGACCACGCCCGACGCCCATACCCGCATCGACCGCTGGGACGAGGCGGAGCGGTGGCTGGCGACGCGAATCGCCGATGCGGCAACCTGAGCCGGTCTCCCTTGACCGCAGCGCCGCCGCGTGCTGACAGACGGGCATGACCAGCATCGACCAGCACCTCAGCAACAGCGGCATCACGCTGCCCGAACCGGCGGCCCCGGTGGCATCCTATGTCCCCGTGGTGATCCATGGTGGCCTGGCGCATGTCAGCGGCCAGCTTCCCTTCGACGAGAGCGGATCGCTGATGACCGGCCGTCTGGGCGAGGATGCGGAACTCAATTTCGGCCAGCGCGCGGCGGAACGGTGCGCGCTGATGATCCTGGCGCAACTGCGCAGCGCGCTCGGCAGCCTCGACCGGGTGGAGCGGGTGGTGAAGCTGGGCGCGTTCGTGTCGAGCACGGCAGGCTTCACCGACCAGCCCAAGGTCGCCAATGGCGCGTCGGACATGATGGTCCGCGTGTTCGGCGACGCGGGCAAGCATGCGCGCGCGGCAGTGGGCGTGCCGGTCCTGCCGCTCGGCGCGGTGGTGGAAGTGGACGCCGTGGTGGCGATCCGGGATTGACGGACGGACGGGGAGCGATCGCATGAGCAGCGGCGATCTCACAACCGTCCGCATGCATGACAGCGTGTCCGCTATTCCCGCCGCGCAGTGGGATGCCTGTGCGGGCGACGCCAATCCCTTCGTCAGCCACGCCTTCCTCTCGATCCTCGAAGAATCGGGCAGCGTTGGTGAGGGAACGGGCTGGCAGCCCTTGCCCATCGTCGTGGAAGCGCCCGATGGCAGCATCGCGGCAGCCGCGCCTGCCTATGCCAAGTCGCACAGCCAGGGCGAATATGTATTCGACCATGGCTGGGCGGAGGCATGGCAGCGGGCGGGCGGGCGCTATTACCCCAAGATCCAGATCGCCGCCCCCTTCTCCCCCGTGCCCGGGCCGCGCCTGCTGCTGCGTGACGCCGATGCGGCGGCACCGCTGATCGCGGGGATCGAGGCGGTGGTGCGCAACAACAAGCTGTCGTCGGCGCACGCGACCTTCGTGGAGGAGGCGCAGCTTGCGCAGTTCGAGGCGGCGGGCTGGCTGATCCGGCAGGACAGCCAGTTCCACTGGACCAATGACGGCTATGGCTCGTTCGAGGATTTTCTCGGCGCGCTGTCCAGCCGCAAGCGCAAGGACATACGCAAGGAGCGCGAACGGGCGCGCGAAGGGCTTGAGATCGTCCACCTGTGCGGCGACGAGATCACGGAGGCGCACTGGGACGCCTTCTGGCATTTCTACCAGGATACGGGCGCGCGCAAATGGGGGCAGCCTTATCTCACGCGCGACTTCTACTCGCTATTGGGCGAGCGTCTGGGCGAGCGGGTGCTGCTGATGTTCGCGATGCGAGGGACCGCACCCATTGCGGGCGCGCTGAACCTCATCGGCGGCGACGCGCTCTACGGCCGCTACTGGGGCTGCACCGAGGACGTGCCGTTCCTGCATTTCGAGCTATGCTATTATCAGGCCATCGATGCGGCCATCGCGCGCGGCCTGACCCGTGTGGAGGCAGGCGCGCAAGGATCGCACAAGCTGGCGCGGGGATACCGCCCCGTGCCGACATGGTCCGCGCATTTCATCCCCGATCCGGGATTCCGGCGCGCGGTCGCCGAATTTCTGCGCCATGAAAGCGAAGCGGTCGAACATGACCGCCAGTATCTCGATGCGCATGCGCCCTTCAGAAAGGGCACCGACTGAGCGATCAGGCGGCGAGGCGGCGGTTGGCGGCGATCCAGCCACGCGCGCGGCGCTGTGCTTCGGCGATTTCGCGGGCGGTCATTTCCTCGGAAATCTCCGCGCGGCAGGCCTGGCCTTCTTCCGAACCGGACACGGCGGCGAGGTTGAACCACTTGTGCGCTTCGATCAGGTCGATTTCGATGCTGCCCGTGCCGGTGCTGTAGATGACGCCCAGATCGTAGCAGGCATTGGCATCGCCCAGAGCCGCGTCGCGCAGACGGCGTTCGATCAGGAAACGGGTGCTTTCGACGGTGTTGCTCATGTTAACCCCAATCACTTGTTGACGAGGGCTATTCACCACGATCGGATTTAAAGCAGGGTTAACGCCGCCGGTAATTTCCACGCGAGATCATTTTATGAATTCCCGGAAAATGGCGGGATTCAAGGGTTAACGGCGATATTGTCGATCAACCGGGTCTTGCCGATAATAGCCGCGCCGAACAATCGCGCAGGCCGGTCCAGCGATTCGAGCGGGGTGAGGGTGGCCGCATCGCACAGCGCGACATAATCAACGCGCGAGAAACCGGCGGCTTCAAGTGATTCGTGCGCAGCCCGCAAGGCGGGGGCGACAGCCACGCCCGCGAGGATGGCAGCGCGTGCGGCCTCCAGCGCGCGCGGCAGCGCGACGGCGGCGGCGCGCTCGTCCGCCGTCAGATAGGCGTTTCGCGAAGACAGGGCGAGACCATCGTCCGCGCGCGCGGTCGGCACGCCCATGATTTCGACGCCAAGGTTGAGGTCGGCGGCGAACCGCCGGATCACGGCCAGCTGCTGATAATCCTTCTCCCCGAACAGCGCGACATCGGGGCGCACCTGCCCCAGCAGCTTGGTGACGACGGTCGCCACCCCGTCGAAATGGCCGGGACGCGCAGCGCCATCGAGACCGTCGGTGATCCCTGCGACGCGGATGCTGGTCGCAAAGCCGTCCGGATACATCTCGGCGACGGATGGCGCCCACAGAATGTCCGCCTCCTCGCCGCGCAGCAGGACGACGTCGGCCTCCTCCTGCCGGGGATAGGCGTCGAGATCCTCATTGGGGCCGAACTGCGTCGGATTGACGAAGATGGAGACCACCACACGCGCCGCCCGTTTCTTTGCGGCACGGACCAGCGACATATGGCCGTCATGCAGGGCGCCCATGGTCGGCACCAGCGCGACGCTCTCTCCACGCCCGCGCATCGCGGCCAGCGCGCCTTGAAGCGCAGATAGGGTTCGGATGATTTGCACGCCGCCAAAGGCTCCGATAAGGCTGCCGGGGACAGGGTGTTTGACGGGGGCGTCTTTGTCGGTCAAGCGGCCTTTCACCCCGTTTCCAGCAACCGGATGGACAAATGGCCAATAGTTCGGCGCACTGCATCGTCTTCGCCAATGAGAAGGGCGGCACCGGCAAGTCGACGACCTGCGTGCATACCGCCATCGCGCTCGCCGCGCAGGGCGTGACCGTGGGCGTCATCGACCTGGACCACCGCCAGCGGACAGTGACGCGCTATCTGGACAATCGGACCGAGACGATGCGCCGCCGCGGCATCACCCTGCCCATCGCCCGCCATGCGGTGTTCGACGGGACGGAGGCGGAGGCGCTCGACGCCGCCATCGCCCAGATGCAGGAGACGTGCGAGGTCGTGGTGATCGACACCCCCGGCCGCGACGACCCGATGGCGCGCCATGCCGCGACCCGCGCCCATACGCTCGTCACGCCGATGAACGACAGCTTCGTCGATTTCGACCTGATCGGGCAGGTCGACCCGGAAACCTTCAAGGTCCGCCGCCTCAGCTTCTACGCCGAACTCATGTGGGAAACGCGCAAGGTGCGCGCCAAGACGGACGGCGTGTCCATCGACTGGATCGTGCTGCGCAACCGCCTCCACCATATGGAGGCGCGCAACCAGAAGCGGGTGGGCGACGCGCTGGTCGAACTGTCCAAGCGGGTTGGCTTCCGCGTCATCACCGGCCTGTCGGAGCGGGTCATCTACCGTGAACTCTTCCCGTCCGGCCTGACGCTGCTCGACAAGGGGCATCTGGGCGATCTGGGCATCAGCCACATCGCCGCTCGGCAGGAATTGCGCGAGATGGTCGGCGGCCTGGCCCTCCCCTTTGGCAAGCGTTCCCCCACGACGCGGGACGCCGCCTGAGCCATGGGGCTATTGGCGTTACTGATCGGCGGCTGGCTCGGCTGGCTGGCCTGGACCGGCCGCATCGGCAAGCCCGACGGCAAGCAGATCGCCGCGATCCTGCTGGCGGTCGTCGGCGGCGCCGTGGCGGCCAAGGGCAATGTCGCCATCGGCGGCGCGATGGTGGCGGGCGGACTATATTGGTTGTCGCGCCGGACGCCGGTCAAGCGCGCCGGACGGGTCGGGCGACGCGGGGATGCAGGAACGCGCGAGGCGCTCGAACTGCTCGGTCTCTCCACGGACGCCGACCGCGCCGCCGTGATCGCCGCGCATCGCCGCCTCATCATGCGGAATCATCCCGATGCGGGCGGCACGGAAGCACTGGCCCAGTCGTTGAATGCAGCGCGCGACCATCTGCTCGCCCGTCTCCCCTGATCGACCATCCCCTGCCTCGCCGCCAAGGAGCCTGAATGACCCACCAGTTCCATGCCACCACGCTTCGGGAATATGACATTCGCGGCATCATCGGCGAGACACTGGGCGAGGCGGACGCCTATGCCATCGGGCGCGGTTTCGGCACGCTAATCGTCCGCGCCGGGGGAAGCCGGGTCGCGGTCGGCTATGACGGGCGCGTCAGTTCGCCGATCCTGGAGGCGGCGCTGGTCGAGGGGCTGAACGCGGCGGGCGTGCATGCGGTGCGGGTCGGCATGGGGCCGACGCCGATGCTATATTATGCCGAGGCGGTGCTGGATGTGGATGGCGGCATCCAGATAACAGGCAGCCATAATCCCACCAATTATAACGGCTTCAAGATGGTGTTTCAGCACCGTCCGTTCTTCGGCGACGATATCCAGCAGCTTGGCCGTCTGGCGGTGGCGGGCGACTGGGCTGCGGGGACGGCGGGCAGCGAGTTCGTGGACGTCATGGACCGCTATGTCGCGCGCCTGCTGGAAGGGTTCGACGGCGCGGCCTACCGGATCGGCTGGGACGCGGGCAATGGCGCGGCCGGGCCGGTGGTGGAGAAGCTGGTCAAGCTCCTGCCCGGTGAGCATCATACGCTGTTCACCGATGTCGACGGCAATTTTCCCAATCATCATCCCGATCCCACCGAGGAAAAGAACCTCGAGGATCTCAAGCGCCTTGTCGCGGACAAGCAGCTCGATTTCGGCGTTGCTTTCGACGGGGATGGCGACCGGATCGGTGCGATCGACGGCACCGGCCGGGTGATCTGGGGCGATCAATTGCTCGCCATCTATGCCGAACCAGTGCTGCGCGACGTGCCGGGCGCCACGATCATCGCCGACGTGAAGGCGAGCCAGGCGCTGTACGAACGTGTAGCGGAGCTCGGCGGCGTACCGCTGATGTGGAAGACCGGGCACAGCCTCATCAAGTCCAAAATGAAGGAGGTCGACAGCCCGCTGGCGGGCGAGATGAGCGGCCATGTCTTCTTCGCGCATGAATATTATGGCTTCGACGACGCGCTCTATGCCGCCGTGCGCCTGATTCGCGCCGCGACGTCGCTCGGCAAGAGCGTCACCGAATTGCGCGGCGCCATGCCGCCCATGGTCAACACGCCCGAACTGCGCTTTCAGGTGGATGAGAGCCGCAAGTTCGCAGTGATCGAGGAAGTGCTGGCGCGGCTGGCCGCGGCGGGGACCGAGGTGAACGCGACAGATGGCGCACGGGTGAACACGCCGGACGGCTGGTGGCTGCTGCGCGCATCCAACACGCAGGACGTGCTGGTGGCGCGTGCGGAGGCGAAGGACGCAGCGGGTCTCGCCCAGCTCATGACCCAGATCGATTCGCAGCTGGCCGAATCGGGCGTGGCGCGCGGACCCCAGGCCGGGCACTGAAAACGGCGCTTTCCGGGAGCTTTCTTGCTGGAAAGTGACGCTACGGAAAGCAGGTGTTTCGGGACGGTTGCAAAAAAAGCAATCCATGCAATCGAATTCGCAGTTGCAATAATCGATGCTGCAATGCACAAGGAAATTGCCTTTCAGGCATCCTCTCCTAAAACTCGTAAGGTCGCTTCTTAACGGAAGCGGCCTTTTTTTTGGCTTTCGGTCCTTGGCGACCATCCCGCCCGCGCGGAGCGGGATGACGATATCGGGGAAAGCAAAGGCGCGTAAGCGCCGCCAAAAAAACTTCACTCCCGCCACAAATGCTCTAGGGACTGCGCCATGTCACAGTCAGACACGCTCAAGATCGCCTCCTGGAACATCAACAGCGTTCGCGCTCGGGTCGAGATCGTGGAGCGTTTCCTGACCGAAGCGTCACCGGACGTGGTGTGTTTCCAGGAAACGAAGGTCGTGAACGCGATTTTCCCGGAAGCGCTGTTCCGCCGCCTCGGCTACAATCACATCGTCCTGCACGGCCAGCCCATGCACCACGGCGTTGCAATCGTCAGCCGCGTGCCGATGCAGGAGGACGACCGGCTCGACTGGCAGGCCAATGGCGAGGCGCGCCATGTCGGCGTGCGGCTGGAAAACGGCCTGCGCCTTGAAAATGTCTATGTGCCCGCTGGCGGCGACGAGCCGGACCGCACGATCAATCCCAAATTCGGGCAGAAAATCGACTTTCTGGAGCGCATGATCCAGTGGTCGTCGCAGTTGACCATTCCGACGCTGCTGGTCGGCGACTTCAATGTCGCGCCGCTGGAATGCGATGTGTGGAGTCACAAGCAGCTCATCAACGTCGTCAGCCACACACCCGTCGAGGTGGAGTTGCTCGCGCGGTTGCAGGCGGCGCACAACTGGGTCGATCTGGGCCGCAAGTTCGTGCCCGCGCCCGAG
Source organism: Sphingobium sp. (assembly GCA_040508315.1). Classification (GTDB taxonomy): domain Bacteria; phylum Pseudomonadota; class Alphaproteobacteria; order Sphingomonadales; family Sphingomonadaceae; genus Sphingobium. The sequence continues at coordinate 11,149 of JBEVNC010000025.1, forward strand.
CGGCTCTATACCTGGTGGAGCTATCGCGCGAAGGACTGGGCCGCGTCGGATCGCGGTCGCCGCCTCGACCATATGTGGGCCAGCCCCGAGATCGCGGAAAAGGCGACGGCCCATTATGTGCTGGAGGATTGCCGAAGCTGGACGCGCCCGTCCGACCACGCGCCCCTCATCACCGAGTTCCGCTTTTGAGCGAGTCGCGCGACGCCGCGCGCGCCATCGATGCGCTGCGCCGTGGCTGGGCCGTGCGCGTGGGCGATGTGCTCACCGTGCTGCCGGTCGAGGGCGTCGGCATCGATGATCTCGCCGCGTTCGATCCGGCGGGGACCGCGCCGCTGCTGCTATCGGGCGCGCGTGCCGCGACGCTCAAGCTGGTCAACCAGCGCGACGCCGCCGATCCCGAACGCGCCGTGCTGATCGAGCGGCCCCGCGCCGTCAATTCCGGCCCGGCCGCCTCGCTCGCGCTCGCCATGGCGACGGCCGATCCGGTGCGCGACCTGATGACGCCGCTCAAGGGGCCTTATCATGCGCTGCCGCTGGCGCGGCCCGACCTTGCCGCCGCTGCACTGCGCCTCGCGCGGCTAGCGGGCTTGCTGCCAGCCTTCTTCGTCGGCGAGAGCGCGGATGCGGTGGACGTCTCGGCGCAAGCGGTCGCCGCCTTCGAGGATAGTGGCCGCCTCGTCATCGCCGCGCGCGCGCGCCTGCCGGTGGAGGCCGATGCCCGCGCCGAGATCGTCGCCTTCCGCTCGCCCGACGACGGGCGTGAGCATGTCGCGCTGATCCTGGGCGAACCCGATGATTCGCCGCCCGTGGTGCGCCTGCATAGCGAATGCCTGACCGGCGACGTGCTCGGCTCGCTCAAATGCGATTGCGGGCCGCAACTGCACGCCGCCCTGCACGAGATTGCGGCCGCGCGCTGGGGCGTGCTGCTGTATCTGAGGCAGGAGGGGCGCGGCATCGGCCTGATCAACAAGCTGCGCGCCTATCAGCTTCAGGATCAGGGTTTCGACACGGTCGATGCCAATGTCCGGCTGGGCTTCCCCATCGATGCGCGCGATTTCTCCGTGGCGTCGCGCATGCTGACCTTGCTCGGCATCGACAAGGTGCGCCTGCTCACCAACAACCCGGCCAAGGTCGCGCGGCTGGCGGGCGAGGGCATCGACGTGGTCGAGCGCGTCCCGCATGCGGTCGCCGCCAACCCGCATAACGAACGCTATCTCGCCACCAAGCGCGACCGGACCGGGCACCAGCTATGATCCATGTCGATACCACGGCGCTGACGCTGACGCTGGGCGAACTCGAATTCCCGTGCGTGATCGGCCATGGCGGCGCGCTGCCCGCCGCCGACAAGCGCGAAGGCGACGGCGCGACGCCGCTCGGCACCTGGGCCTTGCGCGCCGTGCTGTTGCGGCCCGACCGGATCAAGCCGGCGACGGTGCCCGCTTTGCCATGGCGTTGGTTGCGCAAAGGCGACGGCTGGTCGGACGATCCCACCGACCCTGCCTATAACCGCCCCGTTCACCTGCCCCATGGCCCCGGCCACGAGTCGCTGTGGCGTGAGGATCAGGCCTATGACGTGATCGTGGTGCTGGCCCATAACGATGCACCGCCCCAGCCGGGCATGGGCAGCGCGATCTTCTTCCACCAATGGGTGCCCGGCATCTACGGCGCGCCGCGCGCGACGGAGGGCTGCGTCGCGGTCCCGGCGGAGGCGATGCGGATGCTGCTGCCATTGCTGAAGCCAGGCATGGTGATGGACATAGCTGCGGAGTAGGGTTTTCGGGCCACGACCTTCGCTATGGATATGCACTGTTGCATGTCGGGTGCCGCCCAAGCAGAGGCCACAGAGCGTCCTATGGAAGCGGCCTTCCAGCACTCACCGAGAACATAATCCCACCTGCCACAAATGCGCCGCTTCGCGCGGCTCCCATCCGTCACCGGAAATTGGGGAATATGCTTGGAGGCCCGAGCCGGAATCGAACCGGCGTGCACGGATTTGCAATCCGCTGCGTCACCACTCCGCCATCGGGCCTCGCTAACCAAGCATCGGCGTGGAGGGAGCGCGGCTAGACCAAAAATGGGGGGATGGCAATGCGTCTGTTGGGGGTGCGTGCGGCTTCGTGGGGCCGACATGGCAAAAGCAGGTTTCCTGTCGCGGCGATTCATGCTGTAGGCGGATCAGCCATCCCCTTATGCCGTTCAGGTGGACCGTCTATGACCCAGCAGAATTTCACGTCGATGCGCCGCGCTATGGTGGAGAGCCAGTTGCGCACCAACGACGTCAACGATGTCGCGGTGATTCGCGCCATCCTGTCCGTCCCGCGCGAGGACTATGTTCCCGCCGAGCGACGCGACGCCGCCTATATCGACCGGGCGGTGCCCCTGACCCCCGGCCGCGCGCTCAACCCGCCGCTGGCGACTGCGCGGCTGCTGGTGGATGCGCAGGTGAGCGCTGGCGACAAGGTGCTGCTGATCGGCGCGGCGACCGGCTATGCGGCGGCGTTACTCGCCGAACTGGGCGCCGTCGTGACGGCGGTCGAGAGCGACGCCGCTCTGGCTGCGCTGGCATCCGCGCAGGTCGCGGCTCTCCCGGCCGTGACGCTGGTCGAGGGACCGCTGGAGGCGGGCGTGCCCGGCGGCGCGCCGTACGACCTGCTGTTCGTGGACGGCGCGGTCGAGGTCCTGCCCACAGCGCTGACCGATCAGGTCAAGCCGGGTGGTCGCGTGGTGTTCGCGCGCAGCGACCGGGGCGTGACGCGGCTGTGTTCGGGCGTGCGCAGCGCCGGAGGTTTCGGCGCGACAGCGTTCGTGGACAGCGAGGCGGTTACGCTGCCGGGCTTCGCCGTACCCGCCACGTTTCGTTTCTGAAGGGCCAGTTCCAAAGGGGCCGGTTCCAAAAAGGGCGAGCCTTGCACGGGGCGGCGATGTCGCTGACAATGGCCAATCGCTGACAATGCCGCAGGGCGATTTCGGGAGCAAAGCATGGGCGTGATGGCTAACGAACCGTCGATTGAAGATATCTTGTCATCGATCAAACGGATCATCGCCCATGGTCCCGAGCGCGCCGATGGCCAGGAGGCTGGCGATGGCGCGGTGCCGGAAGACGCTCCCGTCATCCACCTGACGCCCCCCGACCCCGTGACGGATCAGGTCATACAGGACGTGCCCCCCCTGCCCGTCGTCACGCTCGCCGAACCCGCATTGGAGGATCTTGCCGTGGAGACCATCCTGTCCGACAGCAGCACGCAGGCCGCGCGCGATTCGCTGAGCCAGTTGTCCGCACTGCTGGTCCGCCCGGCCGACGGCGAATCCAACACGCTGGAGGGGCTGGTGCGCGAGATGTTGCGGCCAATGCTCAAGGAATGGCTCGACACCCGCCTGCCGGAGATGGTCGAGGGACTGGTGAAAAAGGAAATCGACCGGATCGTCGGCCGCCTCGGCTGAG
>JBEVNC010000038.1:0-3391 GCA_040508315.1 Sphingobium sp.
TCGCGCGGGTCATCCAGACGCCAGGTGGCAATATCGCCCGCGTTCTGGCCGCTTATGCGGAGAAGGACGGCGCGTCGGCGGAAGCCGAAGCCTGATTTTCGATACGATCAAACCACTGACAATGGGCCGCTAGCCCGACACGGAGATTACCCATGGCAGACCTGCAGAAGCTTGTTGACGATCTCTCGGCGCTGACCGTGCTCGAGGCCGCGGAGCTCTCGAAGCTCCTCGAAGAGAAGTGGGGCGTCTCGGCCGCCGCCGCGGTTGCGGCTCCGGCTGCCGGCGGCGGCGCCGCTGCTCCGGCTGCCGAAGAGCAGACCGAGTTCGACGTGATCCTGACCGGCGACGGTGGCAAGAAGATCAACGTCATCAAGGAAGTCCGCGCGATCACGGGTCTGGGCCTGACCGAAGCCAAGACGCTGGTCGAGTCCGCTCCCAAGGCGATCAAGGAAGGCGTTTCCAAGGCTGAAGCCGAAGAGACCAAGAAGAAGCTGGAAGACGCCGGCGCGACCGTCGAGCTCAAGTAAGCTTTTTCGGCCTTGCCGATATGAGGAAGGGCGGCCCCGCGAGGGACCGCCCTTTTTTCATGTCTGCAACAGCACCGGTTCAGCGCGTGGCGGGCTTCCAATTGATCCGCGTGGCGGACTTGCCCGCCAGACGGGTCTCGGACCAGCGATCCGACGCGAAGCCCGGGGCAGCCGATTTGGGCTGCGGCGTCGTATCGGCGACGGGCGACGCCTGACCGGTACGCAGCAGGAAGTTCGCGCGGCGCAGGCGATTGCGACGGGTCAGGAACGGGTTGGTCGCCGACCGCGGATCGGACACCATCGTCGCCAGCGCGGCATCGCGGTCCGAACCATAGACGGCAGGCTTGCCCACCGACCCGGTCGCCGCAGTTATGGGTGCCATGACCGGCGCGGATGCTGGTGCGATGTCGCGGGCGACAGCCGTACGGGTGCGAACCGGCTCCTGCCGCACGAATGCCACATCGCCGACAGTGACCGCCGAGACCGCCGAGCGCTCGTCGGTCCGGCGCGGACGGCGGCGCATGGCAAAGGCTGCGCCCCCTGCGACCAGCAGCAAGCCGCCACCGATCACCATCCAGTCCGCATAGCCCAGATCGTTACTCGTGGCCGCAGAACGGGTGGCAGGGACCGCAGTCGTGGCCGGCGCATCGTCGCGCACGATGTCCACTATCGGTTCGGGACGCCGGCTCGGAGCGGCGGGCGCGGATTGGGCGACCTCGCGCGGCTGCGCCTGAGCGGCGGGAGCCTGCGGCTCAGCGGTCCGCGCAGCCGCACGCTCTGCCCGCGGCGCGGCAGCACGTTCGACGGAGCGGGTCGGCGCGGGCGTCTGTGCCACGCTTACCTCAGGCAGCGTCGGCGCGGGCGGGGGCAGCGATTGGACGGTTTGCACGGGCGCAGCTGCAACCGGAGGCGCGGCCATAGGCGGTGCCTGCGCCGGTGCGGCGGGCGCTGCTTGCGCCGAAACGTCAGGCAGCGCGACCTGCGCGAGAACCGGGGTGGAAGACAGGGCCAGGACCGCTGCAATCGCGGTGAGGCCGGGGCGATGGGGTGTCAGTTGTTCGATCATAGCGTGTCTGCAACGTCTCACGACCGGCCCATGTGTCCTGCTGCACCGCAACATTCGGGATGAGGCGGTCGGTCATATCGGCCAACCGACTAGAAATGGCTACTGGCGCGTCCCCTTGACGACCATCGCACGGGTGTCCAAGGCGCGTCACATCCTATTGGGGAAGCCTGTAATGGAAAGCACCAGCCTGTCCGCCGCGAATGCGGACCTCGCCGCGCATATTCGGACCATCCCCGATTATCCCAAGCCCGGCATCCAGTTTCGCGACGTCTCCACCCTGCTGCTCGACGGCCCGTCATTCCGCGCCGCCATCGACCGTATGGCGGCGATGATCGACCCCGACCGGGTGGACCTGATCGCCGGTATAGAAGCACGCGGCTTCATCGTGGCATCGGCGCTGTCCTATGCGCTGGCCAAGGGAAAAGTCATGCTGCGCAAGCCCGGAAAGCTGCCCGGCGGATCCATCGGTATCGATTATGCTCTGGAATATGGCACCGACCGGATAGAGATGCACGTCGGCTCCGTCATGCCCGGCCAGCGCGTCATCGTGGTGGACGATCTGATCGCGACGGGCGGCACCGCGCTGGCGGCGGCAAGCCTGCTGCGCAACGCGGGCGCCATCGTCGAACACGGCCTGTTCATCGTCGACCTGCCCGACCTCGGGGGTGCCGATCGCCTGCGCGCGGCAGGCGTCACGCCGCTCGCCCTGTGCTCGTTCGCCGGAGACTGAAGGTCATGCGCATCATCCTGCTCGCCGCACTGCCGGAGGAGGCCGACGCCTTTCGTCCGGGCGAAGGGACGCCTCTCGACGGATGGCCCGCCGCCCGCCGGGTCGAGACATCGGCGCAAGAGGTGATCGTCGCGGTCACTGGCATCGGCAAGGTCAACCTGACCTCCGTTGCCGCAACGCTGCACGCACGCCATGGCGCCGACCTGCTGGCGATCACCGGCACGGCGGGCAAGATCAGCGTCATCGCAGGCGACTGCTTCTTCCTCGCCCGCGCGATCCAGCATGATTATGGGGCCGAGCGAGCCGGGCAGTTCGTCCATTTCACGCCGGGCCTGGTTCCGGTCGGGCCGTCCGACATCAGCGCCTATGCATCGCGCCCCGATCCCGGCAGCACCCTGCCCCACGCCCTGATCGCGAGCGGCGACGCCTTCATCGAATGTCCCGATCATGCCCGCTTCCTCGCCGAGGGGCTGAAGGCGGACGTGGTCGATATGGAGACGGGCGCGCTCGCCCAGTTCGCGCAGATAGCAGGTGTGCCGTGGCTGGGCATCAAGGCGACCACGGACGACGCCAATCAGGACAGCGCCAGCGATTTCCGTACCAATCTGCTCGCGGCATCCACCCGCGCCGCGCAGGCCATGGATCGGCTGCTCGCCCTGCTCTGACGGCGGAACTCCCGCGCCCCCTGATCGGTTTTTTGCGATTGCCGCCCTGCCCCGCCTTCGGGGATAGAAGGCTCCACCACCTCCCCCTTTCCCCTTTGCGGGGAGGTAGCCAGACCGCAAGGACAGATCCCATGTCGATATTCCGCCGAAACACGATCTTCACCATCGCCCTACTTGCCAGCGCAGGCGGCATCGCCGGTTGCGCGACCGCCGCCCATCATGAGGGGCACGGCGCAGGCAAACCCATCGCCAAGGCGAAGCTGGTCGATGCCCAAGGGCGCGACGCGGGAACGGTGGTGCTCGCCGCTGACGGCGACGCGATCAAGGGCATGGCGCAGGTGAAGGGCATCGCCGCCGGTGCGCACGGCATCCACATCCACACCACGGGCAAGTGCGAAGGCCC
>JBEVNC010000088.1:0-33505 GCA_040508315.1 Sphingobium sp.
ATGACCTCGGTCACGAACTGGTTGCGGCTGGAGGCGCGGCCCACGGCGCCCGGCTGGCCCGCGATCCCGTCCACCGGCTGGATGCGGAACGATCCGCCCGGCGAAGGCACCGCGACCAGTCCGTTGGCGCGCAGGGTCGAGAGGAATATCTCGAAATACTCCGACTTGCTGAGCGGCCGGTCGGTCACGACCGACACCTTGCCCTGCACGCGCGCGTCGATGATGAAGGTGCGGCCCGTCACGCGCGCCGCATCCTGGATGAAGGCGCGAATATCGGCGTCGCGCACGTTCAGCGTCTGCTGCGCGGCCAACGGCCCCGCGAGACTGAGGGACAGCGCGCCCGCGAGTAGCAGGGTCCGGAATTTCATGATCGTCATTGTCCCCCACCCAGGATAATCGCCAGCGGCACCGTCGCCGCCCCGCGTTCGACCATCAGCGCGATGCGTGCGCCCGGTCGCAACTGGGCCTGCATGCCCTGAAGGTCGGTCGCCGACGTGACGGGCCGACCGTTGATCTGCGTAATGATGTCGCCCGACTGAAAGCCCGCCGCGGCGAACGCATCGCCGCCGCCCTTCGACGAGACGATGATGCCCGTCACCCGGCCGCCGTCCTGACGGGGCACGAAGCCGATCTCGCGACCGATGGAGGACGGGGTCAGCGGCGCGGGCGCGGGCGCCTGCTGCTGGGACTGCCCGCCTGCCTCCGGCGCGCCCACCGGGGCACCGGCCGCAGCTTCCCCGCTATCCGACGACGACTGGTCGATGAACAGCGTCTCCGCTGTGCCGCCCCGGTCGATCACGACATGGTCGAAGGCGACGTTCTTCAGCAATACGCCCGGCATGATCTCATCGCCCACGGCAAAGCTGGACTGGATGCCATCGGGCGTCGCGATGATCGCGGAGCCCTGCCCCGATCCTTCATTCAGGCGCGTGCCGAACAGTTGCAGCGAAAGGCCCGTCACCTGCGCGCCCGGTCCGTCCTGCGTCATGCCGCGCGTGAAGGGGTCGAAACTGCGGAACAGCGCAGCGCGCGCGGCGGCAGGAAGCGGCGCGGGACGCCGGGCCTGCCATTCGCCCACCATGCCCATCGGCGTGACGACCGCCCAGAGCAGCCGCGCCAGTTGCACGGCCAGCAGGATGAGAAGCACCGCCTCCACCCATTTCGCCAACGTCGCGCCGACAGGCACAGTCGGCAGCCGGTCGCGGAGATCCATTAATTTTTCTCGCATCGACGCGCTCGACCCCACTTCGTTGCGGCGGCTCCTATGGCTATCGCTTTACCGGCAGATGACGATTTTGTGACAGAAATATTTCAACGGGTTCGGCGGCAAAGCGTGCCTTGCACGGGGAACGGTGCAGGCTATGAAAGCAAGCCATGACGACCCCTTCGCCCCCCGGCCCGCAGCGCCGCCCCGGCGTCCAGCGCTTCCCAACGCGCGATGCGGAATTGTTCATCGTGCGCGACTTTCTGAGCGCTGACGAATGCGTGGCGGTGATGGCGCTGATCGATGCGGCGCGGCGGCCATCGACCATCGCGGATTCCAACGGCGACACGGCCTTCCGCACCAGTGAAACCTGTGACCTTCCCGGCACCGAGCCGTTGATCGCGACGCTCGACCGGCAGTTCGCGGACTTCATCGGCATCGACCCCCGGCATGGCGAGTCGATGCAGGGCCAGCGCTACGAGGTGGGGCAGGAGTTCAAGCCGCACACCGACTATTTCGAGCCGAACGGCCCCGACTATCAGCGCTACTGCGCCCGGTCGGGCAACCGGACATGGACGCTGATGGCCTATCTCAACGAGCCGCAGGCGGGGGGCGCGACCCGCTTCACGAAGCTGGGCAAGACCTTCCAGCCGGAAACGGGCAAGCTGATCTGCTGGAACAATCGCGGGCCAGGCGGCACCCTCAACCCCTACACCCTCCACCACGGCATGAAGGTGCGGGCGGGCACGAAGTACGTCATCACCAAATGGTATCGGGAATTGCCCTGGATCGGGTGATATCGAGCGCGCCTTCAGGGCTTGGGAACAGCACTTTCCCAACAGAAAAGGGCGGCCCCGCAGGACCGCCCCTCTCCTTTAACTCATCAACCCTCAGAAGTTCGCGGAGACCGAGAACGACACCGTTACACCCGGCGTATAGCGGTTGTAGATGATCGTGTTGGTCCCGTTGGACTGGGTTTCCTTATATTTGCGGTTCGTCAGGTTACGCGCCTCGAATTTGAGGTCGAGCTGGCGGCCATACAGGTCGATGCCCTGCCGTGCGACGAAGTCCAGGTTGAAGCCCGGATATTCGAACACGTCCGGCTGGCCGGTGGTGCGGATACCGCGGCTGGTCGCGCGCTTGCTGGCATAGGACATCATGATCGTCTGCTGCGACAGCTTCTCCGTATCCTCGAAGCCGAGTTGCAGGTTGACCAGATGATCCGACTGGCCCGTCAGCGGCGCGCCATTCTGGAAGTAATCGGTCGCGGGCGAGGCGAGGCTGGCCGGGAAGACCAGCGTCTGATCGCCGGGCGCAACCTTCAGCTCCGACTTCGTGTAGGTGTAGTTCGCGATGGTGACGAGGCGCCGCATCTCGAAGAACTTCGCCGACGACCATTGCGACAGATCGAAATATTTCTGCGTCTCGAACTCGGCACCGTAAAGGTCCGCCTTGGGCGCATTGGCGAAGCTGGTCGCGAAGGTGCCGTTGAACAAACCGATGAAGGATTCGATGGGATTGTCGATCCGCTTGAAGAAGCCCGACACCGACAGGCGCTGGTCACGCGCGAAATACCACTCGTAACGGGCCTCCGCGTTGAACAGCTGGCTGTCCTTCAGATAGGGGTTGCCGAAGTAGAAGCGGTTGGTGTCCGGATCGAAATATTGCTGGAAGATCAGCTCGCGGAACTGCGGCCGTGCAATGGTCTTGGACGCATTGAGACGGAACTGCATGTCCGGGCGGAACTGCCAGGTGATGGTCGCGGCGGGCAGCCAATAGTCATTGTCGAGCGCGGTAGGCGCAGCGCCGACCGCCTGTCCGTTGAACACCGGGATGGACCGAACGGACTGCTTGGCCGTCTCATACCGAACACCGGCGTCGAGCAGCAATTCCGGCGTGATCTGCCAGCCGATCTTGCCATAACCGGCATGGTTGACCAGCTTGGCCAGGAAAGTCGGGTTCGGCTCGTTATCCTGAAGGTGGATGCCGAACGCGTTTACCACGGCAGTTGAGAACAGCTCGTCCGGCCGCAGCAGGCCCACGCCCTCCGTCGCGCCCGAAAGATTGGCGATGAAAGCATATTCGCGCCGCGTGCTCTCACGCTTGGTGTGCGAGTAGGCGTAACCGGTGGAAACGGTCAGCCCCTCGAACAGCCTGTAGCTGAGGTCGCCGCTGCCCGAATAGAGATCCTCGGTCAGATCGGAGTAGCGGATGAGCGCCTTGCCACCATTCGTGTTGTTCAGGCGGTTGATGTAGAAATTGCCATAGGGATCGGTGGACAGGTTCGAGCGGCCATATTCCGCCGTAAACTCGTTCGGCACCTCGCGCTGCGTCTTGGCGAAGCCGCCGCGCAGGTCGAGGCTGAGGCCGTCCAGCAGCTTATACTCGCCGACCAGCTGGGTGTCGATCAACTGGCGCTCGTACCAGGCGGTGTCCTGCACCATGATGTCGGTGAGGCCCTGATCGCGATTGCCGACGCCCAGGCGCGTATTTTTGAGCGTGTCGCGGATATAGAGGTTGGTCCAGCGGATCTTATTCTCGCCAAACTCCAGACCAACGCCGACCAATGCGTTTACGACGATGCGATTATCGGTCGTGACCCGTTCGAAATCGGAATCGAGCGAGGAGAGGTCGGAACTGAGCGAGAATTGCTGGCGCGCGTCGCGGGTCGTCCACTTGTTGCTGTAACCGGCCGTCGCGATCAGGCCGAGCGTGGCGTCCTCGCCCACTTCAAATGCGGTGCCGCCCGAAACGCTGGCCGAGAAATTGGGCTGGATCTCACCCTGATGCTGGATCAGCGAGATGTTGGGGCTGACCAGCTGCCCGGCAAGGGCGGTCGAGTCGACCTCCGAAATCGACTTGCCGCTCGCCCAATAGGCGGCGAGCGCGGGCGGCGTATCGCGCGAGCCATTGTCGAAACCGGTCCAGTCGGCGCCATTGCCATAATGGACATAGCCGTGGCGGGCCGTGGTCACGCTGTTGGCGCCGATACCGCCAGTCACCGTCAGGAAGCTTTCCTTCGGCACCGCGCTGGTCGTCAGGTTGATCACGCCGCCACCGAACTCGCCGGGGAAGTTCGCCGAATAGCTTTTCTGGACAAGCGAGGAGGAGACGATGTTCGTCGGGAACAGGTCGAGCGGAACGACGCGCTTGAGCGGTTCGGGGCTGGGCAGCGGCGATCCGTTGAGCAGCGCGAGCGAGTAGCGGTCGCCAAGGCCGCGGACATAGACAAAGCCGTTGCCGACGACGCTGAGGCCGGTCACGCGGCTGAGCGCGCCAGCGATATTGCCTTCACCCGTGCGGGCGATGTCGGCGGCGGAGAGGACCGAGACGACGGCCGGTGCAGACTTCTGGATATTGGCGCCGCGACGGCCGAGAACGACGATGTCGCCGCCCGGCACCGAAACTTCGGGAACCGCGTTTTCCTCGGCCTCGGCGGCCGTGGCGTTGGCAGGCGGCGCGCCCGCATCCGTGGCGCCGCCAGCGGCGGGCACTGGCCCTGCCGTCTGGGCAATCGCCGCAGGCGCGGTCAGCGCCGAGGAAAGAAGCAGCAAGCCCGCGAATTTGAGCGGCGTCGCCATCGAGTATCCCCTTGAATTGAAATTGCATGCATCGGGGCGGGAAGCAGCCGTCCGGCCACCTCCCGCCCCGACAGGGTCAGTGTTGGCCTCAGGTCGTCGGGATCGACGTGCAGCGACGATCCGCGACACTGGCATTGTCGAAGGTCAGCGTGGCCGAGTTGCAGGTCCAGCCCGCATACCAGGTGTCGGCCGCATCCTTGACCGCGCCGATCCACGTGGTCGTGTTGAACGCCGCGTCGATGGTCTTGGGATCGACCGCAGGCACGGCCGTCTCGGTCGCGCCGTTGACGAACACGTTCACCAGGCTCGGCGTGTAGGCGTCGTTGTTGCCGTTCGAACCGGAACCGAACGCCGTGGCGACAGCCGCCGCATTGAACGAACCCGAACCGATGAACTTCGTCGCGTTACACTGGAGAACGACCGAGCGAGCGACCAGCGTCGCCGGGGTCGCGCCGGTGCCGTTCATGCGGATACACTCGTTATTCGGCGTCAGGATGATACCGTTGATGAGCGTCGTGTCCGAATTGCCGCGATACAGGTTGGCCGCCTGGTCGTTGGCTTCGTTGTTGGAGCTGCCCTGACGCTGGAAGGCGAGGAAATTGGCGACCTTCAGCGTCGTGCGCGGGCTGTCCGTCTCGTTGCCGTTGCTGTCGATCTCCATCAGTGCGTCGCCCTGCCCGTCGCGCTGGGCGATGAGGACATACTGGAACGTTGCACGGGCACCGGTGTCGACGTCGAGGCTGTCATCGTCGGCGCCGGTGGCGACATAGTGCTTCACGTTGAACAGGCCGCCGAAGAACTCAGCGCCATCGTCCGAGCTGTTGTGGCTCTGGATATAATCGAGCGTGGTGCCGCTGCCGACGCCTTCGGTGGTCAGGGCTTGAAGCTCGATGCCTGCGCTCAGAACGAAGCCCGAATAACGGATCTGCGTATATTTGATCGAACCGCTGTTGTCGGCATCGTTGTTGCCGCCGAACAGGGCCGGGTTGACCGCGCCTTCCGTCTGACGCTCGCACGTGCCCGCGCTGGTCGAGCCGGTGGTGCAGTCGGTGGTCCGTGCACGGCCCATCAGGACGACGCCGCCCCACTGACCGATAGAGTTGTCGCTGTTGAGGCCCTGAATATTGTCACGGCTGGTGAAGATGATCGGTGCGGTCGCGGTGCCGTTGGCGGCGATCTTGTTGCCGCGGTTGACGCCCAGCCACGACGGCCCCGGCGCGCCGATGACGATGACGCCCGGATCGATGGTCAGCGTCACGTTGGTGTCGGCGGTCAGTTGGCCGCTGCCATTCACGGTAAAGCCGTTGGCCGCGGTGCAGCCTACGGTCGTGCTGGCGAAAGGTGCGGACGCCGAGGGAGCCGTGAAGCCGCTGTCGCAGCCGACATCGACGCGGCCGTTCAGCTGATAGACGAGACCGGCAACCTTGGTGAGCTGGGTATTGCGCGAGATGATCGAAGGCAGCGTGCAGACGCGATAGCTGCCGGTGGGACCGGAGATGGTGCCCGAATCGGTAAGCTGAGCGGTGTTCGCGATGGTCGGGCAACCCGCAGCGGCCGTGACGGTCGGGCTGGTCGGCGTGGGAGTAGGCGTGGGGGTAGGCGTCGGGGCGGGGTTGTTGATGACCACGCTGCCCGCGCCGGGCGAGGCGATCTCGTTGGCGCCGCAGCCGGCCAGCAGCGGGAGCGCTGCGCCCGCGAGCAAAATCGTCGTAGTCCGTGCAATCCGTGTCATTGTGGTCTCCGCTTCCGGTTTTGCCGGTCGGTGCGCGCCGGCAGATGCAGGAAGGGCTGGACGGATTGTTTTCATGACCGCCTCAATTCCCCGCTCCCTGTTGGCCGCCGCCCTAGGCGAGCCATGTGACAGTCAGATGGAGGACAGATGACGGTTCGACGTCGTTACGATGACAGTTTTAAGTCAGTGACATTGGGGCCACAGGGAGGGCGGATGCCATGCCCGCAAGGATGCCCGGCATTTCATCCATGACGGAAAACGAAGGACAAAAAAAAGGCGCCGGAATCCCGGCGCCCTCCTTCAAATCCTGAAATGTCGTGTCAGCGCATGGCGACCGAATTTCGGTCCAGCATCGCCAGCTGCTCACGCGCTACGACGCGGCTCGAAACCTCGCGACCGTCGGACAGCACCAGCGGCGCCTCCGCCACCCGCTCTGCGCTGATGAATGCGTGCCGCGCTTCGGCCACGCGGCCCGACCGCGAATAGACGATACCCAGATTGATGAGGCGGGCAGGATCGCGCGCATCCTCGGCATTTTCGGCGGCGAGGATCTGTTCCGCGCGTGTCAGACGACCGGCGGCAAGATCTGCGACGGCGAGGCTGCCTTCGACGTAGCCGACTTCGGCAGTCGTCCCGGCGGAGGCAACAGTCGGTAAAGCCAGACCGGCGGTGATGACCGCGACGAAAACCATAGACCGGATATTCATAAAGGCCTCCTCTCCAAGGGACAGGAAGTGATTATGACACATTTATGACGTTTCACAACGAAATTTCGCTACGCAAAATGTCAATAACATATTGGAGATATTGAGTATTTTTGTGACAGTGCGTTTTCTTGCCGACTGTCATAATTCTGTAAAAATCAGAATCATCCGATTCGCGCCATGCAAAACGAATCACATGGCCCGGCTTCGCGTGCGCCACGCAGCGTTCCAACGACAGGTCTGAAAGGAAGGTGGGGAGCTTCTGTTGCCCGGTGCCCCCCGTACCGCTGGAATCCATTCTGTTGCCCGGCTGGCCCAGCCGCGTTCTTTTAGGGTAATGTCAGGCCGTGAGGCCCTCAATTACGCTGCGAGAGCAAGTGCTTCGTTATCGTTGGCACTTATGGGTTTTTGAGCCTTGAACGGGTTACTCAGCCCGGACGAAAACACCGTCTTTCAATACACGTCGATCCTAGTTCGGCCCCTTCAGGACGGGCGTTGACCGTCCGTTCTGGTGGAGCCGCCGGGTACCGCCCCCGGGTCCGCTGCATCTATTACACGCCGCCATTTATCGTCATATCCGGACAAGCCGGCAGGGATGGATATAAGGTGCCGCGCGCAAAAGAAAAGGGCGCGGATACTATCCGCGCCCTCAACTTTTCCAACTAACCGTGCTTTAGTGCGCGGCGTCGATCGCGTCGGCCTTTTCATCGCCTTCGTTGCGAACGGCGTCGGCCTTGTTTTCCAGGGCGTCGACAGCATTCTCATTGGCGTCGGCCGCCGCGCCGGTCAGATTGTCGCCAGCCTGTTCGACGTTGTCCGCGCGATTGTCGATCGCGTCTGCGGCATTGTCATAGGCATTCTCGACATTTTGCGCGGGCTTGCTGTCGCACGCGGACAGAGCGGCAAGCGCGGTCGCTGCGGCGATGATAAGCGGTGCCTTCACGGAAATTCCTCCTGTTGTTGCTCTTACAAGCGAGGGTGAAAGCCATTGCGTCGCCAAAAAGTTCCGCTTTGCCGCATTAATGCCCGCTTAGGGCGGTGTTCAGGGCCGATTCTTGAGTGAATCCCGGATTTCGCGCAGCAGCACGATGTCGGCCGGCTCGGGCGCGGGTTCCGCCGATTTCTCTGGCTCCGGCTTGTAAAACAGCTTGTTCGCCTGCCGCATGAGCAGAAAGATGATGAAGGCCAGAATGATGAAATTGATCACCACCGTAATGAACTGTCCGAGGCCCAGCATCGCGACGCCCGCCGCCTTCAACTCGGCATAGCTGCTGACATTGCCGGTGAACGTCTCGGGGATCGCGCCGAGGCGCAGGAAGTAGCGGGAAAAATCGACCCCGCCGAATATCCAGCCCGCTAGCGGCATGATGAGGTCGTCGGTCAGCGACTTGGTAATCGTCCCGAACGCGCCGCCGATGATGACGCCTACCGCCAGGTCGAGGACATTGCCACGGGCAATGAATGCCTTGAATTCGTTCAATATCATATCCGATATCCCGTCATTGCTTCGCATATGCCATAACATCGAAAGGCTAAGCCCGTTGCGGGGGCGGGGGCAACCTCCTATTTAGCGCACGACCGGCCCCTTCCGCCGGACAGATGAGGGTTCTTCAGCAATGGCACTCGCTTTCGGGTCGTTCGCAATCGGTCGGTCGCGCCTGGCGTCCATGGTCATGCTCGCGGCGGCGAGCCTCTCTCTGGCCTCCTGCGGCATCAACAGCGTGCCCGCGTCCGAAGAGGTCGCAAAGGCCAAATGGGCGAATGTGCAGGCGCAATATCAGCGCCGGTCAGACCTTGTCGGCAATCTCGTCGCCACCGTCCGTGCGGCGGGCAAGCAGGAGCAGGACACGCTGGTCCGCGTGACCGAGGCGCGCGCCAAGGCAACCTCCATCCAGGTGAGCGCCGACGATCTCGACGATCCCGCAAAGGTCGCGCGTTTCCAACAGGCCCAGGGCGCGCTGTCCCAATCGCTCGGCCGCCTGCTCGCCACGACGGAGGCCTATCCCGACCTCAAGACGAACGAGAATTTCCTCGCGCTCCAGTCGCAGTTGGAAGGCACGGAGAACCGCATCGCGGTGGCCGTCACCGACTATAACGAGGCGGTGCGCGAGTATAACACCCGCATCCGCACCTTCCCCGACATGATCGGCGCGAAGCTGGTCCATGGCGCCAAGCCGATGTCGCCGTTCGAGTCGAAGGCGGGCGCGGACAGCGCGCCCAATGTCGGCGCCATGTTCAACGGCGCTTGACCGGCCTCCGGGCTGGTCTCGTCGCCATGACACTGCGCCGCATCCTTCTATGCCTCATGCTCCTGTGCCTGCCGTCATTGGCGGCAGCGCAGGAGTTTCCCAAATTGACCGGGCAGGTGGTCGATAACGCCAATTTGCTCGACCCGGCGCAGGAGCAGGCCCTGACCGCCAAGCTGGCGACCCTCACGCAGCAGACCGGACGACAGGTGGTCGTCGCCACCCTCCCCGACCTTCAGGGCTATGACATAGCCGACTATGGCTATCGGCTCGGCCGGGCGTGGGGGATCGGCAGCAAGGAAAGCAACGACGGCGCGTTGTTGATCGTCGCGCCCAACGAGCGGCGCGTGCGGATCGAGGTCGGACCCGGCCTCGAGGGCATACTGACCGATGCTCTGTCCTCGATCATCATTGCCAGGGCTGTCACGCCCCGTTTCAAGGCGGGGGATTTCCCCGGCGGGATAGACGCGGGCGTGGACGAGATCGGCGCACTCCTCAAGCTGACGCCGGAGGAGGCGAAAGCGCGGGCGGCAGCTATGGAAGCGCAGGCCCGCAAGGAAAAGACGGGTGCCGGCGACGTCATCGGCGCGGGCGTGATCGTCGCCTTCGTGCTGGCGTTCTTCGTTCTGTCGATGATGCGGCGGTCGGGCGGCGGGCAACGTTATCGCGGCGGCCGCGGCGGCGGAATTCCCCCGATCATCCTGTGGGGTCCGGGTTTCGGCGGCGGCTGGGACGATGACGACCGCGGCGGCGGTGGCGGTTTCGGCGGCTGGGGCGGCGGCGGTGGGGGCGGTTTTTCTGGCGGAGGCGGCAGCTTCGGCGGCGGCGGCGCGAGTGGGAGCTGGTAATGGCACGTATTTCCATGACGGAAGCCGATCACCTGCTCGTCACCGATGCAGTGGCGAAGGCCGAGGCGCTGACCGATGGCGAGATCGTGACGATGATCGCGCGGCGATCGGACGCCTATCATGACGTGGCGCTGGGATGGGCGACGGGCTGCGCGTTCGTCGTCCTCGCGCTGGCCGCGGCGGTGCCGGAATTGTTCGAGCGGTTCTACATCTGGATATTGGGCGAATGGCATCACGAACTGCCGCTGCGGCTGTTCATGACGATGCTGTTCGCGCATGTCGTGATCAAGTTTCTGGGCGTGCGCTTCCTCCTCAATATCCCTGCGCTGCGCATGATGCTGACGCCCGGCCGCATCCGCGACCGCCGCGTCCATGCCCGCGCAACTGCCCTGTTCCGCGCCACGGCGGAGGCACGCACGGCGCGGCGCACCGCCATCCTGATCTATCTCTCGCTGGACGAGCATCGCGCTGAAATCCTCGCCGACCGCACCATCGCGGAGAAGGTCGACCCGGCATTGTGGGGCGATGCCATGTCGGCGATGCTGGCCGAAGTGGGCGAGGATTGCATCGGCGAAGGCATTGCGCAGGCGGTCGGACTGGTCGGTGCGGTGTTGGCCGAACATCTGCCGCGCGGCGACGACAATCCCAATGAGCTACCGGACCGACTGATCGAACTATGAGCGACAAGATGCAAGACGCCGACCATGTCGATATGGACAAGCCGCTCGAGACGATGTGGGAGGGCCGCTTCATCATGGCGATGCGGCGCGGCCGGTGGGAATATGTCAGCCGCGCGCGGGGCATCGGCGCGGCGGTCATCCTCGCCATCGACGACGCGCCGGACGGGCGGCATGTCATTTTGGTCGAGCAATTCCGCGTGCCTCTCGGCCGCCGCTGTGTGGAGCTACCCGCCGGGCTTGTGGGTGACGGCGACGTTGCGGATGAAGCCCCTGCCCTCGCCGCCGCGCGCGAACTGGAGGAGGAGACGGGCTATCATGCGGAATCCATCGAGGATCTGGGCCGGTTCTACAGCTCGCCCGGCATGGTGTCGGAAAGCTTCACCCTGTTCCGCGCGCGCGGCCTGACGCCCGTCGGCGAAGGTGGCGGGACGCCGGGGGAGGCGATCACCGTGCACCGCGTTCCGTTGGCGGGGCTGGACGGCTGGCTCGGCGAGAAGCGGGCTGAGGGATGTGCGGTGGATGTGCGGTTGTTGATGCTGCTGGGGGCTGCGTATTCAGCGCCTTGAGGGCTGATGTTCTGCTCTCTTCGCACTCGGGGATAGTTGCAAAACAGCTCTCTTAACCGTCATTCCCGCGAAGGCGGGAATCCAGAGCCACAGAGAACTGCGCGTCCGACTCTGGATTCCCGCCTGCGCGGGAATGACTTCTAGATTTGTAACGATCTCGCCAGCGGGCCAGGAACGACAGCTACCCGCACCCCGCAAAAAATTCACCAACCCACCAAGGTTACATCCACCCGGCCCCGTCCTGTCAGGCAAGGGAAGGGGCGAAACGGACTGTGCCCCTTCCCGCCCAAAGGGAAGGATCACAATGTCGGGTTTGAAAAGTTCCACCTGCCTCGCGGCCATCGTCGTGGCGAGCATCCTCGCACCGGTCCGCGCGCAGACCAATACGGGGACGATCCAGATCACCAATACGGACGGGGCGTCGGGTATCTCCGCCCCCGGTGGCGCCGCTGGCACGATAGCCAATAATGCGGGCGCCAAGATCATCATCGATGAGACCTATGCGCCGACCGACGCCGACAATGATGGCGACCTGGACGGACCGTTCGCGACCGGATCGAACCGCGCGGGCATCCGCACCGGCGGCGCCTATACCGGCAACATCACCAATAGCGGCGAGATCACGGTGGAGGGCAATGACTCCGCCGGTATCCTGCTCGGCGGCCCGATGACGGGCAAGCTCACCACCGACGGCACCATCGCCGTCACCGGCGACCGCTCGGTCGGCGTCAGGATGGGCGCGGTCGCAGGTCCGGTGCGGATCGCGGGAACCGTCACCGCGCAGGGCAAGGACGCCAGCGCCGTGGTGATCGGCGGAACGGTGAACGGCCCGCTGGTCTTCCAGGGCAGCCTCGCCTCCACCGGCTATCGCTATACGACCGTCCCGGCGGACGCGAGCAAGCTGGACGCCGACGACCTGCTGCAGGGCGGACCTACGGTGAGCATCGGCGGCAGCGTGGCGGGCGGCGTCGTCTTTGCCGTGCCGCCCAAGGACAATAGCGCGACCGACAATGACGAAGACAAGGACGGCATAGAGGATAGCAAGGAAGGCTCAGCATCCATCACCTCCTATGGCTCTGCCGCCGCCGTCCGCATCGGCGCGGCGGACGAGGCAGTCACATTGGGCCCGGTCGCTGGCACCGCCTTCGGCCATGGTCTGATCATCGAGGGCGCGGTCGCTGGCCATGGCCTCTATTCCGGCGTGGACGGCAACGGCATCCAGATTGGCGTGTCGGATGCGGCGGTTAACATCGCGGGCGGCATGACCGTCTCCGGCTCGGTTCGCGCAACATCCAGCAATGCGACCGCCACCGCGATCAGGATCGGCAAGAACGCCGACGTGCCGGAAGTGCGCGTGTCGGGCACCGTCGAGGCGACGGGCAAGAACGCCACCGCCATCCTGATCGCGGCGGGCGCGGAAAGCGGTGCGATCCGCAACAGCGGCATCATCCGCGCGACCACCAACGACAGCAAGGATGGCACGGCCTATGCCATTCGCGACCTGTCCGGCGGGCTGACCGTCGTCGAGAATTCGGGCACGATCACGGCCAAGACCGCCATCGACCTGTCCGCCAACACCAGCGGCGTGACGGTCAGGCAGACCGCCGTCGCCGCAGGCATCGCTGCCCCGGCAATCTCCGGCGACCTGCTGTTCGGGTCCGGCAGCGACCTGTTCGATGTGGCCGACGGCAGCGTGACCGGCAAGCTGAGCTTCGGCGCAGGCGACAATCGCCTGAATCTGTCGGGCGACGCCGCCTATTCCGGCGCGGCGACGTTCGGCGCAGGCAACGACCGCATCGACCTGGCGGGGACAAGCAGCTTCAGCGGATCGGCCGATTTCGGCGGCGGCACGGATAGCCTGACCTTGTCGGGCACCTCCCGCTTCACCGGCACGCTGACCAACAGCGCGGGCCTCGCGCTTGTGATCAATGGCGGTACGATGGACCTTGGCGGCAAGGCGTCGCTCGCCTCGCTCAGCATGGGCGCGTCCGGCGCTCTGACCGTGACGCTCGACTCCGCCACCCGCACCGCGCCCGTGCTGGACGTGAGCGGCAACGCGACCTTTACGGAGGGCGCCAAGGTCGCCGTGCGATTGAAGGACATCACCAATGCGGAAGGGCGCTACAGCCTGCTGCGGGCCGGGTCTGTCACCGGCGGTGACAAGCTGGCCTCCAATGGCGCGCTGCTACCCTTCCTGTTCAAGAACAGCATGACGGTGGTATCGCCCACCGAACTGGCCATCGACGTCACGCGCAAGAATGCGGGGGAACTGGGCCTCAACCGTTCGCAGGCGACCGCCTACAACGCCGTCTACGCCGCGCTGGCAAAGGACAAGGATGTGGCGGGCGTGTTCCTGACCACGCTGGACGGCGACAATTTCCGTCAGCAACTCAAGCAGATGCTGCCCGATCATGCGGGCGGCACGTTCGAGACGACCAGCTTGGCCTCGCGCGCCATGCTCGGCATGCTGGCCGATCCCGGCGCGCCTTATGCGGATCGCGGCAACTGGGGCTATTGGGTGCAGCAGATCGGCTATGGCCGCGGGAAGAGCATCAGCGACACGTCCTCCTACGACGTCAGCGGATGGGGCCTGTCGACCGGCGTGGAGCGCAAGACGGGCCTCGGCCGCTTCGGCATCTCCATCGCCTATGTGCGCGGCGACGACGCCGACGGCGAGACGGATAACGAAGTGCACGCCAACCAGTTCGAGGCTGCACTGCACTGGCGCGTCGCCAAGGGCCCGATCAACGCCTGGGCGCGCGGCTCCTACGCCAGGGTCGATTTCGGCAGCGAACGCCGCTTCACCGGCACGGTCGACGGCGCGCGGGTGCTGCGCGCAGCATCGGGCGACTGGAGTGGCAACCTCGTCTCCGCGGCGGCAGGCGCATCCTATGAGACGAGCTGGGGCATGCTGCGCATCCGCCCTGTCGTGTCCGCCGATTATTTCCGCCTGTCCGAGAAGGGCTATGCGGAGACGGGCGGCGGCGACAGCTTTAACCTGACGGTCGGCAGCCGCACCAGCGACGAGCTGGCCGTCTCCGGCTCCGTCGCGGCGGCGCTGGAGTTCGGCAGCCGCGATCCCGGCGCTGGCTGGTTCCGCGTGGAGGCCGAGGGCGGTCGCAGGCAGCTGGTCGGCGGATCGCTCGGCCTGACGCGCGCTAACTTCGCGGGCGGCGAGACCTTCACCCTCACCCCGGACGAGCGCACCAGCGGCTGGACCGGCAAGCTGCGCGCCATCGGCGGCAGCGAGGGTTTCCGCATCGCCGCCGAGGCGGGCGCGGAAGAGCAGCAGAATCGCGCGGCCTTCACGCTGCGGGCAAGTTTGATGGTCGGCATCTGACCCCCCACCCCACGCCCGTCCGGGTGTCGGCCATCAGGGAACCCCATCCAGCCTCGCGCCGGGTGGGGTTTTTCCTTTGCCCCCTGCCTTTCAAACCGGGCCTCGCGGCGCTACATTGGGGCGATGTCACGCAAACAGCGAACCGATGATTGGGGCTTTCCCCGCTGGCGCGCCTATGGCGCGGGGCGCCAGGCGCAATCGGTGCGGCTGTGCGACCGCCACGGGTGCGAACAGCCGGGCAATTGCCCTGCCCCCAAATCCCCCAATAATCCCGAGCGCTGGTATTTCTGCCAGGATCATGCCGCCGAATATAATAAGGGCTGGGATTATTTCGCGGGCCTCGACACGGAGGAACGTGAACGCCGCGAACATGATGAGGCGCGCGACGCCAGCGGCTATCGGGCCAGCGCCTTCCATGGCTGGGGCGGGCCGGGGGACGGATCGCGGTCCCGTGACGAAATGCGCGCGCTGGATGTCCTCGGCCTCGAAAGCGATGCCGATTTCGAGACGGTAAAGCGAAGCTGGCGCACCCTCGCCAAGGAAAACCATCCCGATATCAGACCGGGCGATGCCGAAGCCGCGAGCCGTTTTCAGGCCGTGCAAACCGCCTATGAGGTGCTGCGCGCTGCCGAGGAACGGCGCAGCTGGAAACCCGGCCAGAAATAACGGCCGGGCCAGGCATGCGCAAATGCCGCGCTGTTGCAAATTTGCTGCACCGGCGTTCCAAAGAACATTGCCGTCCGTAACGGTCCAACAACGCGCTTTCTTTTTTTGGCCGTTTTCAGCAGTTTCGCGCGCATGTTGCAGCGCGGAAAGGGGTTTCGCGCTCGCACTGACAAAGGCAGCCGTAAAGAAACTGCCTTATAATTGGTTCAGGGGCGATCCGCCGGATGAGAAGGGTCGAGCGCGGGCATCCGCGACATCGAACTCCATCGGCCTCGATCGACCGAATATCCTACAGGGGTCAACATGCGCAAAAATTTCCGTTCTCTCGCGGTCAGTTCGCTGGCCATTGCCGTCGCCATCCCTGGCGGCCAGGCACTCGCCCAGTCGACGGGCTCGGTCGATTTCGAAGAAACCATCGTCGTGACCGGCACGCGCGCTCAGGCTGTCGCTGGCGTCAACATTCCTGACACGCCCAAGGCGAAGCAGGTCCTCGACCAGACGTTCATCGCCAAGCAGGTTCCCGGCCAGTCGATCAACGACATCATCAACATGGTGCCGGGCGTCAGCTTCTCGAACAACGATCCCTTCGGTTCGGCGGGCGGCAAGCTGTTCATCCGTGGCTTCGACAATACTCGCATCTCGCAGACGGTCGATGGCGTGCCGCTGAACGACACGGGCGGCTATGCGCTGTATTCCTCGCAGCAGCTGGACCCCGAGCTCATCGAGCAGGTCAACGTCAACCTCGGTTCGACCGATGTCGACTCCCCGACCGCCGCAGCGACCGGCTCCACCGTGAACTATCGCTCGCGCGTTCCCACCGAGGATTTCCATTCCCGTGTGATGGCGTCGACCGGCGATTTCAACTTCTTCCGCATCTTCGGCGTGATCGACACGGGCACCTTCACCTCGTTCGGCACCCGCGCATGGCTGTCGGCCAGCCAGGCGACCAACGACGCCATTTATGGTGGTATCGGCAAGATCGAGAAGCGGCAGTTCAACGCCAAGATCTATCAGCCGATCGGCGACAATGGCGACTTCATCTCGGTTGCCGGTCACTGGAACCGCGCGCGCAACAACCAGTTCGCTTCGGTTCCGCTGTACAACAACACGACCACAGGGCGCGTCGTAGGGAGCGGTTCGACCAATCGTTATCCGGTCAATTCCGATGAGCAGTTCTTTCAGACCGCACGCTGCGTCATTCCCGCGGGCGTCTCGGGCGCGGCAGACTCGCTGGGCTGCGGCGATGCTTGGGAGTTCCGCTACAATCCTTCGGACACGGGCAACATCCGCGTCAATTCGCGCTTCACACTCGCCGAGGGTCTCGTTCTGTCGGTCGATCCGAACTTCCAGTATGTGAAAGCCAATGGCGGCGGGACCGTTAGTGGCCGCGAAGGCTTCTTCAATTCGGGCGGCACTGCCTACACCGGCTTCTTCGGGGGTCAGTACTGGCTCGGGCGCGACCTGAACAATGACCGCGACACCCTGGACACCTGTGTCCAGACCGCGACGGGCGGCTGCGCTACGGGAGCTGCCAGCAGCTTTGGCGTTCGCCTGCTCGCGCCTAGCCAGACGCAGACCTATCGCCTTGGCCTGATCTCGTCGCTCCGCTATGACATCAACGACACCAACACCGTCCGTATCGCCTACAGCTATGACCGCGGACGTCACCTCCAGACGGGCGAGTTGGGCTATCTTCAGGAGAATGGCTTCGGCGCGGATCCCTTCCCCGTCGATCAACCCATCACCGATGCCGCAGGCAATGTCATTCAGAAGCGTAACCGCCTGTCCTATGCGATCCTGCATCAGGTCTCGGGCGAGTATCGTGGCAAGTTCTTCGATGAGGCCATCACCTTCACTGCGGGCCTGCGCGCCCCGTTCTTCAAGCGCAACCTGACAAATCGCTGCTTCGTCACGGCTGCGAACGGCAATGTGAACTGTATCGGATCGGCTGCGCTCGACGCCACCTATGCGGCCGCCAACCCGACCTTCGCTCGTCCGCAGCAGCGCATCTTCAAATATGACAAGTTGCTGCCGAACGTTGGCGCGACCTTCGCCATCACGCCGCAGGCCAGCCTGTTCGCAAACTACTCGAAGGGCCTGCAGGTGCCGGGTACGGATAACCTGTACCAGTCCTTCTGGTTCGCTCCCACGCGTACCGAGGCACAGCCTGACCCGGAGACGACCGACAACTTCGACGTCGGCGTCCGCTTCCGTCAGGGTAGTCTGTTGGCCCAGCTGTCTGGCTGGTACACCATCTACAGCAACCGTCTGGCCTCGTCCTATGACCGCGAACTGAACGAGACCATCTACCGCAACCTCGGCAAGGTCGATAAATATGGCGTGGACGGCAGCGTCTCCTACGCACCGATCCCGGAGCTGAACTTCTACGTGTTCGGCTCGTATCTGAAGTCCAAGATCAAGGACAATGTGGAGTCGGGCAATTGCTCCGAACTGCAGGCGCGGCTGGGTCTGCTGGGTTGCACACTGCCCTATTCGGCATCCACCCCTCAGGCCGCCTTCCTGCAAACCGCCGGCAAGCGTGAGTCGGGTGCGCCCGTCTACACCTTCGGTGGCCGCATCGACGGCAAGCTCGGGCCGCTGGAACTGGGCATTCAGGCAAAGCGCACCGGTCCGCGCTACGTCAACGACCAGAATCTGCCGTTTTACAACAGCACGACGACGGTGCCTGCCACGGCTGCCCTGTTCGAAATCTTCCCGGCCAAGGCTCCTGCCTATACGCTGGTGGACATCAGCGCCCGCCTGCCGCTCAGCTTCACGCCGCTGGGCGACAAGACCTTCCTTCAGCTGAACGTGTCGAACGTGTTCGACGAGTTCTATGTGGGCGGTTTCGACGGCACCTCGCTGAGCTACACGGCTTCCGGTTCGCCGACCTTCGGCAACCTGGGCACGCCGCGTACCTTCATCGCGACGCTCAACGTCGGTTTCTGATAAACCGCATATCGAATGTGGAGGGGAGGCGTCGCGAGGCGCCTCCCCTTTTCATGTCCGGTTGACAGCGGCAGCGTAACAGGCAGAACGCGGGAGGCATGACCACCTCTCCCGATGCTCCCGTCCTGTTCTTCGATTCCGGCGTCGGCGGCCTGTCCATCCTCGGACCAGCCCGCGCCCTCATCCCCAATATGCCGGTCGTCTACGCCGCCGATCGCGCAGGCTATCCCTATGGCACCAAGAGCGAGGCGGAGATTGCGGCGCGTGTCCCCGCTCTCCTTGGCCGCCTTGTCGAGCGATACCGGCCGCGCATGGCAGTGATCGCGTGCAACACCGCTTCCACCATTGCGCTTGCCGGAGTACGCGCGGCGCTCGACGTGCCGGTGGTGGGCACCGTGCCCGCGATCAAGCCCGCCGCGCTGCAATCCAGGACCCGTGTCATCGGCGTGCTGGGCACCGACGCGACGGTCCGGCAACCCTATGTCGACCGGTTGGCGAAGGAGCATGGCGCGGACTGCATCGTCCTGCGCCACGGCAGCGCGGCTCTGGTCGAACTGGCCGAGGCCAAGTTGCGCGGACGCCCCGCCGACCCCGCCATCGCGCGCGATGCGCTGGCAGGCCTGCTCGACCAGCAGGGCGGCGACCGCATGGACATGGTCGTGCTGGCCTGTACCCATTTCCCGCTGGTAGAGGCGGAACTGGCGGCCGCCGCGCCCCGCCCGCTCACCTTCCTCCATGGCGGCGAAGGCATCGCGCGGCGGATCGCATTCCTCAACGGCGACATGCCCTGGCCGGACGCACCGGGCGGGGGTGTCGCGGTGTTCACGCGGCTCGACCCCGACGTCGCTCTCCTGGCGCCAGCGCTCTGCGACTTCGGTCTGGACAAGGTGGAACTGCTCTGACGCTCCGCCATTCCACCTCAAGAAAGGGGATAGGCCGCGTTGCAATAGCGCGCCAGATTCGCAACAGGCCCGCACTAACACGAGCCATATGAGTTGTTGCGAGCCGTTATCAGTGGCCTTGCGCAAGGCGAAACGCTATGGCCGCGCCTGTCAAAAAGCGCCGTGCGGGCGGGGATTGCAGAATGAACTATCAGCAGGTTTTCGAGCAAGCTATCGACCGTCTTCATAGCGAGGGTCGTTACCGGGTGTTTATCGACATCCTCCGCAACAAGGGGATGTTCCCCAATGCGCGCTGTTTTGCGGGCCATAACGGTCCCAAGCCGATAACAGTGTGGTGCTCCAACGACTATCTCGCCATGGGCCAGCATCCCAAGGTGATCGCGGCCATGGAGGAGGCGCTGCACGATGTCGGCGCCGGTTCCGGCGGCACGCGCAATATCGGCGGCAATACCCATTATCATATCGATCTGGAGGCGGAACTTGCCGACCTGCATGGCAAGGAGGGCGCGCTGCTTTTCACCTCCGGCTATGTCTCGAATGAGGCGACGCTGGCGACGCTGGCCAAGGTCCTGCCGGGCTGCATCATTTTCTCCGACGCGCTCAACCATGCCTCGATGATCGCGGGCATCCGCAATTCGGGTTGCGAGAAGCGTGTGTTCCGCCACAATGATGTGGCGCATCTGCGCGAACTGCTGGAGGCCGCCGATCCCGACGCGCCCAAGCTGATCGCGTTCGAGAGCATCTATTCGATGGACGGCGATGTCGCGCCCATCGCCGAGATCTGCGATCTGGCCGATGAATATAACGCGATCACCTATTGCGACGAAGTCCATGCGGTCGGCATGTACGGCGCACGCGGCGGCGGCATCACGGAGCGCGACGAGGTCGCCGACCGGGTGACGATCATCGAGGGAACGCTGGGCAAGGCGTTCGGCGTGATGGGCGGATATATCTCGGCGGACAAGGTCATCATCGACGTGATCCGCAGCTATGCGCCCGGCTTCATCTTCACCACCAGCCTGTCGCCCGTGCTGGTCGCCGGCGTGCTGGCGAGCGTGCGCCACCTCAAACAGTCCAACGCCGAGCGCGAGGGGCAGCAGGCAGCCGCGGCAACGCTCAAGCAGTTGATGCGTGACGCCAGCCTGCCAGTGATGGACTCGACGACGCACATCGTGCCGCTGCTGGTCGGCGATCCGATCAAGGCCAAGCGGATCAGCGACGTTCTGCTCGCCGAATATGGCGTCTATGTGCAGCCCATCAACTATCCCACCGTTCCGCGCGGCACGGAGCGGCTGCGTTTCACCCCCGGCCCCGCCCATAGCGAGGCGATGATGGTGGAACTGGTCGAGGCGCTGGCCGAAATCTGGAACCGGCTGGAACTGGAACTGGTGCAGAAGCAGGCGGCCTGACCGCGCCGTCGATCCTGAACAGCAGTGGGTACATGCTCGGCGCGATTATGATGATCGCGTCCGGGTCGATCCATGCGACCCTCAACGCCATCGTGAAGGGTGGCCGGGATGCGGTCGCGGGACGTGCGGTGACCGACGCGACGAGCGCGATCATCCTCCTGCCCATCATCGCCTTCGTACCCTGGCCGGGCAGCGCATGGCCCTGGCTGGCGGCGAGCGCGGCGATCCATGCGGTCTATCTCTACGCGTTGATCCGCACCTATCAGATTTCCGACTTCTCCGCCGCCTACCCGGTGCTGCGCGGCACCGCTCCGCTGCTCACGGCGCTCGTGACCGTGGGCTTCATCGGCGAGGCCGCGACATTTGGCCAGCTAGCGGGCATCGCGGTTATCGGCGCGGCCATGTTCGCGATGCTGGTCGGGCGCCATGTCAGCCGGGAAGCGTTGGGATGGGCGCTGCTCACCGGCGCCTCCATCGCCGCCTATACGGTGGTTGACGCACGCGGCGTTCGGATCGCGCCCGAACCGGCGAGCTATATCGTCTGGTTGTTCGTCACCATGGGTGCGGTCGTAGTTGCGATGTTCGGGATCGTCACGCGCGGCGCGCTGTTCGCTCTCGCCGCTCAGCAGTGGAAGCCGGGCGTCGTCGCGGGCGCCATGTCCATCGTCAGCTACGGCCTCGCCCTCAACGCCTTCGCGCTCGGCCCCACCGCACCGCTCGCCGCGCTACGGGAGACGGGCATGATTACTGCGGTACTGCTGTCGGTGCTGTTCCTGAAGGAGAAGGTGGCGTGGACGCGCATGGTAGGCGCTGGCGGAATTTTCCTGGGCGCGGTGCTGATCCTGGTGTCCTGAACGTTTCAGGACCGCTCCAGCACCGCCTCCCACGCATAGCCGCGATAGGGCCGTGTCGTCGTCAACCGCAGGCCATGATCCGCCGCCACCGCCGCACAGGCGGCCAGCAGGTCGGCGCGGGGCGTCACATGGAATTTCGTCAGCCATGCCTGCAACATCCGCCGGAACCAGCCGGGCAACCTCTCCTGCTGGCCGAAATCGACGATGTGCAGCCGTCCGCCCGGCGCGATCAGCCGCGCTGCCTGCTCCAGCGCCACCTGCCAGTCGGGGATCATCGACAACGTATAGCTCATGAAAAGGCGGTCGAACCTGCCCTCCCCCAGTAGAAGCCCGGCGTCGAAACGCGTGGCGTCACCCTGCGCCAGCATGGCATCGGGCGCGTTGCGGCGGGCGTTCTTGAGCATCTCGGCCGATATGTCGAGGCCATGGAGGCGCGCGGAGGGATAGCGGCTCGCAACCAGCGCCAGGTTGCGACCCGTGCCGCAGCCGATCTCCAGCACCGAACCACCCGAAGGCACGTCGAGGGCGCGGATCAGGTCGTCGCGGCCCAGCAGATAATATTTGCGGCTGAGGTCGTAGACATGCCGTTGCCAGCGATATTGCGCATCCATCTGCGCGCCATGCCCGGCGATTGCCCGTGCCACCCGCCTAGCCCTTCAGCGTGTAGAGGTGCACGCCGCCATAGATGGACGAACGGTCACGCCGGGTGAAGTCCAGCGACTCCTCGGCATGACAGGCCCAGCGGTCCAGCAGAACATCCGGCAGGCGTCCGGGCAGCAGGCTCGGCTCGGCGGCGGTGCGGAACAGGACGCGGGCGCCGGGGCGGGCGGTGCGGGTGATCTGCGTCCAGATCGCCGCGAGTTGCGCGTCGTTCATCCAGTCCTGCGCGTCGAGCAGGACGTAGCGGTCGGCGCTGGCGTCCGGCTGCGTGGCCAGCCAGTCGGTCATATTGGCGTGGTGGACCGACACGCGCGGCGCGCGCGCCTTCACCGCTTCATAATTGGCCTCGTCCAGATAAGGCGGGACCGGCGCGTCCGGGCCCTTGCCATAGCCGCGCCCGAACGCCTGCCAGGCGAAATAGTTGGACCTGAGGTCATAGTCGCACGCCAACCGCTCCAGCCGCGCGCGCAGCACGGCAGCCATGCGCGTATCGCCCGCCAGCGCGTCATATTGCGCAGGCGGAATACCGAGGCCGAAGAGCGAAGCCGGCTGGTCCGTCAGCCAGCGTACGAACTTGCGGTCGAAGATCGGCGCCAGCTTCGCCTCGAAGATCGCGCGCTGTTCGTCCATGTCCTTCGCCGCGAGAATGTCGCGGGGGTCGATGCGGTAGAGCTTGGCCACCAGATGCGCCGCGCCGATGAACCCGCCCAGCAGGCCGCGCTTATAGGCGCCCTTGCCGAACATGCCGATGCGGCGGCGGCCGACCAGATCGCGCCCTTCCCAGTAGCGGCGCGAAGTCTCGTCCAGATGCGGGGCGATATAGGTGCGATAGGCGTCGATATTCTCGGCCCGGTCCGCATCGCCGAAGAAATGGCGGAAATGGGCATAGTCGGGCAGATGGATCGCCGCCACGCCCTTAAGCCGGTTGAGCGCGATATGCGCCGTGTTGAGGTCGACCGCCGTGATCCGTGCAGGATCCGCGACCAGATAGGACAGGACGTTGCAGCCGCCCGAGGCGATGGTCACGACATGGCTGTCCGGCTCTATGGCCAGCGCCTCCATGTCCACCACCGGGTCTTCCCAGATCTGGGCATAGACGAGGCCGCGAAAGGCGAAGGCGAAGGCGCGCTCCAGCAAGCCCTCCTTGGTCATGCCATCATGGTTGATGACCGCCCGGTCGATGGCTTCGGCGCGCCTGCTTTTCATGTCCTATGTCCTTCCAGTCTGTCCCCGGATCGTAACGGAGGCGCGTTAGAGCCACGCCGTGACCGGGCCGTGACCGGGGCATGGCGCTTTTGTGACGCCAAGCCCCGCATTGCGTCCCGGAACGGATCGCCTATATCGCGGCTCGTCCCCCGACGGGTGACGGGCAAGCCCGAAGGAGTGCAGGAAGAATGAGCAAGGTTCTGGTGATCGGCGCTGGCGGCGTGGGATCGGTGGCAGTGCACAAGATGGCCATGAACCCGGACATCTTTCCCCACATCACGCTGGCCAGCCGCCGCGTGGCGAAATGCGACGCTATCGCGGCATCGGTCAAGGAGCGCACCGGCGTCACCATCGCGACGGCTCAGGTCGATGCGGACGATGTGGACGCGACCGCCGCCCTGATCGAACAGGTGAAGCCCAAGCTCGTCGTGAACCTCGCCCTTCCCTATCAAGATCTGGCGATCATGGACGCGTGCCTGCGCAGCGGCGTCCACTATCTCGACACCGCCAATTACGAACCGCGCGACGACGCGCATTTCGAATATAGCTGGCAGTGGGCCTATCAGGACCGCTTCAAGGAAGCCGGGCTGATGGCCGTGCTGGGTTCGGGCTTCGACCCCGGCGTGACCAGCGTTTTCGCGACCTGGCTCAAGAAGCATCATTTCGAGCGGATCGACACGCTCGACATTCTCGACTGCAATGGCGGCGACCATGGCCAGCATTTCGCGACTAACTTCAACCCCGAGATCAACATCCGCGAAGTGACGGCGCCCGCGCGCCACTATGAGAATGGCGAAATCGTCACGACGCCGCCGCTGTCGACCAAGCAAAGCTTCGATTTCGAGGGTGTGGGCGTCAAGAACATGTACCTGATGTACCATGAGGAACTGGAGAGCCTGGCGACCCATTTCCCAGAGATCAAGCGCCTGCGCTTCTGGATGACCTTCGGCGATGCCTATCTCAAGCATCTCGAAGTGCTCCAGAATGTCGGCATGACCCGGATCGACCCGGTGATGTACGAAGGGCGCGAGATCATCCCGCTGCAGTTCCTCAAGGCCGTCCTGCCCGAGCCCTCGTCCCTCGGTCAGGCGACCAAGGGCAAGACCAATATCGGCGACATCGCCACGGGCCTGGGCAAGGACGGGGCGGACAAGACGCTCTACATCTACAATATCTGCGACCATGAAGACGCCTATGCCGAAACCGGCAATCAGGCGGTCAGCTACACCACCGGCGTTCCCGCGATGATCGGCGCAGCGCTGGTCATGCAGGATATCTGGACCGGCAAGGGTGTGTTCAACATCGAACAGCTCGATCCCGATCCGTTCATGGACATGCTGAACGCGCATGGCTTGCCGTGGCAGGTGAAGGAACTGGACGGGCCGTTGTCGTTCTGACGACCGCGGTGCTCCTGCGAAGGCAGGGGCCCAGGGTTTCTAGGTGGGGCGCTTGTGGCCCTGGGTTCCTGCCTGCGCAGGGACACAAGTCTCGGGAGCAGAATATTGGAAACCAAGGCCGGCGATCCGGGCGCTTTTGCCCAATTCGACCTATACGCCGTCCCCTCGCCTGCCTTCGTGGTGGACGAGGCGGCGATACGCCGCAACCTCGCCATATTGGCGGACGTGCGCGACCGGGCTGGCATCAAGCTGCTCGCCGCGCTCAAGGCCTTCTCCATGTGGTCGCTCGGCCCCGTGGTCGGTGAATATCTGGACGGCGTGTGCGCCTCTGGACTCTACGAGGCTAAACTGGGCCGCGAGGAATATCGCGGCGAGGTCGCGACCTATTGCGCTGGCTACAAGGCGGAGGACCTGCCCGAGATCTGCGCCCTGTCCGACCATATCATCTTCAACTCGCCCATGCAGCACGCCCGGTTCAGGCCGATCCTGGATGCCGCGCGCGCCGATGGGCACAGCTTCGACGTCGGCCTGCGCATCAACCCCCTCCATGCCGAGGGGGAGGTACCAAAATATGACCCGTGCCAGCCGCACAGCCGCCTGGGCTTCCCCATCGACCAACTGACCGCCGACCATCTGGATGGCGTCACCGGCCTCCACTTCCACAGTCTGTGCGAGCAGGACTTCCTGCCGCTCGAACGCACTTGGGCGGCCATCGAATCGCGTCTCGCGCCGCACCTGCACCGCCTCGAATGGCTGAACTTCGGCGGCGGTCATCACATCACTCGCGCGGACTATCAGCGTGACGCACTGGTGGCCTTCCTGATCCGTATCCGAGAGGCGACCGGCCTTACCCTCTACCTCGAACCCGGCGAGGCCGTGGCGCTCGACGCGGGCATATTGATCGGCGAGATTCTCGACGTGATGGACAACGGCATGCCGGTCGCCATCACCGATATCTCCGCGACCTGCCACATGCCGGACGTGATCGAGGCCCCTTATCGCCCCGCCATGCTCGGCGAGCGGCCGGGCGAATCGGTGACTCGGCTCGGCGGCCCATCCTGCTTGGCCGGTGATATTATCGGCGACTATGCCTTGCCACAGGCCGCCGTACCGGGTGCACGCATCGCCTTCCTCGACCAGGCGCATTACTCGATGGTAAAAACCAACACTTTCAACGGCGTACCGCTGCCGTCTATCTGGCTGTGGCATAGCGAAACCGGGAATTTGCGCGCGGTGCATAGCTTCAGTTACGAGGATTTCAAGACCCGACTTTCATGACAGTTTTGTGACAACCTATTTTAACCCCTGCCCTTTACAGGGGGGACCACTGGCCATATATCGCGCTTCCGCTGCCCCATGGGACTTCCACCGCAAGGCAGCTTCTTTCGACTGGCTACACTGGAGGTCCCTTGAATTGTACAAGCATCATAGCGCGCTGGGGGTAGCTCTTTCCCTCAAACCGGCAGCTCCGGTAACGCTTATTCGCCCGCAGGCCGCAGCCCGCGCCGCTCGATTCTTCGTGGAGAAGTTTCCGGGTCGCTCGCTCTATGCGGTCAAGGCAAATCCTTCGCCGGATCTTATCCGGACGCTGTGGGATAATGGCATCACGCATTATGACGTGGCCTCCATCACGGAGGTCCGGCTTGTCCGACGCACCCTGCCCGATGCGAAGCTGTGCTTCATGCATCCGGTGAAGGCGGAGGAGGCAATTGCCGAGGCGTATTTCACGCATGGCGTGCGCACCTTCTCGCTCGACACGATGGATGAACTCGACAAGATCGTCCTCGCCACGCGCGGTGCGACCGACCTTGAGCTGTGCGTTCGCCTCCGCGTCTCGTCCGAGCATGCGCAGATCAGCCTCGCCTCCAAATTCGGTGTCGACCTCGCCGATGCCAAGGAACTGCTGATCGCCACCCGTCAGGTCGCCGACGCCATGGGCATCTGCTTCCATGTCGGCAGCCAGACGATGAGCCCGCACGCCTATGTGCAGGCCATGGAGCGCGTGCGCGCCGCCATCGTCGCCTCGTCCGTCACGGTCGACATCATCGACGTGGGCGGCGGTTTTCCGTCCGTTTATCCGGGCATGGAACCGTCGGCGCTGGAGCTGTATTTCGACTCCATCCACCGCGCGTTCGAGAGCCTGCCGGTCAGCTACTCGTCGGAGCTGTGGTGCGAGCCGGGCCGGGCACTTTCGGCCGAATATAGCTCGCTGATCGTCCGCGTGGAGCGTCGTCGCGGCAATGAGCTGTACATCAACGACGGCGCCTACGGCGCGCTGTTCGATGCGGCGCATATCGGCTGGCGTTTCCCGGTGCAGTTGCTGCGCCCGGAAGCGAATGAGGGCGAGATGGAGGCGTTCAGCTTCTACGGCCCCACCTGTGACGACATGGATCATATGACTGGGCCGTTCATGCTGCCCGGCGACGTCAAGACCGGCGACTATATCGAGGTCGGCATGCTGGGCGCCTATGGCTGCGCGATGCGCACCGCGTTCAACGGCTTTTCCTCGGAGCAGGTCGCAGAAGTGGCCGACGAACCGATGGCGAGCCTGTATCGCGACGAGGAGCGCCTTCCGGTACGCTCCAACGTGGTGATGTTCGGCAAGTCCCGGCTCTGACCTGACGCGATCGTTACAGAAAAGGCCCCCGGACTGGTTCCGGAGGCCTTTTCGTTGGCCTTTCGTACCGGAGGCGACGTCAGCTGGGCCGGCGGAACGTGCCCACCAGTTCCACATGGCTGGACCAACGGAACTGGCCCACGGGTCGCACCCGATCCAGCACATAGCCCGCCTCGATCAGCGTCGCTGCATCGCGTGAGAAACTGGACGGGTTGCAGCTGACATAGGCGATGACCGGCACCGTCGCAGCGGCGAGGTGGATCACCTGTTCGCGTGCGCCCGCGCGCGGCGGGTCGATGACCACGGCACCGAAACGGTTCAGTTCGGCAGGCACCAGTGGGCGGCGGAACAGGTCGCGATGCTCCACGAACACGCGGCCGGGAAGGCGGTCGCCGCCGCTCTTCAGCGCCGCCAGGGCATCGCGCGACGCCTCCGCCGCATAGACCTTGCGCCCGCGCGCCAGCGACAGGGCGAAGGTGCCCACGCCGGCGAACAGGTCTGCGACGGTGGGTGCATCGCCGACGGCGGCGACCACTTCCGCCACCAGCGCAGCCTCGCCATCCGCCGTCGCCTGAAGGAAGGCGCCGGGCGGCAACGCGACGGGAAGGCCGCCGAAGGTCACCGTCACCGGCTCTGGCTCCCAGAGGGTCATGGTGCTCCCCTCCCCTTCGTCCAATATCAGCCGCGCCAGCCGCTGCGTGCCGGCAAAGTCGATCAGGCGTTCGGTCGCAGCCAGCCCCTCAGCCGTCACGCCCTCCAGCATCAGGTCCACGCCCTGATCGGCCAGCGTCATGACGATGGTCGCTGCCTTGCCCATCACGCCTTGGACCGCCAGCAGCTTGCGGAGCGGTGCGACCAGCCCGAACAGGGCCGGGTGGAGGAGCACGCACATGTGCATATCGACGATCTGGTGGCTGCCGCTCTGCGCGAAGCCGATGGTGATGCCCTTACCGCCGCGAACAGCCTTCAACGTCGCGCGGCGACGCGCCTCGGGCGGCGAGATGTGGGGTTCGGCCAGAAGACCGGGCACGACCCCCTGCCCCATCAGCGCACCTGCCACGCGCGCCGCCACGAACTCGGTGTAGGCGGCGTCCGACAAGTGCTGAAGCTGACAGCCACCGCACTGGGGGAAATGGATGCA
Organism: Sphingobium sp.; assembly: GCA_040508315.1. GTDB lineage: Bacteria > Pseudomonadota > Alphaproteobacteria > Sphingomonadales > Sphingomonadaceae > Sphingobium. The sequence continues at coordinate 28,703 of JBEVNC010000088.1, forward strand.
GGGCGGCTCCACATGGTTCGGCCCGTGGCGCAGCGTGCCGTCGGGCAGGAGGACGTCGCCCGGCGCGGCGAGCGCGACATGGCGACCGTCGGCCGTCAAGCCGTCGCCAAGTGCGGCAACGCGAAGGACAAGGCCCGGCTCGGTCATAAACGGCTCCCAAGTGCGGAAGGAATGGAAGCGATCAGGCCGTCGGCGATGAAGCCGGGCCCCGCGCGCCGTGCCGCCTCCCCATGCAGCCACACAGCCTCGCAGGCGGCCAGGAAGGGGTCGCCAGTGACGGCAAGGCGTGCAGCGCACAGACCAGCCAGTACGTCGCCTGTCCCCGCTGTGGAGAGCCAGGAGGAGATGCCCGCCGCCACGCGCGCGCGGCCGTCCGGCGCGGCGATGACGGTGTCGCTGCCTTTCAGCACCACGACCGCCTTTGCGGCGCGCGCCGCCGCCAGCGCCTGTGCGATGCGATTGCCGGGGAGGTCGCCGAACAGGGCAGCGAACTCGCCTGTGTGGGGCGTCAGTATGGCGCTGCCGGGCAATGCATCCAGTCCGGCCTCCCGCAGGGCGAGCAATCCATCCGCATCGACCACCGCCGCATGGCCATGGGACAGCGCGGTGGCCAGTTGCGCGGCGGCATCATCGCCGCGACCCAGGCCCGGCCCGACCAGCACCGCGGCGATCCGCTCGTCAGACAACGCCGCCTCATCGCGCGAGGAAGCGCGGACGATGGCATGGGACAGCGGCACCACCGCCTGCACGCCGACAATGCGGACATAGCCCGCCCCGCCGCGCGCTGCCGCCTCTGCGGCCAACGCCGACGCGCCCGCCATCCGTCCCGCGACGATGGCGACGAGACCGCGCCGATATTTATGCGAATCCCGCGCCGGGGCGGACAAGGCGGGGGGCGACAGCACACGAACGGGCGCGTTTCCAATCGGCAAGCCGATGGGGATATGCACCAGCTGCGCGAAACGGTCGGCGGCGGGCAGCAGCACATGTGCGGGCTTCAAAACGCCCAGCGCCAGGCAGATGTCGACTCGCGGCACGTGGGACAGGCAGGTCGCGGCGTCGGCATCGACACCGCTTGGCACGTCCACCGCATAGCTGCGCTGCGCCGCCTCCACCAGAATGCCCAACCGATGCGTCAGTGGGGCGTCCAGGCCGCGCTTCAGCCCGACGCCGAACAGCGCGTCCACCACCTGCACGTCCGGCGCGGCGGCAAAGATATCCTCGACCGGCCCCGCCCATTCGTCCCGTGCCCGGCGCGCACTGTCGGTGCGCGGCTCGGCGGACGCCGCGACCCGAACCTGCACGCCGCGATCCTGCAGCGCCCGCGCGATCACATAGCCGTCGCCGCCATTATTGCCCGGCCCGCACAGGACCAGCGTCGGCCGGTTGTGCCCGACCCGCCAGATTGCCTCGGCAGCAGCCTCGCCCGCGACGCGCATCAGCACATAGGGGGCCATGCCGCCGTCGAACAGCGACTGCTCCGCCGCGACCGTGTTAGCGACGGAAAAAATGGGGTGTTCAGGGGTCATCATGGGCTTGCCGCCCCTTTTCACCACCCGCCGCTGTCTTGCAAGCTCTGCCGCACGTTCGCCGCCACCGTGCGCAGGTCCGATGCGAAGCGCGCCTGCCCCTCGGCCGTCAGGATCAGATCCTGCCGCATCTCCACGCCCAGATAGTGGCGGCCATGCGCCTCGGCATGGCGGTTCATCGTCGCGTTGAGGATGCGGCCGGAATAGGGTTGCTGGTCGCCGACCACATGGCCAAGTAGCTCCAGCGCCGCGATGGCGATGGGCGCAGCGCGCTCGTCGGCATTGTAGAGGATGCCGATATGCCATGGCCGCGCCTCCGCAGGGCGGCTGGCGAGCGATGGGGTGAAACTGTGCAGGGAGAGGATGAAGGGCTGCTGCGCGCCGCTCGCCAATTCCTCCACCTTGGCATGATAGGGGTGGTAGAAGCGGTCCAGCCGTGCCCCCACGTCCGCACCGACATTGCCCGCAATGGCGATGCCGTCGCTCTCCACCGGCACGAGGCCGGGCGATTCCGGTTCGCGGTTGAGATCGATGACGAGGCGCGAGACGCCTGCAAGGATGGCACAGAAACCGCCACCCGCGACGAGCGCGCGGGCCACTTCCGCCACGCCGATGTCGATGGCGACATGCTCGTTCAGATGGCGCGGGTCGATGCCCAGGTCGATGTCGGCAGGGACATGGTTGGAGGCATGATCGGCGACGATCAGCATATCGGCGGCCGGATCGCCGATGATCTCGAAGGCTTCGGTCATCGTAGCACGCTCCCCATCGTCCACCAGCCAGGCCGCGCCGCGCGAACCGCCGCCTCGGCCGCGTCGCGCGACTCCTCTGTATCGAACAAGGCGAAGCAGGTCGCGCCAGAGCCGGACATGCGTGCGAGCGAGGCGTCGGGCAAATCGGCCAGCAAAGCGAGGACATCCGCTATCCCCGGCACCAGTGCGAGGGCCGGGCGTTGGAGGTCGTTGCGGCCACCTTGCCATTGTGCGGGATCGAGCGGGCCGCGATCCACCCTGTCCCAAGCCTTGAACACCGGGCCGGTGGGGCAAGGCAGGCGCGGGTTGACGAGCAAAATCGGCGGCCCTTCCAGACCGACGTCGCACGGCTCCAGCCGCTCGCCCACGCCGCTGCCGAACACCGTCTCGGAGCCGAGGCAGGCGGGCACGTCAGCGCCGAGGGACAAGGCTATGCCGGGCAGATCGATGGTCGAAGGGTCGATCTGCCACAGACCGATAAGCAGGCGCAGCGCCGCCGCGGCATCGGCCGATCCACCGCCAATGCCCGCCGCGATGGGCAGCGACTTGGTGAGGTGGAGGTCAGCCCCCCGCTCCTCGCCCGCCGCATCGCGGAGCAGGCGGGCCGCACGCAACACAAGATTGTCGTCGCCTGCGTCAAGGCCTTCGGCAAATGGGCCGTCGATCTCGAGGGTAAGGCGGCCGTCATCGCGCAAAGCCGCGCTGAGCCGGTCGCCATCCGCGCAGAAGGCGAACAGGCTCTCAAGCTCATGATAACCATCCGCCCGCCGCGCGCGGACGTGGAGAGCAAGGTTGACCTTGGCATAGGCGGTTTCGGTAATCAAACCCCTCTCCCCTTCGGGGGAGAGGGTTGGGAGAGGGGAATAGCGCTGCGCAAGCCCCCCTCAACTCCGGCTAGGCGGCAGAGCCGCCAAGCCTGCGTATCTCTCCCCTGAAGGGGAGAGAGCAGGTTGCAGTCATATTCCACCGCATCACATATTCGGATAGTTCGGCCCACCGCCGCCCTCCGGCGTCACCCAAACGATATTCTGCGTCGGGTCCTTGATGTCGCAGGTCTTGCAGTGGACGCAGTTCTGCGCGTTGATCTGGAGGCGGGGCGTGCCCTCTTCCTGGCCGACGATCTCATAGACACCGGCGGGGCAGTAACGCTGCTCCGGCGCGTCATATAGCGCGAGGTTGACCTTGATGGGGACATCCGGGTCCTTCAGCGTCAGATGGACCGGCTGGTCCTCCTCATGGTTGGTGTTCGACAGAAACACCGAGGAGAGCCGGTCGAAACTGATGACGCCATCGGGCTTTGGATAGCTGATGGGACGATAGAGATCCTTGCGGCCGATGGTCTCGGCATCCGCATGATGCTTCATCGTGATCGGAAGGCCGATGCCCAGCGTGCGCATCCACAGGTCCGCACCGGCCAGCACCGTACCATAATCGCCGCCGAACTTGGCGACGGCAGGCTCGGCATTCTTGACCAGCTTCAGCTCGGTCGCGATCCAGCTGTCGTTGAGGTTTGCCTGATAATCGGCCACCTCGTCATATTCACGGCCAGCGGCGATGGCGGCGGACACTGCCTCTGCGGCCAGCATGCCGGACTTCATCGCCGTATGGCTGCCCTTGATGCGCGGCACGTTCACGAAACCGGCCGAGCAGCCGATCAGCGCGCCGCCCGGGAAGGCCAGCTTGGGCACCGACTGCCAGCCGCCTTCGTTGATCGCGCGCGCGCCGTAGGAGATGCGGCGACCGCCCTCCAGAATTTCGCGGATCGCGGGATGCTGCTTCCAGCGCTGGAATTCCTCGAACGGGTAGACATAAGGATTGGCGTAATCGAGCGCGACGACGAAGCCGAGCGCGACCTGACCATTGGCCTGATGGTACAGGAATCCACCGCCCCAGCTGTCGCTTTCGGTCAGCGGCCAGCCCTGCGTATGGATCACGCGGCCCGGCACATGCTTGTCCGGGTCGATGTCCCACAATTCCTTCATGCCCAGGCCATAGACCTGCGGCTCGCAGTCTGCCTCCAGGTCATATCGGGCCTTGAGCTGCCGGGTCAGGTGGCCGCGGGCGCCCTCCGCAAAGAGGGTGTATTTCGCGGTCAGCTCCATGCCGGGCTGATAGTCATGCTTGTGGCTGCCATCGCGCGCCACGCCCATGTCGCCCGTCGCGACGCCGCGCACCGATCCATCCTCATTGTAGAGGATTTCGGCGGCCGGGAAGCCGGGGAAGATTTCCACGCCCAGATTTTCCGCCTGCCCGCCCAGCCAGCGGCACAGATTGCCCAAGCTGCCGGTATAATTGCCCTTGTTGCTGAACAATGGCGGCATGAGGAGGTGCGGCAGATTGTACTTGCCGCCCTTCGTCATGACCCAGTGCCAATTGTCCGTGCAGGGCGTCTCCGCCATCGGGCAATCGTCCTCGCGCCAGGTCGGCAGCAACTCGTCCAGAGCCTTGGGATCGACCGTCGCACCAGAGAGGATGTGCGCGCCGATTTCCGACCCCTTTTCGAGGACGCACACCGACAGATC
>JBEVNC010000094.1:0-13272 GCA_040508315.1 Sphingobium sp.
AGTCTGCCGTCGTCATCGGGGCGGGGTTTGGCGGTCTCGCGCTCGCCATCCGCCTGCAATCTGCGGGCGTCGCCACCACCGTGCTGGAAGCGCGCGACCGGCCGGGCGGGCGCGCCTATGTCTGGCAGCGCGAAGGCCACACATTCGACGCGGGGCCGACCGTCGTCACCGATCCCGAATGCCTGGCGCAGCTCTGGCGCCTGAGCGGGCACGACATGGCGCAGGATGTCACATTGCTGCCGGTTACGCCCTTCTATCGCCTCAACTGGCCCGACGGCACCAATTTCGACTATGGCAATGACGATGCCGCGCTCCATGCGGAGATTGCCAAGCTCGATCCCGCCGACGTCGCAGGTTACCGCCGCTTCCTCGACTATGCGGGCGACGTCTACCGCGAGGGCTATGAAAAGCTCGGCCATGTCGCCTTCCTCGACTTCAAGAGCATGATCAAGGCCGCCCCCGCGCTCGCCCAGCATCAGGCGTGGCGGTCGGTCTATTCCATGGTGTCGGGCTTCGTGCGCAACGAGAAGCTGCGGCAGGCGCTCAGCTTCCACACCCTCCTCGTCGGCGGCAATCCGATGACGACCAGCGCCATCTATGCGCTGATCCACAAGCTGGAGAAGGAGGGCGGCGTATGGTTCGCCAAGGGCGGTACCAATGCGCTGATCGCCGGCATGGTCCGCCATTTCGAGCGGCTGGGCGGCACGCTGCGCCTCGGAGATCCGGTTGCCGAGATCGAGACGCTCGGCGACCGCGCGACGGCGGTGCAGACGGTCAGCGGCTTCCGGGTGGCGGCCGACGCGGTGGCGAGCAATGCCGACCTCGTCCACACCTATGGCACGCTCATCCGCGATCATCCGCGCGGGGCGAAGAAGGCGGAGAGCCTGCGTCACAAACGCTGGTCCCCCAGTCTGTTCGTTGTGCATTTCGGGCTGAAGGGCGCATGGCCGGGCATCCCCCACCATATGATCCTGTTCGGGCCGCGCTACCGCGAACTGCTGAGCGACATTTACGATCATGGCGTGCTGCCGGAGGATTTCTCGCTCTATCTGCACCATCCCACCGTCACCGACCCCAGCATGGCGCCGGAAGGCCATTCGACCTTCTACGCGCTGGCGCCCGTGCCCCATCTGGGCAAGCTGCCGGTGGACTGGGACGAGGTCGCGCCCCGCTTCGCCGACAGCATATTGTCGGAGATCGAGCGCCGCCTGATCCCCGATATCCGCAGCCGCATCACCGTGCAGTTTCACTATACGCCCGCCGATTTCCGCGACGATCTCGGCGCGTTCAACGGCAGCGCGTTCAGCCTTGAGCCGCTGCTGACGCAGAGCGCGTGGTTCCGCGCGCATAATCGCGATCAGGTGATCGGGAACCTCTATTTCGTGGGCGCGGGCACGCATCCCGGTGCAGGCATCCCCGGCGTCGTCGGCAGCGCGCGCGCGACCGCCGACCTGATGCTGGAAGCGCGGGCCTGAATGGCGTCGCGCGACGCCCTCGTCGCGCATGCCCGCGCCAGCATCGTGCGCGGGTCGAAGAGCTTTGCCGCCGCCTCCCGCCTGTTCGCCCGGCCGATGCGCGAACGGGTCTGGCTGCTCTACGCCTGGTGCCGCGCCTGCGACGACATGGTGGACGGGCAGGATCATGGCGGCACGATGAGCGCCCTCACCGACATGGCCGAGCGGCTGGCGATGGTCGAGGCGCTGACCGACGCGGCGCTGGCAGGGCGGGAGACGGGCGAGCCATCCTTCGACTGCCTCGCCATCGTGGGCCGCGAATGCGCGCTGCCGCGCCGCTATGTGGACGATGTGGTGGAAGGTTTCGCGCTCGACGCCGAAGGGTGGCGGCCAGAGACCATCGATGACCTGCTCGCCTATTGCTATCATGTCGCGGGGGCGGTGGGCTGCCTGATGGCCATCGTCATGGGCGTCGCGCCCGACGACGATCCGGTGATCGACCGCGCCTGCGACCTCGGCCTCGCTTTCCAGCTCGCCAATGTCGCGCGCGACGTGGCGGAGGATGCGGCGGGCGGGCGCTGCTATCTGCCGCGCGACTGGTTGCGCGAGATGGGACTGGATGAGGGCGCACTGCTCGATCCCGCAGCCCGGCCGCGCCTGGCGATCCTCACCGGACGGCTGGCGGCGCTGGCGGCACGCTATGAGGCCAGCGCGCGCGCAGGCACGCCATCGCTGGGCTTTCGCGCGTCATGGGCGGTGCTGGCGGCCGCGGGCATCTATGGCGGCATCGCGCGCAAGGTCGCCGCGGCAGGGCAGACCGCGCTCGACGAACGCCAGACGACGAGCCGTGCCGAGAAGATCGGCTGGCTGCTGCGCGCTGGCGGACAAGGCGTGCGGCGCGCCAGTCTCTACCGCCCGGTCGTACGGGATGCCGACCTGTGGCGACGGCCTACAGCCGCATTCCGGCAATAGGTCGCGAGAAAAATCCATAAGGGTCGCATGTTCCGACACCCGCCGAAATCCGCTAGACCCAGGCCCATGTTCAACGACCGCTCCACCCCCCTCGCCCTCCTGTCCACCCGCCGCAGCGGCAAGCCGCGCGCGATGGTCGCCCCCGGCCCCGATGCCGAGCAGCTTCGCACCATCCTCTCCATCGGCATGCGCACCCCCGATCATGGCAAGCTCGCCCCCTGGCGCTTCGTCATCGTGCCGACCGAGCGCCGGGCGGCGTTCGAGACGGTGCTGGCCGAAGCGACCGGCCGCGCGCGCGACGGCGCGCCCATCGACCTCGCCGCCAACCGCGAATTTGCACATCAGGCGCCCACGCTGATCGTCGTCCTCTCAAAGCCTGTCGTGCACAAGATTCCGGTGTGGGAGCAGGAGTTGTCGGCGGGCGCCGTGTGCATGAACATCCTGCATGCGGCCCACGCGCTGGGCTTCGTCGGTGGCTGGCTGACCGGCTGGCCCACCTATGACGATCATGTCCGCAATGCCTTCGGCGGTCCCGATGAGAAGATCGCCGGGTTCATCTATATCGGCACGCCGGGCGCCGAACTGGAGGAACGCCCGCGTCCCGATTACGATTCGGTGGTGTCCGTCTGGTAGCGCGGCTTGCGCGCATCGCTGTATTATGGCACTGATGCAGTAATGAGCGACGACGCGCGCCCCGTCTACCTGCGCCTGCGGGACATCATCACCGCCTCCATATTGGACGGGGAGTTTGCCGACGGGGACATGCTGCCATCGGTGCGAGCCTTCGCCGCCGCGCAGGGCGCCAATCCGTTGACCGTGGCCAAGGCCTATCAGAGCTTTCAGGATGACGGCATCATAACGGTGCGCAGGGGCGTCGGCATGTTCCTGTCGCCCGGCGCCGGAGCGCGCGTTCGCGACGTGGAGCGCGAACGCTTTCTGGGCACCGTGTGGCCACCGGTCGCGGCCCAGATGCGCAGATTGGGTCTCGGTCCGGCCGACCTTCCGCTCGACGAAGAAGTCTGAGCGGAAGGCGGCCGGAGCGGATCAGTCGCGCTTCGGCAAGGTGCGGTCGGCCGCGTCGCCGATCGCGGTGCCTGCATCGCGTGCGGCGTCCCCAACCTGTTCGGCCGCGCCGACGATCGCGTCGCTCCGCCGCTCCTCGCGCGAACTTTGCGAGAACAGGAAGAAGGCGATGGCGGCGACCAGCGCGATGATGACGATCATTCCGATCATCAGCCCCGAACCGCCCGAACGGCGTTCGATCACGGTCGTATGGGTGCGGCCATCTTCGGTAATATGAGTGTCTGCCATGGCAATTCTCCTCGATTGCGCCTGAAACCCACGGCCAGCGCCGGGGGTTCCGCCACGGGGATCAGCCGGCCTTGAACTCGAAGGGCGAGATGCCCCGTTCCCGCTCGCTGAGGTCGAGCATGCGGCCACGCGGCGGCGCGCTGCGCTGCGGGCAATCGGGTATCTCGCAGGCGGCGCAGCCCAGACCGATGGGCGTCGCCGATCCCCCCGTCAGGTCGAGACCGCGCGCATAGGCGAGCGGCGCGGCAAGGTCCGCACGCACGCCCAATATCACCGTGAAGATCGCGGCACCACCCGATATGCCCGGGCCCGCCCGCTCGACCGTGCGGGCAAAGGTGAACCAGCGCGCACCCCCGCCCTGCCCGTCATCGTCCAGCGACACCAGATGCGTGCCGATCTCCCCCGGCCGCTCGAACACACGGTGCACGCGCCATAATGGGCAGCGCCCGTCCGCCTCCACGAGCGGCGCGGCGCTCGCGCCTGCATAGCGTTTCGACACCTGCCCCGCCCGGTCGATACGCAGCATGAACAAGGGCAGGCCCCGTGCGCCCACCCGCTGGAGCGTCGTCAGCCGATGCGCCACCTGCTCGAACCCGGCCCCAAAGCGCCGCTGGAGCAGCAATATGTCATAGCCGCTCTGCTCGCAGGCGCGCAGGAAACGGGCATAGGGCATCATCAGCGCCGCCGCGAAATAGCCATAGAGATGGCGACGATAGAGGCGCTCCGTCGTGCGGTCCCCAAAGCCCGCACCCGCCACCAGCGCATCGATCTCCCGCCCCGCCTCGCTTTGCGCCAGGACCATCGCGGTCTGGAAAGTCCGCGCCGCGAAATCCAGCATTTCGGACAATTGTACCTGCCGGGCATGCAGGTCGAGCCGCCGCAGCCGGTCCGGCATGATGTCGGCGGGCAGGATGCGGATCGAAAGCTGGTGCTTGACGCGCAGCCGCTCGGCGATGGCGCCGTAAAGATCGCCCGCGCCCAGCCGCAATTCGTCGGCCAGCGCCTCGGCCATGGCGTCCAAGTCGGGAAAATGATTGCGCCATCGCTCGATCTCCTGCCGCACCGCCGTCACCGGCGACGGACGCAGCGCGGGTTGTTCAACCGCACCGCCTTCGCGGAGCCGGTCATAAGCGCGTGCGAATGCCTCCACCCCGCCGGGCGCGGCGGCAAGCCATTCGGCCATCTCCGTCCGGTCGATGCCGATATCGGCAAAGATGGGATCGGCAAGGCGGCGGCGCATTCCCTCGATACCGCCCGCCGGTTCGTCTCCGCCCAATCGGCGCGGATCGATATCGAACCGGTCGGCGAGGCGCAGCAACAGCGCCGCGGTAAGCGGCCGCTGGTTGCGCTCGATCAGGTTCAGATAGCTCGGCGAGATATCCATCGCCTCGGCAAAAGCGATCTGGGTCATTCCCCGCGCGCGGCGAAGGCGGCGGACGGCATGACCGGCAAAGAGTTTGGTTTCGGACATGACCATCCCGCTTGTAAATATGTTGACAACATTACAGCCGCCAGACCGATATAACAAACGCCTTTACGCGGATAATTTACAAAAATCATGGCCCGCGACGCCGCTTTCCCGCATTCCGGTCGCACGCCGGATGGGCAGCCATCCATTCCTAATCGAATCGGGAACGACCATGACCTACCAAGACAAGATCTCGCAGAACGGCACGCTCATCCAGAGCTTCAAGGGAACCTGGGACGGCATCGACGCCGAGTATGCCGCACGCATGCAGATCCAGAATCGTTTCAAGACGGGCCTCGACATCGCAAAGTACACGGCGAAGATCATGCGCGAGGACATGGCTGCCTATGACGGCGATTCGTCGCAGTACACCCAGTCGCTGGGCTGCTGGCACGGCTTCATCGGCCAGCAGAAGCTGATCAGCATCAAGAAGCATTTCGGCACGACGAAGCGCCGTTATCTCTATCTGTCCGGCTGGATGGTCGCCGCGCTGCGCAGCGATTTCGGTCCGCTGCCCGACCAGTCCATGCATGAGAAGACCAGCGTTCCCGCGCTGATCGAGGAACTCTACACCTTCCTGCAACAGGCCGACCAGCGCGAGTTGGGCATGATGTTCCGCGATCTCGACGCCGCCCGCGAGGCAGGTAATGAGGTCGAGGCGCAGCGCATCGTCCACGCCATCGACAATTACGAGACGCATGTCGTCCCCATCATCGCGGACATCGACGCAGGCTTCGGCAATGCCGAGGCGACGTACCTGCTCGCCAAGAAGATGATCGCGGCTGGTGCCTGCGCCCTCCAGATCGAGAACCAGGTCTCGGACGAAAAGCAGTGCGGCCATCAGGACGGCAAGGTCACGGTGCCGCACGAGGACTTCCTCGCGAAGATCCGCGCCTGCCGCTACGCGTTCCTGGAGATGGGCGTCGAGGACGGCATCATCGTCAGCCGCACCGACTCGCTGGGCGCGGGCCTGACCAAGCAGATCGCCTTCTCCAAGGAGCCGGGCGACCTTGGCGACCAGTATAACAGCTTCCTCGACTGCGACGAGATCGACCTCGCCCAGATCGGCAATGGCGATGTCGTCATCAGCCGCGAAGGCAAGCTGCTGCGTCCCAAGCGCCTGCCGTCGAACCTGTTCCAGTTCCGCGCGGGCACTGGCGAGGATCGCTGCGTGCTCGACTGCATCACCTCGCTTCAGAACGGCGCCGACCTGCTCTGGATCGAAACGGAGAAGCCGCACGTCACGCAGATCGCGGGCATGGTCGACCGCATTCGTGAGGTCATCCCCAATGCCAAGCTGGTCTACAACAACTCGCCCAGCTTCAACTGGACGCTGAACTTCCGTCAGCAGGTGTTCGACGCATGGGCCGAAGCCGGCAAGGACGTGTCCGGCTATGACCGCGCGAAGCTGATGAGCGTGGACTATGACGGCACCGATCTGGCGGCAGAGGCCGACGAGCGTATCCGCACCTTCCAGAAGGACGGGTCGGCGCGCGCTGGCATCTTCCACCACCTCATCACACTGCCGACCTATCACACGGCCGCCCTGTCCACGGACAATCTGGCCAAGGAATATTTCGGCGAGGCCGGCATGCTCGGCTACGTCCTGGGCGTCCAGCGTCAGGAAATCCGTCAGGGCATCGCCTGCGTGAAGCACCAGAACATGTCCGGGTCCGACATTGGCGACGACCATAAGGAATATTTCGCTGGCGAGGCGGCCCTCAAGGCCGGCGGCAAGCACAATACGATGAACCAGTTCGCGGCCTGAACGGCCGCGGGGGAACCAGCTTGCGGCCCGAACGGCCGCGAGGGGACCAATTTGCGGCCTGATGCTGCGAAGGAAAGGAGAAAGACGATGACGACGCCTACCACAACAGAACCGACCCGCTCGCGCGCGGTCTTCTCCACGGAAGATTTCGCTCTGCTCAAGGTCGCGGTGGCCGACTATCTTCAGAAGATTCAGGATCAACCGGAATCGATAAAGTACGGCAATCTCTATCATCGCCTCGGCCGTCTGGGCTGAGATCGCGATAGCCACGACGGAGCGTCAGTTCCGCGCGGCACCCAGGTCCGAAGGAGAGGATCACGAACCCGTCGCGTCGTAAGGCGCGGCGGGTTTTCTTTTGAACTTGGGCCCCTCCATCCAGCCTTTTCCGACCTGTCAGGCCATCCCTGCAAACCTCTCCAAAACCCATTGCCCGACCACAGGCCCGAAGAATCGGTGCGGATCGTGCCGACGAGCGCGAACTGGCCTCCCCGGCAGCAGATGATGCGCTATTATGCGGCAGCTACGGGGCGCGACATTTCCAACTCCGACTATTATGTGATCCTTGCCCGCTTCAAATCCGGCTGCACCCTCGAATACAAGGTCGCGCAGGCGGCGCGGGGCGTGTCGAGCAGGGAGGTGAGCGAAATTTTTCGGCAACCTCGTGCTTAAGGGCTTCGCGGGCGCCGAGCATCCGGTTTGCCTTATCGAGTGTCAATCTCATGAATTTCCAACGCACTGCCTCCCTCCTGCTGGCGCTTGCCGGGCTGACTGAGGCTGCGATGGCCGATCCCGTCCACTATCCGCCGACGATGCGCGAGGATGTGGTGGAGACGCAGTTCGGCGTGCCCGTCGCCGACCCTTATCGCTGGCTGGAGAATGACGTCCGCGCCGATGCCCGTGTCGCGGACTGGGTGTCGGCGCAGAACAAGACGACGCAGGACTATCTCGCCACCCTGCCCGGCCGGGACCTGCTCGCCCGGCGCATGACCCTGATTCAGAATCATGCCCGCATGGGCGTACCGCGCAAGGCGGGCGGCCGCTATTTCTACATCCGCAACAGCGGCCTGCAGAACCAGTCACCGCTCTATGTCCGCGACGGCTCGGACGGGCCGGAGCGGCTGCTGATCGATCCCAATGCCCTTGCAGGCGATGGCGCCACCGCGCTGGCCGAATGGGAAGCATCGAGCGACGGCAAGCGCCTGCTCTATGCCGTACAGGACGGCGGCACCGACTGGCGCATCCTGCGCGTCATCGACGTGGACAGCGGCCGGACGCTGGACGACCGAGTGGAATGGGTGAAGTTCTCCGGCCTCAGCTGGGGCAAGGATGGGAAGGGCTTCTATTATTCCCGCTTCGCCCCGCCGCCGGGCGGCAACAAGTTCCAGGCGACCGTCGAGAACCAGCGCGTCTTCTACCATGCGCTGGGCACGCCGCAGGTCGATGACAAGCCGGTCTTCGCAACACCGCGCCAGCCGAAGCTCAACCATAGTGCCGAAGTGACGGACGATGGCCGCTGGCTGCTCGTCACCTCCAGCGCAGGCACGGACGAACGCTACAGCCTCAGTCTCGTCCCGTTGGCGGGGCAGGCGGCGAAACCCGTGCCGCTGATAAAGCGCGCGAAAAACGACTGGGCCTTTGTCGGGAGTATCGGCGACGCGCTCTATTTCCGCACGGACATGCGCGCGCCGCGCGGCCGCATCGTCCGCCTAAACGCTGCCGCTCCGCGCGCCGCGCCGGTGGAGATCGTACCGCAGGACGAGGATATCCTCAGCGGCGCGTCGCTGATCGGCGGGCGGATCGTGCTTGCCTATTTGTCCGACGCACGCACCGTCGCGCGGCTGGTGGAGCGGGACGGGCGGCCGGTCGGCCCGGTGCCGCTCCCCGACATCGGCACCGCCATCGGCTTTTCGCGCAAGGCGACAGACAGCGAGACTTTCTTCAGCTTTGCGGGCTACAGCCACCCCGACGTCATCTACCGCTACGACACCGCCACCAACCGCGCGAGCATCTGGTCGCGTCCAAACCTCGCCTTCGATCCCGAGGCATTCGTGACGGAGCAGATCTTCTATCCGTCGAAGGACGGGACGCAGGTCCCGATGTTCCTCATCCGGCGACGCGACGTGGCGGCGGCAGCCAGGCCGGTGCCGACCATCGTCTATGGCTATGGCGGGTTCAACCTGTCGCAGACGCCGGGCTTCCTCGCCAGCCGCCTCGCTTGGCTGGAACAGGGCGGCGCCTTTGCGGTCGCGAACCTGCGCGGCGGCGGCGAATATGGCAAGGCGTGGCACGATGCCGGGCGACTCGCCAACAAGCAGAATGTGTTCGACGACCTGATCGCGGCGGGCGAATATCTGATCGCCCACGGCATTACCGGCAAGGGCCAGCTTGCGGTGCAGGGCCGTTCCAATGGCGGCCTGCTGGTCGGCGCGGTCGTCAACCAGCGGCCGGACCTGTTCGCCGCTGCGCTGCCGACGGTGGGGGTGATGGACATGCTGCGCTTCGACCGGTTCACGGCGGGGCGATACTGGGTGGACGATTATGGCTATCCGTCGAGAGAGGCCGATTTCCGCAATCTGCTGAGCTATTCGCCCTATCACAACATCCGCGACGGCATAGCCTATCCCGCCATCCTCGCCACGACGGGCGATACGGACGACCGGGTCGTGCCGGGACACAGCTTCAAATATGTCGCCGCGCTCCAGCATGCCGATATCGGCCACAAGCCGCACCTGATCCGCGTAGACACCCGCGCCGGGCACGGATCGGGCAAGCCGGTGGACAAGCAGATTGCGGAGTTTGCGGACATGTATGCCTTCGCGGCCTATTGGACCGGGCTTTCCATTCGCGATCCGGCCAAGTGACGGGCATATATTCAGCATACCGACAGCAACACTTCACCATATTATGCTTGAATTACTGACGAAGGACTCGATGGACATGCGCGGTTTATCACGATGGGCAGGCGGATTGGCGCTCGCGGCGATGATGGCGTCGGCGGCGACGCCTGCCATGGCGGATCGCGGCCCCCATGGTGGCTGGAACCGGGGCGGCTGGGATCGTGGTGGTTGGGATCGCGGCGGCTGGAACCGTGGCCGTCACTATGATCGCGGCGGCGACGGGTTCGGCACCTTTCTGGGCGTCGCGGCAGTGCTTGGCGCGGTCGCCGTCATCGCGTCCTCCGCCGCAAAGGACAAGCGCGCTGCCGAGGGACGCATCGCCGACCGCCCGGTCGACGCACCGCCACCGCCGCCCGTCACGACCGAAACCGCCAGCGAGGACGCCGCGGTCGACGACTGCGCTCTGGCGGCCCGCGAGGAGGGATCGCGCGACGGCGCCTATGCCGAAGTGCGCGAGATCACGATGACGCGCCTCGTCGAGAAGGGCTGGGACGTGGACGGCACCGTCGACCAGCGTCAGGGCTATCGCGGGACCGGCGTGACCCGCCGTTTCTCCTGCACATGGCGAGAGGGGCAGGTTGCCGACCTCGTCCTCAGCCGCGATACGCTGGCGCTGCGCTGAGCCGCTTGAGCGGCGGAGCGAACCATCCTACATTGGCCTGACATGGCCGCCACGAGCATTATCGATATCAGCGAACGCGCACGCGACGTCTTTCGGCTCGTGGTCGAATCCTATCTTGGCGACGGACAGCCTGTGGGATCGCGGACGCTCAGCCGCCTTCCCGGCCTCAGCCTCTCGCCCGCCTCCATCCGCAACGTCATGCAGGATCTGGAGGAGGCCGGACTGCTCGCTGCGCCGCATACTTCCGCCGGCCGCATGCCTACCGAAAGCGGCCTGCGCCTGTTCGTGGATGCGATGATGCAGGCGGCCGACCCGTCCGAGGACGACCAGCGCGCCATCGAGCGGCAATTGACCGGCGAAGGCCCCATAGAGGATGCGCTGGCCAGCGCGTCGTCCATCCTGTCCGGCCTGTCCGCCTGCGCGGGCCTCGTCATGGTGCCGCGGCAGGAGAAGGTGGTCCGCCAATTCAGCTTCGTCCCGCTGTCGGACCGGCAGGCGCTGGCCGTGCTGGTGGCCGAGGATGGGTCGGTGGAGAACCGCATAGTCGACCTGCCGCCCGGCACCCGCCCGTCCATGCTGACCGAGGCGGCCAATTTCCTGACCGCCCGGCTCGGCGGCCTGACCTTGTCGGAGGGGCAGTCGCGGCTGTCGCGCGAACTGGACAGCGCCCGGCACGCCATCGACGCCGCCGCCCGCCTGCTGGTGGAAAACGGCATCGCGGCATGGTCCATCGACCCTGCCAACCGCCCCATCCTGATCGTGCGCGGCCAGGCGAACCTGATCGACGAGGGCGCCGCCGCCGACCTCGACCGCATCCGCCAGCTGCTCGACGAACTGGAGGAAAAGAGCGAGATCGCCCGCCTCCTCGACCGGGCGCGCACCGGCGCTTCGACCCGCATTTTCATCGGCTCGGAAAACAAGCTCTTTTCCCTGTCCGGTTCTTCGATCATAGCGGCGCCCTATCGCGGCCATGGCGGACGTGTGGTCGGCGTGGTGGGCGTAATCGGTCCCACCCGCTTGAACTATGCGCGGGTGGTTCCCATGGTGGATTTCACAGCACAGACCCTGACGAGATTGATGCAATGACAGACGCAGAAAACGCCACCAAGCCCGAAGCCGAGGACATCCTGCCCGAGGACGCCGCCATTGCGGATGCCGACGGATCGGAGACCGATGCCGCGACCGCGCGCATCGGCGCGCTGGAAGAAGAATTGGCCAAGGCCAAGCAGGACAGCCTCTACGCCCATGCCGAGACGCAGAATGTGCGGCGCCGGCTGGAAAAGGAATTGTCCGACACGCGCGCCTATGCCGCGACCAGCTTCGCGCGGGAGATTCTCTCCGTCGCAGACAATCTGGAACGCGCCATGGCCGCCATCCCCGCCGAGTTGCGTGAGGAGGAGAAGGTCAAGAGCCTGATCGTCGGCCTCGACGCGACCGCGCGCGACATGGAGAATGTCCTGCGCAAGAGCGGCGTGGAGAAATTCGTGTCGGTCGGCCAGCCGCTTGACCCCAACAAGCATCAGGCGATGATCGAAATCCCGCATGCGGAGGCGGTGCCCGGCACCATCGTGCAGGAGCTTCAGTCCGGCTACATGATCCGCGACCGCCTGCTGCGCCCGGCACTCGTCGCGGTGGCCAAGGCCGCCGACTGAGACCGCATACAGGGTGAATATCCTCGTCCCTGCCGCGCTGCGCCCGCTGGTCGAGCCTGGGCTGCCGGACGGGGTGACAACCCTGTGGTGGGCCGACGTCGCCGATGCCGAGCGGCTTGCGCCCGATGCCGACGCCGCCTGGCTCGATCCGCTGTCCGGCCCCGAGATCGCGCCGGTGGTGGCGAAGGCGGGACGGCTGCGCTGGCTGTTCACCTGGGCGGCGGGGGTGGAGACGCTCGACCTCGCGCAGTTGCGCGACAAGGGCGTCACCCTCACCAACGGCACTGGCCTCAATGCGGCGGTGGTGGCGGACTATGCGGTGCTGGGCCTGCTGGCAGCCGCCAAGCGCTATGACGAGGTGGTCCGCGCGACCGACCGGCGCGAATGGCTGCACATCGCGCCGGGCACGGTCGAGCCGGGCGGGACCAAGGCCCTCATCATCGGCATGGGCGCCATTGGCCGCCTGATCGCCAGCCGCCTGGAGGCGTTCGATGTCGCGGTGACGGGCGTCACCCGGTCGGGCCGCGACGGCACGCTCGGCCCCGACCAGTGGCGCGCGAGGCTGGGCGATTACGACTGGGTCATCATCGGCGCGCCCGCCACCGGGGAGACCCGCGCGATGATCGGCGCGGACGAACTGGCGGCGATGAAGCCGACCGCGTGGCTCCTCAACATCGCGCGCGGCGACCTGATCGACCAGCCCGCGCTTATCGCGGCGCTGGAGAGCGGTGGCATCGCGGGCGCCTTCCTCGACGTGGTGTCGCCCGAGCCTCTGCCCGCAAACGATCCGCTGTGGAGCGCGCCCAACTGCCTCATCACCATGCACTTGTCCGGCCGGAGCCAGTCGGGCCTGATGCGCCGGGCGGCAGGGTTGTTTCTGGGGAATCTCGACGCGTTTCGGGCAGGGATGCCGATGCGCAATGTGGTGGATTTGAACGCGGGGTATTAGCGGGTCGGCGGCAGATCAGGAGCCCTTGTTTGCCGACACGTAAATTCCTCCCCCATCGGGATCGTTGCAAAATAGCCTTCTTGATTGTCATTCCCGCGAAGGCGGGAATCCAGAGCCGAACGCGCAGTTTTGCGTGGCTCTGGATTCCCGCTTTCGCGGGAATGACTTATGACTTATCC
>JBEVNC010000117.1:0-40629 GCA_040508315.1 Sphingobium sp.
CCTGCAAAACGTGGCTATTCATCAATTCTCACTCCGGGGCTGGACAAGCGATCTGCGTTGCAGCACGATAAGTTATAAGAATATATCAATTGGCGCCGCGCAAGTCCCGATTTCGGACCCGTCTCGCCAGCTCCAGGGAGCACGGTCTTGGTCAGTGGTATGTCCCCCGCAGAAACCCCGGTCGAGCGACGCTTCGTCACCGTCGATGGCCGCGCTCTGCACTATCGCGTCACGGGCAGCGGGCCGGCAGTCGTCATGTTGCACGACTCGCCGCGTTCTTCGCGCCTGCACCTCGACACGATGCGCCGCCTGTCGCATCGCTTCTGCGTCTACGCGCTCGACACGCCGGGCTATGGCAATTCCGACCCGCTCGATCTCGCATCCCCTGCCATAGCGGATTTCGGTGCAGCATTGGGCCGCGCGCTCGATGCACTCGGCCTGCGAACCGTTCCGCTTTACGCGACCCATACTAGCGCCAAGATCGCGCTTGAACATGCAGTGAATTCAGAGCCGGGAAAGAGGCCCTCGCGCCTGATCCTCGATGGCCTGTCCATACCCGCGGGGCCGCCCGATCCGCCGTTCATCGACGCCTATATGCGGCCGTTCGTCATAGAGGGTTCGGGCGGATATCTGGCGGCGGAATGGACACGGATGCGCGACATGCTGCGCTGGTTCCCATGGTTCGACCAGCGGCCGGAAACGCGCATGATCGCCCCCATCCCGAACGATGCGTGGATCGCCGACTATGTGATCGACTTCATGTCGGCGGGACCGGCCTATAGCTCAGCCTATCGCGCCGCCATGTACTATAACCCCATGCCCGCGCTGCGCGGCGTCGCCTGCCCGACACTGGTCGCGGCGAAGGCAGACGATGTGCTCTATGGCAGCCTCGACAGCGTGCCGGTGGCCGACAATGCCAGTCTGACGGTCGAGCGCCTGCCCGCGGACCGCGAGATATGGCTTGGCTGGCTGGAGGAGGCGCTCGCCGCCGCCGCGACAGAAACCCCGCCGCAGGTTGCGCAGCCGACCAATGGCCCCGTCTATGCCTCCCTGCCGCACGGTCAGATGCTGGTCCACCGCGCTGGCCCCGCGGGCGAGACGCCGCTCCTCATCCTCTCCGCGCCGACGACGCTGCACGGTCTCGCATGGGCCGCCGCGATGCCGGACCGCGCGACGCTGGTCCCCGAACTTCCCGGCTTCGGCGAGTCCGACGCCCTCCCGTCCGCTACGCTCGAATCGGCTGCCGATGCCCTTGCCGCGATGCTGGCAGCGCTGGACGTCGGCGAAGTCGACGTGCTGGCCACCGGCTTCGCCTCCCCGCTGGGCGCGCATCTCGCCGCCCGCCACCCGCAGGCCATCCGCCGCGTGATCCTCGACGGCTGTTTCCAGCTTGGCGATCTGGAGGGACCGGCGGTCGCCCGCCGCCTCTGCCCCGTCATTCCCTTCGACGGTGCGGGCGGGCATCTGAACGCCACATGGCACATGCTGCGCGATGGCGAAGCCAGTTGGCCGTGGTACGATACGGACGGTGCCGCAGCGCGCGACATCGTGCCGCTTCTGGCTGCCGATGGCCTGCACGACGCACTGGTCGGCATATTGAAACAGCCCGAACATTATGGCGACATCGCACGGGCCGCCTGCACGCTCGGCTATTCGGAGCGCTATCCCGACTTCACGCAGGAGGCACTGCTGCTGAACCGACCGAGCGACCCCGCCTATCGCGGCACCAATGAGATCGCAGCGCGCCTGCTCGATGCCCGGCTTGCAGACCGCCCGGCCGACATTCCGGGGGCGGCAGAGGCCGTCTCGACATTCCTCGCCCGCCAGCCCGCCGAGGCATCGGCATGATCGGCGCCCCGCTCACCCCGGCCGTCTGGCCGAAGCGCGGCTATGCCTGGTATGTCGTCACCCTGCTCACGCTGGCCTATGCGCTGGCGATCCTCGACCGGGTGTCGATCGGCCTGCTGATCGTCCCCATCCAGTCCGCGCTGCACATCAACGATACGGAGTTCGGGCTGCTGCAGGGCATGGCGTTCAGCCTGTTCTACTCACTGCTCGGCCTGCCGCTGGGCATGGTGTGCGACAAGTCGCGGCGCGTGCCGTTGCTGATCACCGGAATCGTGCTGTGGAGCATCGCCACCATCGGCTGCGCCTTCGCCAGCAATTTCCACGAACTGTTCATCGCGCGCATGCTGGTCGGCGTGGGCGAAGCGGCTCTGGTGCCCTGCGCCGCGTCCCTCATCGCCGATTATTTCGAGCCGGGGATACGGCCCAAGGCGTACGGCGCATTCACGACGGGCAGCACATTGGGCAGCGTCGCCGCCTTCGCGCTGAGCGCCCTGTTCCTCGTCATCGCCGGTCAGTTGATCGCCAATGGTGGCATGTTCAGCGACATGCAGTCCTGGCAAATCGTGTTCATCCTATGCGGCATGCCGGGCATCCTGCTTGCGATCATCATGATATTCACGATGCGCGAACCGCGGCGGCAGGGGCCGGTCGTCGCCGCCACCGGGATCAGCCTCAAGCCGATCATCGCCCTGTTCCGCCGCCACCCGCGCGCCCTCCTGTCGCTGATGCTGGGCACTGTCCTCAACCTCGTATGCGTCTATGCGATCATCGGTTGGTTCCCGGCGCTGTTCATCCGTGTCCACGAATGGAGCGCGTCGGAAACCGGCTACACGCTGGCGGCGGTCGGCCTGCCGATCAGCCTGTTCGCGGCAGTCAACAGCGGTTGGGTGATCGTCTGGATCACCAAGCGCGGCCATACCGATGCGCCGATGATCGCAGCCACCGTGACCGGCCTGTCCATGGCCCTGTTCGGCACGCTGAGCAGTGTCGTGCCCTACGCCTGGCTGTCGCTGGTCTGCTACGCGATCAATTCGCTGTTCGTGAACTGGAACATCTCCAGCGTCTATTCCGGCCTTTCGCTGATCGTGCCCAATGATTTGCGCGGACAGGTGATGGCGCTGCACAACATCGCCTCGGGCCTGATCGCGCTGACGCTGGGCAATTTCATCGTCGGCTTGCTGTCCGATACTGTCTTCAACTTTCCCGGCGGCGTCGCCTGGTCGCTGGGCGTAGTGTTCTTCACCTGCGGCCTCGGTGCGGCGGCGGTACTCGCCTCCGGGCGCGGCACCTTCCGCGCCGCCGCGCTCGACTACCAACAAAGAGAGGCTGCCCGTGACTGAGGCTTTGACCATGGACCGCGATATGCTGACTGAAAAACTGGCCGCCATCCTCGGCAGCGAGGGGCTTCTCACCGACGAAGCCAGCCGCCGCCTTCACTCCGCCGACCTGTTCGAGTCCGGCGGCACGGTGGCGGCGGTCATCCGCCCGGCGTCTATTGCAGAACTCAGCGCAGCCGTGACGGAGATCGCCAAGACCGGCCTCGCCCTCCTGCCACGCGGCGGCGGCCTCACCTATGTCGGCGGCTATGTGTCGCAGACGGCGGGCGCGGTCGCGGTCGACCTGCGCCGCATGAACCGCATCCTCGACATCAATGCGCAGGACATGCTCATCACCGTGGAGGCAGGCTGCACCTGGATGCAGATTTACGAGGCGCTCAAGCCGCTGGGCCTGCGCCTCCCCTTCTTCGGGACGTTTTCCGGACGCGGCGCGACTGTCGGCGGCGGCCTTTCCAATGGCGCGCTGTTCCTCGGCACCGCGCGCTACGGCACGTCGGCGGAGATCGTGCTGGGTTTGCAGGTCGTACTGGCGGACGGCTCCGTCCTCCACACCGGCCAGACCGCGATCACCACCGCGACCCGCCCCTTTGCGCGTACCTTCGGCCCTGATACCACCGGCCTGTTCGTCCATGACGCAGGCGCGATGGGGATAAAGGCGCACCTCACCTTCCGCATGATGCGCACGCCGGCCGCCATCGACTATCTCTCCTTCGGCTTTCAGGATCGCAATGCCGCGGTCGAGGCGATCTGCGAGATCGGCCGGTCGGAACTGGCCGAAGACTGCTTCATGATGGACCCGGACAAGACGCGCGCCGCCCTCGCCGCGCCCAGCGATCTGGTCAAGGACGCAAAAACGCTGCTCAAGGTCGTGACGCAGGAGAAGGGCATTTTCCGCGGTCTGAAAGCCGGTGCGCAACTCGCCATGGCCGGCCGCGATTTCATCGAGGATGGCTGCCACTCGCTGCACCTCGTCCTCGCCGGACGGACGCGTGAGGCAGTGGACGGCGACATGACGCTCGCCCGCGCGGTGGTGGCGAAGCTGGGCGGCAAGGAACTGCCCAATTCCATCCCCAAGGCAGGCCGCGCCGATCCCTATTCACCGCTCGATGCCGTGCTCGGCCCGACCGGCGACCGCTGGATCGCGCTCAACGCCAAGGTCGCGCATAGCGACGCGCACAAGCTGGTGGATGCGGTCGAGGCGCTGCTGGCCCGGCACCAGCCAGAACTCGACGCAAAGGGCGTCGTCGTCTCGCGCCTGCTCACCGTCATCGGCAGCCATGTCTTCAGCTATGAACCCGTGTTCAACTGGCACGACAATTGGCTGCCCCTGCACGATGCCACGGTCAGCGCCGAGATGAAAGCCAAGGTCGCACAGCCCGCCGCCAATCCGGACGCGCGCGCGGCGGTGATGGCGGTGCGTGCGGAGATCGTGGAATTGTTCGCGTCGCTGGGCGCGCAGTCCAACCAGATCGGCCGCACCTATCATTATGCGGACATATTGCGCCCTGAATCGCGCGCGTTGCTAGACGGCATCAAGCATGTCCTCGACCCCGACAATCGCGTCAATCCCGGCGCGCTCGGCCTGGGTGCCTGACGATGGCGCGCCCCTATATCGAGTTCGTCCAGACGCAGAATGTCGACTGGGTAACGCTACCGGACCGCACCAGCGTCAAGCGCCTGAACGGCGACCCGGAGAGCGGCGAGGAGACCTATCTCATCCGCTATCCGGCAGGCTTCCAAAGCACGGACCGGGGGCCGGAGGACCGCGCCGAGGAAACCCTCGTCATCGACGGCGAGATCATGATCGGCGAAACGCTACACGGCTATCATGGCTACGGCTTCACCCCGCGCGGCGAAAGCGCAGGCGCGCGTTCGACCACGGACGGCGCGACCCTGCTGGTGTTCCGCTACGGCCGGGACGATCCCAACAGCGTGTCGGGCGCGTGCGAAGCGATCACGGTCGATCCGACCACCGTGCCATGGGACATGAGCGCCAGCGACGGCCGCATCGCGCACCTTCGCCTCGCCCGCAAGGTGCTGCGCCTCGGCCCCAATGACAGCTCGCGCACCTTCCTGCTGATCGGCCTGCCCCATGGCAAGCCGCCCGCCGACGCCATGCCTGCCGAAATCCACGATCATTTCGAGGAGATGTTCATGCTCCAGGGCGAGATGTGGATGCCGGAGGGCAAGATCAGGCCAGGCGCCTATTTCTATCGCCCGCCCGGCATCGTCCACGGACCGCATGTCTCGCTGAGCGGCTTCTTCCAGATCATGCGCGCGGGCGCCAATTATGTGCGGACCGAATGGACGGCCCCCGTTCCCCTCCCCATCGGCGCACCCTATAATCCGGCCATTCCCGAAGGCACGCCGGACAGCTGGACGCGGCCTTATGTCGGGCCTGATCTTTACTGATAACCGATCTCCAACAAAAGAAAGGCCCGCCCGGCTCGATGCTGGGCGGGCCTTTCCTTTGCAGAATGGGAAGGGACGGCAGCGGGGATCGTTGCCGCCGCCCTTCCGGTGCGACCCGGGGCTATTACCGCCGCGTCAACTCGGTAAGTTCGTACCATGTCTGCATATAGCCGCCGACGCCGCCATTCAGGAAAAGCGCGTCGTCATCGGCTGTGACCCAGATGTCGTAGTCGGGATGGGCCTGCGCATCGGGGTCGGTAAAGCGGAAGTGCGATGCCGCGAAGATGCCCGCGCCCATGAAGCGGTCACCGATCGTCAGCCGTACGAAACAGTCGGTCGGCCTGTCGTCCGCGCCAAAGCTGCATGTCACATCGCGCAGGACCGTGGGGTCCGGCTCATCGATTTCGCACAGCGCCCGTATCGTCCGGCTGCCGTCGCCATGGATTGTCCAGGTGAACTGCTCGCGTCCCCGCTCCTGCCCTTCACGGCCCGGCTTGCGCGAGGTGTAGAGAATCTTCCCGCTGATCGTCCGGTGCTGCATGACGGTCGTGCCCCAAGGAAGAAGGGCCCGCGCCGGTGTCGGCGCAGGCCCTGTATCTGTCAGCGACGGGTCAGTTCGGTAAGCTCGTACCAGGTCTGCATATAGCCGCCGACGCCGCCCTGCAGGAAGATCGCGTCATCGTCCGCCGTGACCCAAACGTCATAATCGGGGTGCGCGCCGTCCGAAGAGGCCATGCCGCCCTCCGGATCGGTGAAGCGGAAATGCGATGCCTCGAACGTGCCTGCCCCGACAGTAATGGTCTCATCACCGACATATTGCAGGAAGATATTCACTTCCGACACCATCGGCGGCGTCGCGCCGCGATGGTCCGGCGACGGCAGGAAGGTGCGCAGCGCCTTGATGTGCGGACCCTTGGACTTGTCCACCTTCTTGGTGATGTACGCGTCGCCCTGGATCGGGTGCGTGCCGAAACCGTCGAACGTGCCCACGATAGGCACCTTCTGCGACAGGCGGCCGATGGACGGACCGAAGCTCTCGCACTCCACGAAATCCTCCGTGATGCGGAACAGGCCGGCGCCCATGAACTTGTCGCCGATCATCAGGCGGACGAAGCAGTCGGTCGGCATGTCGTTGGCGTCGAGGCTGTAAGTGATGTCGCGCATCACCGTGGGGTTGGGTTCCTCGATCTCACACAGCGCGCGCAGCGTGCGGCTGCCGTCGGTATGCTTGGTGAAGGTGAAATACTCGCGGCCCCGCTCCTCGCCTTCACGGCCCGGCTTCCTGGACGTGTAGAGGATTTTGCCGGTGATGGTTTCGTGCAGCATATTGCTCTCCTTGGAAAGTGTATCAGACCGGGGTGGCGAGGCCGAGGAAGCTGGCGCTCAGCACCAGCACCCAGATCGTCAGCACGGAAATGCGGGCGCGGCCATTGACGGCGGCGATGACGGCATCGGTCTCCGGCGTGGGACCGGTTGCGACCATCGTGCGGATCGCGCCGAACAGCGGCACCAACTGGACGCGGACGATCAGGCCCAGCGTGACGCAGGCGGCCAGGATGCACATCTTGACCGCGATGAAGAACGGAACGGCCACGATGCCCGCAAGGCCGCCAATACCGGTCAGGCCAAGGCCGATCAGCGCGACATAACGGATGATGATGTCGATCCGCTTGATCGCCCCACCACCGCCATGCTGGAGATGGACGACCCACGCCAGCACCAGCCAGACGAGGCACGCGGCGACCAACGCCGCAACCGCCACACCCGGTATCGGCAACCAGCCCTTGGCCCAGCCCAGCATCACGCCCGTCGGCAGAGCGAGGATGAGCGCGGTTCGCGGCGCCATGTCGATATTGTTGAGGATCTTGAGCGCCATCATCCGCTCGGCCACCGACCGCTTGGGATCGGTCATGAAGGTGGAACCGTAGAACGCGCCGAGATCGCCGCCCAGCCAGTAGATCGGAATGAGCAAGTGCAGGAAGGCGAGCAGCGGTATCGTATAAGTCATCGTTCGCCCCTCAGGCCGTCACGGGTTGGTCGAGAAAGGCGGTGATGGCAGCCTTGCGTGCGGCGACGAAATCGGGGGCGTCGCCGCGCGGCAGCGCCTCGAACCGGCCATGCGGCGCCAATTGCGACAACTGCCCGGTCATCTCGAACAGCGGATCGGTCTGCGCCGCGATGGCCAGCAGCGGGACCGTCACCTTCGGCAATTGCACCTTGGCGTCATATCTGAACGCCGCATGATAGTTGAATTGATAGGTTTCGCTCGCCTTCATCACTTCCGTCACCCAGGCGTGGAGATCCTGCGCAGTGCCCAGCCCGCCATCGCGGCGGCCCGCGCGCGTGCGGTCATACCAGGGGAAGAAGAAATATTGGTCGCGGCAGAACTGATACAGGCGGATGAGGTAGGAGCCGTCACGATCCGGCACGAACGGATGGGCGTAATTGGCCAGCAGCTCTTCCAGTTCCTCCGGCGTCAACCACATGAGACCGTCGAGAACGACCTTGTTGATCCGGTCGGGCGCGAGGATCGCGAGGTCCGCCGCAATGGCAGCGCCAGTGTGCGAGCCGTAGAGATCGACCTTGTCCAGCCCGGCCGCATCCATGAAGCGCAGCTGCGTCTCGGCGATCTGCATGATCGTCCGCTCGCCGTCGAATGCGGGAACGCTGTCGCCATTGCCCGGCGTGTCGGGGGCGACGACGCGGCGCTCCCCGGCCATGCTGTTGATGAAGCCGATCAGTTGGCGCGAACTGCCCGGCGAGGCATGCAGCGCCAGCAACGGCAAGGCGTCGCCGCCACCGGCATGGCGATAGTGCATCTGCCCATGCGCCACATCGACAAAGCCGCGCTTGATGACGGGGGTTTCGGTCATGCGCCCCACGCCAGCGGCTCGCCCTCGATGACTTCGAGCAGCGCGCCCTCGGGCGTCTTCAGAACGCCGACGCGCGCACCGGCATAGAGCGCACCGTTGCGCACCACGGGCGGAGAGAACCAATGCCCCTCCAGCCGCGCGAGGTCGGGATGCGCCATCGACACGATGGACACGCCCGGCGGCAATGCACCGGGATGGCTCGGCCGAACGACCGTCCCTTCGGGATATTGGTCCGCCTCGAGGAAAGTCTGGCCCTGCCACTTGGCGATGACCAGTTCGTGCTTCTGCGTCGCGGGCAGGCCGAAGGCGAGCGTGATCATCGTATAATTGATCGCCACCGGATCGGTCACATCCAGCGCCAGCACGTCTTTCATCCACTGCGCCGTCGCCGCCAGATCGGGGCAGGCCAGGACGAGGATGAACGGGCGGTCGATCAGCGACTTCGGCTTGGGCAGGCCGCTCGACGGATCGTCCACGCGAATTTCGGTGAGGTAGACGATCTCCTGATCAGGCCCACGCACCTGCATCGGCTTGACGTTGGGAAAGCCGTCCAGCGGCTTGGGATCGCCGATCACCTCGAAATCGTCCGACGCGATCATGCGCTCGTTGACCACCTCGACATCATGCACGCAAATCTCTGTCGCCGCCCAGCCATAGCTGCGGATCGGCAGATAATCCGGCACCGGATCGCCTTCGATGAAGCGGAGGAATACCGGGCTGCCGGATGCGGGCTGCATGACGACATAGGGCCGTGCGGCACTGGCGGGCGCGCCCCATGCCTCGGCCAGATCGGCGGGCACAGCGCCTTCTTCGACCACGCTATAGTCCAGCCAGCGGGCATATCGCGCCGCCGCCGCATCGACATCCTGCACTATATGCGTTGCGCATTTCAGAAGCGTCATTACCGGCCCCTTCCCATCACGGGCATCGCTGCCCCAGGCTTAATTGATATAATTATAATACAAATTGCAATCGCCTTTATCGCACCGCAATCACTTTATTCCGCGCGGTAAACCCATGGCCGCTGCAGCGCATCGGCTTCCCGGAAAGCCATGATGTCGGCCCGACGCTTGAGGGTCAGCTCGATGCCGTCCAGCCCCTCCATCAGCATCATCCGCGCCTCATCCTCCAGCGTGAAGGCAAAGCGCGACCCGATGGCCGATACGGTCATGGACTCGAGGTCGACGTCGACTGGCTCACCCGCTTCCGCCGCCGCCGCAACCACCGCGACTGCCTCTGCGGGGAGGGCCACCGGCGCGATGCCGTTGCGGATGCAATTGGCCTGGAAGATGGGGCTGAACGACGACGCGATCACCACGCGGAAGCCATATTCCGCCAGCGCCCACACCGCATGCTCACGGCTCGATCCGCAGCCGAAATTCTCGCCCGACACCAGTATTTCCGCATTTTCATAGCGTGGCTGGTTGAGGACGAAGTCCGTATTGGGTTCGCGGCTGCCGTTGGACACATATCGCCATCCCGCGAACAGGCCGTCCGCAAGTCCGGTCTTGGAGACGGTCTTCATCTCGCGCGACGGAATGATCGCATCGGTATCGACATTATCGCGCAGCAGCGGCACCGCCTTGGCGGTCAGGGCGACGAGCGGCGTCATGCTGCCGCCTCCGTGCCCAGCGCGCGCGGATCGGCGATCCGCCCGGCAATGGCCGACGCCGCAACCGTCTCCGGCGAGGCGAGGTGCGTGCGCGTGCCTGGCCCCTGCCGGCTCTCGAAATTGCGATTGGTGCTGCTCACCACGCGCTGCTGCGCACCGAAACTCTCGCCGCCCGCAAAGAAACACATGGAACAGCCCGCCTCGCGCCACTCGAACCCGGCATCGCGGAAGATGACGTCCAGCCCTTCGGCCTCGGCCGCAGCCTTGACCGGCGTCGATCCCGGCACGCAGATCGCCTTGATCCCCGGCGCGACCTTGCGCCCTTTCAGCAGCGCGGCGGCGCGGCGCAGGTCGGAAATGCGACTGTTGGTGCACGACCCGATGAAGGCGGCATCGATGGGCAGCCCCAGCAACGACGCGCCCGGCTCCACATCCATATAGGTGACCGCGCGGTCATAATCCGCCACGCCGATCGTGCCGCCCAGCGCCTCGAAAAGGGGAACCCCGGCATCGAGCGGCACCGAATGCTGCGGGCTGGTGCCCCAGCTGATCATAGGCGCGATCTCGGCCGCGTCGAACCGATGCTCGGCCGCGAACGTCGCGCCGTCTTGGGTCGTCAGCTTCTCCCAGATGGCCAGCGCGGCGTCCCATTGATCGCCCTTGGGCGCAAAATGCCGGTCCTTGAGATAGGCGAACGTCTTCGCGTCGGGCGCGATGACGGCGCCGAACGCCGCCAGTTCGGTCGCCATGTTGCACAGGGTCATGCGCGCCTCCATGTCGAGGGCACGCACGGCCGAACCGGCAAACTCCACGACATAGCCCTTCGCGCCGCCTGACCCCAATCGCCGGATGATGTGCAGCGCCAGGTCCTTGGCGGTCACGCCAGTACCCAGCACGCCATCGATGGTCACGCGCATGTCGAGCGGCCGCGCCACGCGCAGCGTCATCGTCGCCAGCGCATGTTCCGCCTCGGTCGACCCGATGCCCCATGCCAGCGCACCGAATGCGCCCTGCGTGCATGTATGGCTGTCAGGGCAGACCAGAGTCACGCCCGGCAACACGATGCCCTGCTCCGGCGAGATCACATGAACGATGCCCTGCCGCGGATCGTGGAGATCGAACAGGGTGATGCCATGCTTGTGCGCGCCTTCCCGCGTGGCCGTCAGGAACGCCTTGCCGGTCGGCATCAGCGTATTGTCAGTGCGGCCGGGGAAGGTGTCTACGATATGATCCATCGTCGCGAACACCTGACGCGGCGCCAGCACGCTGCGCCCCATCTGGTCGAGGCTCTGCAACGCGACGCCGCCGGTGCGCTCGTGCAGCAGCACCCGGTCTATGGACAGAAGGTCGCTGTCGCCGCTCAGGCTCGCGACGACATGCGCGTCCCAGATTGCGCCGGCCAGTGTGCGGGGCGTATCCACACTCGTCATGGAAGCCATCGTCAGCCCGCTGCGACCTGCGACGCGACCGTGACCGCATTGGACGCGACCAGAGCGCCGATCTCGGCCTCGTCGAAGCCGAAGTCGCGCAGGATCGCCTCGCTGTCCTCGCCCGGATGGGCCAGATCGTGCCGCACGCCGGGCAGCACGCCGTCCAGTTCGACCGGCGTCGTCGGCAGCCGCAGCTTGCGCCCGTCGTTCAGCGTCACATCGACCAGCGCACCATTGGCGTTGAGATGCGCGTCGTCGAAAAGATCCTCGGGCCGTGCGATAGGCGCAAAAGCGACGCCCGCTGCCTCCAGCTTCTCCAGCAGTTCGGCGCGCGTCGACTGCGCCATAATCGACCGGACCAACGGCACGATCGCCTCACGCGCCATCACGCGCGCATTGTTGGTGGCCAGCGCAGGGTCGGCACCGACAGCGCCCAGATCGAACGCTTTCGTAAAGCTCTGCCACTGGCCGTCGCTGACCACGCCCACGAACAGCAGTTCGCCCGGATTGGCGGTCTCGAACACGTCGTAAATTGCCCATGCGGAAATACGCTCGGGCATCGGCCGCGCGGCCTGCCCCGTCACGCCCATCTGCGCCATATGCTGGCCGACCATATAGGCCGTCGTCTCGTACAAGGACGAGCGCACCGTCGCACCGCGCTTGCCCGCATCCGGTCCGCCCTTGTCGCGCTTGTGCAGCGCCGCGAGGATGCCGATCACGCCGAACATGCCGCCGGTGATGTCGATGACCGATGCGCCTGCGCGCAAGGGGCGACCGCTCGGCCCCGTCATATAGGCAAGTCCGCCCATCATCTGCGCGACTTCGTCGAGGGCCGCACGCTTCTCGTAAGGGCCGGTCAGAAAGCCTTTGGCGGAATAGTAGATCAGGCCCGGATTGCTGTCCGCGAATGCGTCGGGCCCAAGGCCCAGCTTCTCCAGCGCGCCGGGGCGGAAATTCTCGATCAGAACGTCGGCGCCGTCTACAAGCCGCTTTGCCGCGGCGAGACCGGACTCGCTCTTGAGATCGATGCAGATGCTGCGCTTGTTGCGGTTGAACATGGGGAAATAGCCGGAACCCGAGCCCAGCAGCCGCCGCGTCTGGTCGCCGCCCAGCGGTTCCACCTTCACGACATCCGCGCCCAGATCGGCCAGAATGGCGCCCGTGGACGGTCCCATGACCATGTGGCTGAACTCCACGATACGAAGCCCCCCCAAGGGCAGATTTTCCGTCACGTCCTGCAAAACTCTGCTCCCCTGACCTCGACATCCGAGTTTGAATTGATATATACACAATACAAATGGGATCAAGGCAGGAATGTCGGCAATGGATGTTTTGATTAGCGAAGTCGGGCCCCGCGACGGGTTGCAGAGCATCTCCCGGATCATGCCGACTCAGGCCAAGAAGGACTGGATCGACGGCGCGGTCGCGGCGGGATTTACCGAGGTGGAAGTAGGCAGCTTCGTGCCCGCCAAACTGCTCCCCCAACTCGCCGACACGGCCGAAATCGTGGAATATGCGATAAAGATTCCCGGTCTCACCGTCGCGGCTCTCGTGCCCAATGCTCGCGGTGCGGCCAATGCGCTGGCGGCGGGCGCACACAAGATCACCCTGCCCCTCTCCTGCAGCGAGTCGCACAGCCTCGCCAACCTGCGCCGCACTCATGCGCAGGTGCTGGAGGATGCGCGCGCCATCGCCGCGATGATCCGCGAACTGCCGGAGGACAAGCGCCCCCATTTCGAGGGTAGCCTCTCCACTGCGTTCGGCTGCACCCTCGAAGGCGAAGTGCCTCAGCGCAAGGTCGTCGAACTGGCGGAACAGCTGATGGCGGCAGGCTGCGACGAGGTCGGCCTTGCCGACACCACCGGCTATGCCGATCCGCGCGGCGTCAAGTCGATGATCGCCGCCCTGTGGAGCGCGCTGGGCAAGGAGGCGCTGACCGGCATCCATCTCCACAACACCCGCGGCCTCGGCCTCGCCAATGTGCTCGCGGCCTATGACGCCGGGCTGACCACGTTCGACAGCTCGCTGGGCGGTGTCGGCGGCTGCCCCTTCGCGCCGGGGGCGAGCGGCAATATCGTCACCGAAGACCTCATCTTCATGTTCGAGGCGATGGGCGTGAAGACGGGCATCGATCTCGAGCGGCTGTTCGCTGTCCGGGCACAGGTGCAAAGCGTATTGGCTGGCGAGGAGCTTTATGGCTTCACCCCGCTTGCCGGGCTGCCGCTGGGGTTCGTCCCCGCAACCCCAAAGACTGAAGGAGCATTGGCGTGACACTCATCGGAACGAAGATGGTTTGCGAGGACAAGACGGCGCGTCAACTGTTCGAGGCGGTGATGTCCAATCCCGGCCGCGCGAAATTCGGTTTCGGCAAGAAGCTCGCCATCGTGAACGTCGATTTCCAGAACGCGTATACGCGCATCGACGAGTTCAAGACCGCCTATGAGACCGATCCGCGCCAGATCGAATATGTGAACACCATCTCGGCGCTGGCCCGCGCGAAGGGCATGCCGGTCATCTGGACCCACGTCGCCTATGCCGAGGACGGACAGGACGCCGGTGTCTGGGGCACGCGCACGGATACGCCCGACTCCCTGCAGAACATCAAATATGGCAGCCGCCGCCACGCCTTCGACGACCGCTGCGTGTTCGACGCCAAGGACGCGATCTACGACAAGCGCATGCCGTCCGCTTTCTTCGAGACGCCGCTCCAGTCGCTGCTGGTGTGGCATGGCGTCGATACGGTCGTGGTCACGGGCGGCAGCACGTCGGGCTGCGTCCGCGCGACCGCGGTGGACAGCCTGTCGCGCGGATACCGCACCATCGTCCCCATCGAGACGTGCGCGGACAAGCATGAGAGCTATCATTTCGCTAACCTGACCGACCTCCAGCTGAAATATGCCGATGTCGAGCCGGTGCAGACGGTGATCGACTGGCTGGAGGCTCGCTGATGGCTGCCGGCATGCAGGAAGGCGCGGCCGATCCCGGGCTCTACGACTATAGCCCCTATCGTGGCCGCCCGAAGGTCGAGTGGCCGGACGGCAAAACGGTGGCCGTGTGGGTCTCCCCCAATCTCGAATATTATGAGCTGGACCCGCCGCGCAATCCGCATCGCGCGAGCTGGCCCAAGCCGCATCCCGACGTCGTGGGCTATAGCCACCGCGACTATGCCAACCGCGTGGGTCACTGGCGCATGGCGGAAATGATGGAGAAGCATGGCTTCAAGGGCAGCGTGTCCCTCTCCGTCGCACTATGCCAGCATGTGCCGGAGGTTGTCGCCAACGCCAACGAACTGGGCTGGGAGTTCTTCTCCCACGGCATCTACAACACTCGCTATAGCTATGGCATGGACGAGGCGCAGGAACGCGCGATCATCGAGGACAGCATCAAGACCGTCCGCGATGCTACTGGCCAGACGATCAAGGGCTGGCTCGCCCCTGCCCTCACCCACACGCCGCGCACGCTCGACCTCATCGCCGAATATGGCATGAGCTATACCTGCGACCTCTATCATGACGACCAGCCGATGCCGGTCGCCACGCGCAGCGGCAATCTCATCTCCATGCCCTATTCGCTGGAGGTGAACGACCATTATGGCTTCTTCATCTACAACATGTCGCCGCGTGAATATGCGCAGACGCTGATCCGCCAATATGATCGGCTGGCGGCAGAGGGCGCGGAGTCCGGCACGGTCATGTGCATTCCGCTCCACAGCTATCTCATCGGCCAGCCGCACCGTATCGGCGCGTTCGAGGAAGTGCTGCGCCACATTGCGGCGGACGGCCGCGCATGGATCACCCGGAGCGGCGACATCGCCGACCATGTTCTCAGCGGAGGTGCGGCATGACGCTCGACCCCAGCTATCTGGAATATCCCAAGCGTACCAAGGGGATGGACCATGCGCTTTATCCCTGGTCGAACCTGTTCGATCGCAAGCCGGTCGCATGGCCCGATGCGAAGACGGTCCTGACGTGGATCGTCATCGACCTGGAATGGTTTCCGATCACGCCGAACGACAAGCCGTTCCGCGCGCCGGGCCATATGCAGACCGCCTATCCCGACTATCGCCACTATACGTCGCGCGATTACGGTAACCGGGTCGGCATCTACCGCCTGCTCGACGCGCTAGAGAAGGTGGGGGCCAAGGCCAGCATCGCCGCCAACAGCGCCATCGCGGATCGCTATCCCGTCCTCATCCGCGACATCGTAGCCGCCGGGCATGAGATCATCGCCCATGCGACCGACATGAACGCGACCATCGCCACCGGCGTACCGGAGGAGGATGAGCGCGCGGTCATCGCCGCCAGCCTCGACGGTATCGAAAAGGTCGCGGGCACCCGCCCGACCGGCTGGCTGTCCATTGCCCGGTCGCAGTCGTTCAACACGCCCGCGCTGCTCGCCGAGGCAGGCCTGACCTATATGTGCGACTGGGTGAATGACGACCTGCCCTACCGCATGGCGACGGACAAGGGCACGATCCTCAACCTGCCGCTCAACCACGAGCTGTCCGACCGCCAGATCCTGACGGTCCAGCAGCAGTCCATGGCCAGCTATTGCGAGCAGATGCGCGACGCCCATGCGTGGCTGGCCGGCGAGGCCGCGAGCTATGGCGGGCGGATGCTGACGCTCAACGTCACGCCCTACATCACTGGCCTGCCTTACCGGATGGACGAGTTCGACGGCCTGCTGCAATGGCTCGCCGCGCAGCCCGGCCATGGCTTCGCGACGGGTGCGCAGATCGCCGCCGCCGCATCCTCGCAGCTCGACTGAAGCCGATGGCCCTGACCCTATATGAGAAGCTGTGGGACGCGCATGTCGTCGTGCAGGATGGCGACGGCAAGGCATTGCTCTATGTCGACCGCCACCTGCTGCACGAGGTATCGACGCCGCAGTCGTTCGAGGCTCTGCGCGAGGACGGGCTGACCGTGCGTCGCCCGGAGGCGCAGCTCGCCGTGGCCGATCACAGCGTCCCGACGGACGACCGCGCAGGCGGCATCGCGGACCCTCAGGCAGCGGCCCAGATCGCCCTGCTGGAGCGCAACTGCGCCCAGTTCGGCATCGAATATCTGGCGCTCGACGGGCCGGATCAGGGCATCGTCCATGTCATCGGTCCTGAGCAGGGCTTCACCCTGCCCGGCATGACGCTGGTGTGCGGCGACAGCCATACCAGCACCCACGGCGCGTTCGGGGCGCTGGCCTTCGGCGTCGGCGCGTCGGAATGCGGCACCGTGATGGCGACGCAGACGCTGTGGCAGGCGAAGGCGAAGACCATGCGCGTCACCTTCACCGGCACGCTGCAACCCGGCGTCACGCCCAAGGACATGGCGCTCGCCTTCATCGGCACGGTCGGCGCGTCCGGCGGCACCGGCTATGCAGTCGAATATGCGGGTGAGGCGGTCGAGGCCCTCTCCATGGAGGGCCGCATGACCCTGTGCAACATGACCATCGAGGCAGGCGCGCGTACCGGCCTCGTCGCGCCCGATGCCAGGACCTTCGCCTATGTGGAGGGTCGCCCACGTGCCCCGCGCGGCGCGGATTGGGATGCCGCTCTTGCCTATTGGAAGACGCTCGTCAGCGATGCGGACGCCCGGTTCGACCGGGAGATCGTGATCGCGGCCGACGCCATCGCGCCGCATGTCACCTTCGGCACCAGCCCCGACCAAGTGGTCGCCATCGACGCCTCCCTCCCCCATGACGAGCGCCTGGCCAAGCCGATGCGCTACATGGACGTCCATGGCGGCGATACGCTCAACGGCCTCGCCATCGACCATGCCTTCATCGGCAGTTGCACCAATGGCCGGATCGAGGATCTGCGCGCCGCCGCGTCGGTGATCCGCGACGGCCATGTCGCCGCCACCGTCCGCGCCCTGGTCGTCCCCGGATCGATGCGGGTGAAGGCGCAGGCGGAAGCGGAAGGTCTCGACAAGCTGTTCATCGACGCCGGGTTCGAATGGCGCGAGCCGGGCTGCTCGCTGTGCGTCGCGATGAACAATGACCGCCTGCCCGCGGGCGCGCGCTGCGCCTCCACCTCCAACCGTAATTTCGAGGGGCGGCAGGGTATTGGCGCGCGCACCCACCTGATGAGCCCCGCCATGGTCGCAGCCGCCGCCATCGCCGGTCATATCGTCGATGTGCGCAAGGTGCTGGCATGAAAGAACTGACCACCGTCACCGGCCGTGCGGTTTCCCTGCCCGACGCCGATATCGACACCGACATCATCTACCCCGCCCGCTTCCTGCTGATCACGGAGAAGAAGGGTCTGGGCGCCTATGCCTTTTACGACCGGCGCAGCGATCCCGGCTTCCCCTTCCGCGAGAATGACGACCGCCCGATCCTGATCGCCGGTCCCAATTTCGGCTGCGGGTCGAGCCGCGAACAGGCGCCATGGGCCATTGGCGACATGGGAATCCGCGTCATCATCGCGGAGAGTTTCGGGGAGATCTTCTACTCCAACTGCTTCCGCAACGGCATGCTGCCGATCCGCCTGAATGGCCAGATCGTCGAGGCGCTTCGTTTGCGGGCAGAGGCTGGCGACACGATCACCGTCGATCTCGCCAGCCAGCTCATCATCGCGCAGGATCTCCCCGCTCTGGGCTTCGACATTGCCGAGGACCGGCGTGAGGCCCTGCTCAAGGGGTGGAACGACACCACCCGCATTCTCGCCCTGCATGGCGACGATATTTCCGCATTTGAGGCGACGCAGCGCCGTACCTCACCCTGGCTCTGGCAAAGGAACTAAAAGCATGGTCGATACCCGCCTCAGCGACAAGCTGGCCAAGAAAGACTTCTTCGTCGTGCCCGGCATCCACGACATGATCACCGCCGTCATCGCGGATCGTGTCGGTTTCGACATCGTCTATGGCACCGGCTACTGGCTCACGGCGTCCGCCTACGGCATGCCCGACGCTGGCCTCGTCTCCTACACGCAGATGCTGGACCGCCACGCGACGATCCTCAAGACCAGCAAGGCCGCGCTTATCGCAGACGCCGACACCGGCTTCGGCGGCCTGCTCAACGTCCAGCACACGGTGCGCGGATATGAGGCGGCGGGCGTTTCCGCGATCCAGATCGAGGATCAGGAATTCCCCAAGAAGTGCGGCCACACGCCGGGCCGCAAGGTCATCCCGGTCGAGGATATGGTCGAGAAGATCAAGGTCGCCGCCGAAACGCGCGAGAACATGCTCATCATCGCCCGCACCGATGCGCGCCAGACGGAGGGCATGGACGCCGTGCTGCGCCGCCTGGAAGCCTATGCCAAGGCTGGCGCCGATGTGCTGTTCCCCGAAGCGATGGAAAGCGAGGAGGAAATGCGCCTCGCCTGCTCCACCTTCGACAAGCCGGTGATGGCCAACATGGCCAATGGCGGCTCCACCCCCATCCTGAAGGGCAGTGAGCTGGCGGACATCGGCTATGCCTTTGCCATCTATCCCTCGCTCTCCAGCCTGATCGCGGCGTCGGCCATCGAGACCGCCTTCGTCAAGCTGCGCGACCAGGGCGACGGCGAGCCTGCGGACATGCCGATGTTTAACTTCAAGGAATTCTGCGGCCTGATCGGCTTCCAGGAGGTTTGGGACTTCGAAAAGAAGTGGGCAAAATGAGCAGGTCCACGCAGGCGTTCGCCAGCCAATCGCGTGGGCCACGGACGCGGCCCATCGGCTTTCCGTCGCAGCAGAGGCCGGGATTTCAGTCCGCGCGTAACGACGCGGGGCAGGGCCGCACGGCCACGCCGCGCGACTGGCATCAGTCCCATTTCATCTGGATTGGATAGTCCATGAAGATCACTGCCGCGGTGCTGGCACGGACCGGGGACAATCCCCGGCCCTATGCCGATAACGGCCCGCTTTCACTGCAAAGCCTGACGCTCGATCCGCCCCGGCCGGGCGAATTGCTGATCCGCATCGACGCGGCCGGGCTGTGCCATTCCGACCTGTCGGTCGTGAATGGCGACCGGCCCCGCCCCATGCCGATGGCGCTCGGCCATGAAGCTACGGGCATCGTCGAGGGTCTAGGGTCCGAGGATGACAGCGCCTTCGCCATAGGCGACCGCGTCATTCTCGCCTTCCTGCCCTCCTGCGGGGAGTGCGTGCGGTGCAAGGGCGGCGAGCCCTATATGTGCGCTGCGGGCGCGGCAGCCAATGGCGAGGGCCGGCTGCTGAATGGCGGCCGGCGTCTGCACGATTCGTGCGGGCATGACGTCCACCATCATCTCGGCGTCTCGGCCTTTGCGACCCATGTGGTCGTGGATCGCCGCTCCGCCGTAAAGGTCGACCGTGACATTCCCGCCCATATCGCCGCATTGTTCGGCTGCGCGGTGCTGACCGGTGCGGGCGCGGTGGTAAATTCGGCGGCGGTGCGGCCCGGCGAGACGGTGCTGATCTACGGCCTCGGCGGCGTCGGCCTCTCCGCATTGCTGGCGGCACGCGCATCGGGTGCCGGTACGCTGGTCGCCATCGACCCCTTCGCCGACAAGCGCGCTATCGCCGAGGAACTGGGCGCCATCGCCTTCGCCCCGGACGAGGTCGACGCGATCAAGGCTGCCTTCCCGGATGGCGGCGCCGACGTGGTGATCGAAACGGTGGGCAAGGCTGTGGTCCTGAAGGCCGCCTATGGTGCCGCGCGGCGCGGCGGACGCATCGTGACGGTCGGCCTGCCCAATCCGGCGGAAGTCTTCGACATCCCGGCCATCTCGCTGGTGGCGGACGGCAAGACGCTGATCGGCTCCTATATGGGATCGGCCATCCCGGCCCGCGACATTCCCCGCTACATCGCCATGTGGCGCGGCGGCCGCCTGCCGGTCGAGAAACTGCTCACATCGATCAGCCCTTTGTCGGACATCAACAGCCTGCTCGACAGCCTGGCCGACGGACAAGCGATCCGGCAGGTGATCGTGCCGGACATGGCTCCGGCCTCCTGAACCTAAACGGAAAAGGGCGCATCCTTATGCAGGACGCGCCCTTTTCATTGGCATTCAGTTGCTCTCGCTCTGCGCTTCCAGCGACGCGAGCCGCGATTCGAGCCGCGACAGGAGCGATGCCCGGACAGGCTGGCCTGCGATCAGTTTGCGCCATGTATTATAACTGATCCCGAACCGCGCATTGAGCGCCGCATCGGTCCGATAGGTGACCATGGCCTCCATCCGGCGCACCAGATGTGGGTCGACATCGCGGCACCCCTTCGATCGTCTGGGGGACGAATTGCATTGGTCTTGCATGAAGATGCCCCTTTCTTAGCGACGAACAACGATCCATCTGCCGGATGGCCGATGACTGACCAGACCGCCCGGCCGCCGTCACGCGTATTTGATATAGAAATAAGACAATAGTCAAGCGCACTGCTGCGGACACCCATGCCTTGAAGGGAGTTTTTCCTTGCGGAGCAGGAGGCTGGGCATGTCGACACTATCGCCGGGCTCGAAACCGGCGCACCGGTTCAATCACAGTGAGCGGAGAATGCCGTGAGACTCAGGGCGGCCCGCACCCCATGTTCCGGTCATGAAACAAATCGAAGAAGCCATCGCCCTGCCCGTGAGGCAGATCGTCAACCCCATAAGGCTAGCCGTTGGCGGCGCGGTCGTCGCGGCAGGCACCGCTCTGCTGGCTCGCCTGTTGGCGCTTGGGTAGCGGCGGGCCGACGCCCCTTCGGCAAGATGCGTTAGCAAGATCAGGCGTGGGAATCGAGGGTCCGCGACCATATGCGCTGCAGGCAGTCGCTTATGAGAAGATGGCATCAATAAAGCGATCCGATTTACGGGACAGCCGCGCCGCCGCTGTGTAGACGACCGGCCACACCCTCACATGGCCGCATCCGCAATGCTATCATTCCCATGAAGCCCGCCCAATCTGCACCAGGTATCGCCAATGTCGAGGCGGACGGCCTGCCCGCGCCGCAGCGTTTGAGGGCGGCGATAGCGGTCTGGCTCGCCATCGCCATGTCGGTGATGGACGGCGCCATCGCCAATGTCGCTCTGCCGACCATAGCGACGCAGCTTCATGCTCCTGCCGCGGTGTCGATCTGGGTGATCAACGCCTATCAGTTGGCAATCACTATGTTGTTGCTGCCTCTCGCCGCACTGGGCGACCGCCTGGGGTATCGGCGCGTCTATCTGCCCGGTCTGGCGCTGTTCGTGGTCGGATCTGTCGCCTGCGCACTCTCCGACAGCCTGATCGCCCTGATCGCCGCGCGCATGTTTCAGGGTATCGGCGCGGCGGCGGTGATGAGCATGAACGCGGCGCTGGTGCGCTCCATCTATCCGTCGGCTCTGCTGGGGCGGGGCATTGGCTACAACGCGCTGGTGCTGTCCGTTTCGGCCGCGATCGGCCCGACACTGGCTTCGATCATCCTGAGCGTCGCATCCTGGCAATGGCTGTTCGCCATCAACCTGCCGACCGGGCTGATCGCGCTGGCCGTGGGCTATAGGGCGCTGCCCCGCACACCGGGAAGCGGTCGCCCGCTCGATTACCCCTCCGCCGTCCTCAGCGCATTGACCCTCGCCTTCATCGTTTTCGGGGCGGAGACGCTGACTCGGGAAGGCACCCGGACCGGCGTGCCAATGCTGATCGCGGGTATCGTCTGCGGCACCATCCTTTACCGGCGGGAGCGCAATGTCCCGGCGCCGCTCGTCCCCCTCGACCTGCTGCGTATTCCCATTTTCGCCCTGTCCATCGCCACGTCGCTCTCCTCCTTCGCGGCGCAGATGCTCGCCTTCGTGACATTGCCCTTTCTGTTCCAGACGGTGCTGGATCGCAGCGTCGTGGAGACGGGACTGCTGATGACGCCCTGGCCGCTCGCCGTCGCCTTTGCAGCGCCCATCGCCGGGCGGCTGGCCGATCGCTATTCCGCCGGCGTGCTGGGCGGTGCCGGGCTGGCGGTCCTGGCGTCCGGCCTTCTGGCGCTCTCGACCCTGGACGCGGCATCGACCGTGACCGACATAGCGTGGCGAATGGCCCTGTGCGGCCTGGGTTTCGGATTTTTCCAGTCGCCCAACAATCGCACGATGGTGAGCGCCGCACCGCGATCCCGCTCCGGCGCGGCTGGGGGCATGCTGGCGACGGCACGCTTGCTCGGCCAGACCACGGGCGCGGTCAGCGTCGCGGCGGGCTTCCATTGGCTGGGTATCGCGAGCGCTCCTACTGTGCTGCTGCGCGCTGCCGCCATTGCCGCCCTGCTGGGCGCTGCGACCAGCCTGTTGCGGCTGAGGACCACGCCTCCCGCCAGGCGGCAGGATGAACCCCTGACGGAATGATCGGCCATAGACGGGGAAGGGTCCTGCCCGGCCTCGTCCGGAGACAGGTCGGCTCGAAATTCGAGGTGGCAAGGCTGCAATCTGAAAGGCCAGGAAGTCCAGCCGGCAATGAGCCTGGCGACCCCCAAAGGGGCCGCTTGCACATCGTCCAACTCTTCTAAAATCCACCTCTCCGCCTTCTGGCGGTGAACGCGAAAGCCATCTTCCCCTAGGGAAAATGGCGCGAGTGACGGGACTTGAACCCGCGACCTCCGGCGTGACAGGCCGGCACTCTAACCAACTGAGCTACACCCGCGTTCGGTGTGGAGACGCGCTGTTAGGGGAGCAAAAACGACCTGTCAACACTCGTCTGAAAGGTCGTTTAAATTCTCTCGGGCAATGGTTCGGCCATGCCCGGTCAGCGTTCCCGCCTCGAAAAGGAAACCCGCTATGTCCGGCTTTCCTGCGGCCGCCAGCACGGTGCGCAGGATGATGAGCAGCGGTACGGCGAGCAAAGCGCCTATCGTTCCCCACACCCATCCCCAGAAACTGAGCGAGACGAGAATCAGCAGCGGGTTCATGCGCAGGCGACCGCCGAGGATCACCGGCGTCACCACATTGGCCTCGATCAGGTGAAGGCTGATCTGGATGATCGCAGGCAGGAAGGCGGTCCACACATCGTTGAACGTCATCAGCCCGCCCAGCGACAGCAGCATCGCCGCGATGATCGGTCCGAAATAGGGCACGAAGTTGAGCAGTGCGACGATGCCGCCCCACATCAGCGCCGAAGGCATGTCGATCAGCCACAACAGGCCCGCCACCGCCGCGCCCAGCATCAGGTTGATCATCGCGATGGTCAGCACATAGCGCGACGTCGCATCGACCACATTCTGGATCACCCGCGCGATGGCCATGGCACCTGCAAAGCTCTCCCGGCTGCGAATCGTCTCGCGGCGCAGGCTCGTCCAGCCGCTCAGGAAGAAATAGACGACGAGGATGCCGAACATGGTCTGGACGAGGACCGCAGGCGCTCCCGATGCCGCCAGCTGCAGCAGCGAACGCGGCGGGTCGAAGGCGGCGGACTGGGCGGCGGCGGCGGCAGGTCCCGCGACCATCAGGCGGAACAGGTCATCCACGAAATGCTGAAGCTGCGCATAGGCGTCGATCAGGGGCGCCAGGTTGGTCTTGATCAGCATCATCCGCTCGGGGAGCATCCGCACCCAGCTCGTCGCCGGCACGACGATCAGCACCACGGCACTGTTGGCGATCAGGAGGAAGGTTACCAGCGCCATCAGCGCCGCCAGCGGGGACGGCACATGATGGCGCTCCAGCCATTCCAGAAACGGCACGAGGGTGATCGCGACCACGATGGCGGCGGTCAGGGGCACGAAGAACTCCGCCCCCGCATGCAGCGCGAAGGGAACCGCGAGCAGCAGCCCGAACGCGACCGCGAGGACCAGCCCCGAGAGCAGCCGGTTGCGCTCCTCCTCCACGCGCACCTTCGCCGCCACGGGGTCCAGCGGTGGCGGCGATTCGGCGGGGTCGAAGCGCGTTGGCATGTCGGTCATGCCGCCATCCTTGCACCCGCAGCGGCGCGGGTCAAACGCGCTGCTAGACCGCGACGGGCGCAGCGATCGCTGGCTGCGGCGCATAATCCTCCACCGCGAAATCCTCGATCCTGTAGTCGAAGATACTCGGCGGGCGGCGGAGCAGGCGCAGGCGCGGCGCGCCCGATGGCGTGCGGGACAGTTGCTCCGTCACCAGCGGCTCGTGATTGAGGTAAAGATGGACGTCGCCGCCATTCCACACGATCTCGCCCGGCTCCAGATCGCACTGCTGCGCGATCATCCGCGTCAGCAGGGCAAGGCCGTAGATGTTGAACGGAAAGCCCAGGCCAAGATCGCAGCTGCGCTGGAACAGCAGGCCCGACAGCCGACCGTCCGCGACATGGAACTGGTAGGTCATGTGACAGGGCGGCAGCGCCATGCCCGCCAGCTCGTCGACATTCCAGCCGGTGAACAACAGGCGGCGCGACCCCGGCGTCTCGCGAATGGCGCGGACGACGTCGGCGATCTGGTTGTGGCCACGCGTCGCCCGGCGGAACAGGCCCTCCTGCCCCGCCACCGGCTCGTAGGCGGGCCAGTTGACCCATTGCCGTCCATAGACGGGGCCAAGGTCGCCCCATTGCAGCGCGAACCCCTCGTCGGCGAGAATGCGCGCCTCGAACGCCTCCATGGAGATCGTCTCGCCCGTCTCCCGCCGATACCGGTCGAGCGGCCAGTCGGTCCAGATATGCACGCCCTGCGCCACCAGCGGGCGGATGTTAGTCTCACCGGTCAGGAACCACAGCATCTCGCGCGTCGCGGCCTTCCAGTAGACGCGCTTGGTGGTGAGCAGCGGCACTGCGTCGTCCGCCAACGAAAAGCGCATCGTCGCGCCGAGGATCGACCGGGTGCCGACACCGGTGCGATCGGTGCGCTCATGCCCACTCGTCCATATCCGGTTCATGAGATCGAGATATTGTTGTTCGTAATGAGTCATGGTGATCGGCCTGTATCCCATTGTTCGCTCATGCAGAAGTCTCGCCGAACAGTCCATTATGGATGCCGGTCTATCCGGCGCGGAGGCATCCCGACTCGCGTAATGCGACCCTTTCGCACCAGCATGGGGAATGAGACTGAATCGGCGAGATTCTGCGGAAAAGGCACGGCCAGATTGGCTGTGGCAGCCGCATGCCTGGCCGGAAACGCTCTATATCTGGCTACTGGACCAGAGCGGCCAGATCACAGCGACCCTGTCCGAAAGCGGCGGCGGCTGGCATGTATCGGTGCCCCTGCCGGACATCGCTCGCGCCATCGTGACGACCGGTGCGACCCACCTTGTCATGGCCCACAGTCACCCCTCCGGCGACCCCCGCCCCAGCGAGGCGGACGTCGCCGCGACGCGGCAGGTGTGGCGGCTGGCGCGAGCGCTGGGCGCGTCGTTGCAGGATCATGTGATCGTGGGGGTCGAGCGGCGGTTCAGTTTTCGGGCGAATGGGCTGCTGTAGAAAGGATTGGCCGCCTGCGCGCCCATCCTGACCCGACCATGACAGTCCTCGTCAGACCTTGGATCGAAGCGCCGTCACAAGCTCTTCGATCTCATGCGGCTCTAGCAGCCATGTCCGCGTCTTTTGCCCCACCCGCGCGACCGGATGAGTCAGCAATATCCGCGCTTCCAACTGATGCGAGACTTTCAGCGCGGCAAAATGCCGGACGCATTCCTGGATCGTCGATATCAGTGGCGCCTTGCCGGCAAGGTCGATGAGTGTGGCCGGCTGCTCCCACGGTATCTCTTTCATGGGGAAACTCCTTCAAATGGCTGGTCGATGGTTCGTCCCGACCATCGCCACCATTGT
The DNA here is from genome assembly GCA_040508315.1 of Sphingobium sp. Taxonomy (GTDB): domain Bacteria; phylum Pseudomonadota; class Alphaproteobacteria; order Sphingomonadales; family Sphingomonadaceae; genus Sphingobium. Next base: position 26,128 of record JBEVNC010000117.1, read on the forward strand.
CCCGGCGTCAACCCACTATGCGTTGTCCGGGGTGAATATGGGGCCTGAGTTTAGGGCGGTCGCGACGCAAGAGGGACGTCAAATCTCTCCTGCCAGGGCTCATTGCATAACTCATAAGTCATTCCCGCGAAGGCGGGAATCCAGAGTCGAAAGCGCAGTTTTCCGTAGCTCTGGATTCCCGCCTGCGCGGGAATGACGATCGATGTGCACCGGCCGCCATAGGAAGAGGATCTTAATTTTCGTCGCCCACCCCACCCCTACCGCACCAACACCTTTTCCCCGTCCCCCAGGATAACGAACGCCGCCCAGTAAAATGGATGCGACGTCTCCGCTGCGTCCATCAACCTGACCTGCGCCCGGTCGAGCAGCCCGCCGACGCTCTCGCCGGACTTGCCGCCAAAGAGGCCGCCGATCAGCTTGCCCGTCGCATTATAATCGTCGGGCACCGGCCAATGGCTTGCGATCACCGACCGCGCCCCCGCGCCTATGAAAGCGCGGACCAGCCCGTCCAGAGCATAGTTGCCGCCTGTGCGCACACCCGCCTCGCGCGAGGCGGAGAGGGTTGCCATGCCTGCCGTGTCGCAGGCGGACAGGATCACGAGGTCGGCGTCGAGCTTGAGGTCGAAAATCTCGCGGAAGCTGAGCAGGCCGTCCGACCCCGCCGCGCCGAAGGATGTCACCAGTGCCGGGCGCGCCGGGCATTGCGGGCGCGGCGCGGTGACGAGGCCGTGGGTGGCGAAGTGCAGGATGCGGTAATTGGCCAACTCCCCCGACGCGATCAGTTCGCCATCGGTGAAGCCCGATCCCGTCAGCACCCGGCCATTGGACGCGCCCAGCAGCGAGCGAGCCAGCGTCAGTTCCGCCGGGCTGATCGGCCGCTGCCATGTGGTGAGCGGCCAGTCGCACGGGTCGGCCGCCGCATTCGCGGGCATCGCCTTGGGCACGGCATTGTTGCCCAGGCCCAGATAGGTCATTCCGGCGCGCGACGGCGCAATGGTCCGCACGTCGAGGAAGGCGCGCGGGCTGACCGCGATGGTGGACATGCGCGCGCGCCCCAGCCAGGCGGTGCCGGTGAAATCGAACTCGTCGGCATTGGGTTTCGCGATGCGCGCCTTGTACGCCGTCACGCTGGCATCGTCGGTGACCAGCAGAGAAGGCGGCAATTGGAGCAGCGGGCCATCCGGCTCGAAGATCAGGTGGCGGACGGCGCCGATCCGGTCCTGCACCGGCCCGAACAGCGAGACATAGAGCGAGCGAGCCAGCGCAATGTCGAACGGATAGGTGGTCGCCTGCCCATTCTCGATCCGCACGATACTGTCGCGAAGGCCGGAGACGGCATCCTCCAGCCCCACTCGGTCGCGGTCGATGCGGTAGACCGTCGCGCTACCCCGGTCGATGAAGAGCGCATAGGCAGCGTCGCCCACGATGGCGAGCTTGTAATAGGCCTCCCCCTCGCCCAGCTTGCCCTGCAATTCGGCCAGGGTGACCGACGTCGGCGCCAGCACATTGTAGCGCGGAAAGGCGGACAGGCGGGCGGTCAGCGTGGTCTGTTCCGCTCGCAATTCGTCCAGCGACTGACGCAGGCCGGTCAATATCTCCTGATCCGACTCGGTCGGCGCGATGATGTTGGACAGGCGCGCAATCTCCACCTCCGTCCGTGCGATCTCTCGCGTGCGGGCGACGGACAGGCGGAACAGGGCCGATGCCTCGTCATTGCCTTCGCTGAGTTCGCGCGCGAGAATCGCCTGCGTCGCGGCGACGCCGGGGCGTTGCAGCGACTGGGCGGCCTTGAACATGGCGGTGGCCGAGTCCGGCCCGCCCGTCTCCACCAGCAGCGCAAAATAGGGCGACAGAAGGTCGCGTAGCGCCGTCGCGCTGTCCGACACATGCTCGCTATCGTTCACGACGGAGGCGAACAGGGTCAGCGCGCCCGGCTTGTCCCCGCTGCGCGCCAGAAACGCCGCGTGCCGCGCGCGCGCGGCGAGGAGTGCAGGCGTATCGGGATAGGATGCCTCCAAGATATTTACCGAACCGCGATAAAGACCGGCCGCGCGGCCCGCATCGCCCTTGGCCTCTGCAATGGCCGCACGGTCCATCGCGATCTGCGAACGCAACCACAAGGCGGAGTTCAGCCGCCCCTCCCGAATGGCCAGTAGTGCGTTCTCGGCACGCAGGAGCGCACGGTCCGCGTCATCCAGCTTGCCCTGCTGGAGCAAGGCGACGCCGCGAAGCTGGGTCGCCTGCGCATCGAGCGTCGCCGCCCGCTCCATCGGCGTCAGGCCCGCATCGATGCCGCCCAGCCTCTGTAGCGCCGTATTTTCGCGGTTGATCTGATAGGCCAGCGGCTCGCTCACCAGCCCGGTGCGCGCGCTCGCCACGTCATAATCCGTATCGACCCCCGCCATGGGCGCGTCGAGAACCGTGACGGCGGCGTCGGCAAAGCGCTGGTTCAGCAGGTCGATGGCGCGATAATTGCGGATCAGGCGCTGGGTGATGCCGTCGCTCTTGGCCGTTTCCTTCTGCGCGCGCTCGAACATGGCGAAGGCGGTGGAGAAATTGCCCAGATTGGACTGCTGTAGTCCGGCATTGGCGATCAGTTCGGCCTTTTGCCCGGCCATGCCGGGGCGGCCGGCCAGCACCTCGAAAAATTCCGCGGATTCGGCGAAGCGGCCATCATTGTTGCGGGCATAGGCCTCCGTCCGCGCGCCATCGGCGTCGAGCGATCCGGCCTGAACGCGGGCAAAGGCGGCCGAGTCCGCGACTTCCGTCGTGGCGACGCTGATCTCGCCCTTTTGCGGCCGGTCGTTGACCACGCTGGCGAGCGCGAGGCGGAGCACCGGATCATATCCAGCCAACCCCTCCGACAGATAGCGTGTTTCGCCCCGGCGGACGGCATAGCGGCGGTAATCGACGCCGGTCGCGCTATCCCGGCACAGCGTGCTTTGCGCCGGGCCGATACCCGCGACTTCGGCCGTCTCTATGGCGCCGCAGGTCGCTGCCGGGGCGGTCAGACCAATGGCCGGGTCGGCGGGGCTGACGTCATGGCGCACGGCGATGACCGACCCGACCGCTCCGGCAGCGTCGCGGCAGGTCAACCGATAGGCACGGTCGAACAGGCCGGACAACCGCTTGTCGGTGGACGCGGTCTGCGCCGAACACATCACGCCGCTATTGCCGACGCGAAAGCTGTTGCGGATGGACAGTGGCTGCGCCTGCGCGGCGGGTGGCTGCGCCTGCGCGGCGGGTGGCTGCGCCACGCCGCCGATCATCAGTCCGGCCAGCAGCATCCATAATGTCCGGTCACGCATCACTGCTTCCCCCTGCCGATGGCGGTGTCCACCGATCCGCCGCGGATCAGCCCCGGATTGCCCGATCCGGCCACTGGCTCGTCCACGTCGATGACGGGATTGAGCGGCTGTGTGCTGATGAGCATTGCGGGCGGTGCGATGGGCGCGCGCTTGGCGGCCTCCTCCGCCTGGCGGCGGCGTTCGTCTTCCGGTTCGTTGCCTTCGCTGCCGATCTCCGGCCCACTATTGTCCAGACCGGGCTGGACGGCGATCAGATTGTCGGCAGGCAGGATGACACCCAGCACGCTCGCGGCGGTCTGCGGCGGCTCCTCGTCCGGCAGGCAGGATGCGGCGGACACCAGGCAGCCATTGATCGTGGAGGTGGCCGTGAAGAAGGCCCGGTTTTGGCCGGTCGCCAGCAGCGGGACGAGATCGAAGCTCGTCACGAGGCCGCTGTCATTCTGGATCTGACCGTTCAGCACCAGATCGACGGACCCTGCCGCCGGTGGCTGCGACCGATCGAGGATGCCGCTGGACAGGGCGAACAGCCCGGCGGGAAGCGCGGTGGTGCCCGTATTCTGGATCAGGATCGCGGCTGCATCGCCAAAACTGATGCTCGCCGAACGGATCACGCCATCCGGCCGCGCTGTGCCCAGCGGCGTATTAAGGTCGGTGACGCGAGCGCCATAGAGCGGGTCGTCGCGCAGCCGGGCCAGGATGGAGGATTGTGCGACATGGACGCGCGCCGCCTCCAACCGGATCGCGCCCGCCAGAGCGGTGCCATTGCCCAGCGTCTGGATAAGGCCCGTCTCCGCGTCCATCTCGAACCGCCCGGCGGAAAAAACCAGCGCGTTTCCGCTCAGGAACCCGCGCGCCCGGATGGCGCCCGTGACCCTGATCCCGCCGGATGCCGCCAGCGTGCCAGTGTCGCCGGTAAAGAAGCGCACGGTGCCGGTCGGCGAGTCGATGGTGCTGCCCGCCAGTGGCCCGGTGACGTCGAGATCGCCGACGGTCAGGTCGACTGCCGTCGTTGTCAGATCGGGCGCCGCGATGAGCACCGATCCGCTGTTGATCGCGGCGAACTCCGTGCGGTCGAGGACATAGCCCGCGTCGTTCGCCGACGACAGGCCGCCGATGCGCATACCGGACTGGCTGGTGCTGGCGATGCGGATGAAACCGGTATCGCCCGCATCCAGCACCGCGCCCGATCCGATGGCGATGTCGGCCGACGCGATATCCATCGTGGGCGAGGCAATCAGGTCGGACAGGGAGAGCAGGCCGCTATCCGACCGTACGCCGAACGCGCTCGCCGCGCTGACCGCGCCGAGGCCGATATCGCCCGTGGCCGCCGCGCGGAAAGTACCGCTCGTCACCGGGCCGCCGATCAGGATCGTGCCTGCGACACTGACCGGGTTGGCGGCAAAGATCGGCGCAGTATCGAACGCGGCCCCCGGCGTGCCGCCGAGCGACGCCATGGAACTGTTGCCGATGGTAACGAACCGCCCGGCCGCCGTGGATGCAGCGATCCCGCGGGTCGAAACGCCGGTGGATGCCAGCAGCAGAACGTCGCCGCCCGCAGTAAGTCCGCCAGCGCCCGACTGCTCCCCGAACTCGGTGATCCTGCCGTTCGCGGAAAGGAGCGTGATGCTCCCCCCGGCCGCCATGCCGCTGAAGCGGATCGTCCCATCCGCCGCCATGATGATGCCGTAGGACGGCGCGTCGGGCGTTGTGGCCGGGTTCACGATGCCTGCGCGCACGCTGCCCGTAATGTCCACGCCCCCGCCCGACAGGACGATCACCGAATCGCCTGCCGTCGCGGTGGTGAAAGCGACATCCTGGCCTGCGTCGAGCAGGATATCGCCGCCGCTGACCAATGTGCCCAGGCTGAGGCCGCCCGGTGTGGTCAGCGAGATATCGCCGCTCGCGGAGATCGCGCCGCCGATGTCGGTCGCGCCTGCATCGATGGCGATGTTGCGGCCTGCATCGAGCGCACCCAGCGTCACCGCGCCTGCGCCCGTCACGACGATGTCGCTGCCGGACGTCAGATCGCCCACCACCAGCGCGCCGCCTGCGCCCAGATCCACGCCGTTCCCGGTCACGGCGCCGAGCGACAGCGCCCCGGCTGCACGGAGCGTCACGCCGCCCACCGCGTCGACTGCGCCCGCCGCGATGGCGTTCGCGCCGATGTCCAGCCGTCCTCCGGCCGCGATGTCGGCGGTCCGGAAATCGCCCGTCGCCCGCACGATCACATTGCCACCGGACAGGCCGTTGGCGATCAGAACGTCCCCGCCCACCGCGACAGGCGCAGCGGCGAAGATGGGCGCGGGATCGAAACCGCCTGCTGGTGTCACGCCCAGCGATGCCATGGAACCGTTCGCAATCAGGATGTTGCGGCCGGCGGTGGAGGCTGCCGTAATCCCGCTTACCGACACGCCCGTCGAGGCAAGCAGCAGCACGTCGCCACCTGCTGCTATGCCGCCATCGACGCTCTGTCCCTGCGACGGCACACCAGCGATCGCGCCGTTCGCTGAGATGAGGTTGACGCCGCCAAGCGCCCGCACACCGCCGAACCGGATCGTGCCGTCGGCCGCCACGAATACCGCATGCGCAGCGCCGGGCGTCGTGACCGGATTGACGATCCCGGCACTGACCACATCGCCAATGTCCACCGTCCCGCCGGAACGGACAAGAACGGAGTCGCCCGCCGTCGCCGAAGCAAAGGCCAGATCGCCACCCGTCGTCAGGGCGATGGTCCCGCCGCCAGACAATGTACCAAGGCTAAGGCCACCAGCAGTCGCCAACGAAATATCACCGCCCGCCGAGATCGTCCCGCCGATGCCGGTCGCGCCCTGTCCCTGAACCGCGATAGCGCCCGCAGCCGTCAGACCCGCGAGCGTCACTGCATTCTGGCCGGATACGGCAATGCTTCCACCTGAGACCAGATTGCCCGAAGTCAGCGCCCCGCCTGCGGAAAGGTCGATACCATTGGCCGATACGCTGCCGAGTGTCAGTGTGCCGGAGGCACCGAATGATGCACTCCCCGTGGCGGAAACTGCGCCTGCCACAATGCCAGCCGCGCCGATGTCGACCCGCCCGCCAGCGGTCAGGTTACGCACACCGAAATCGCCGGTTGTCCGGGCGACCAGATTGCCGCCCGACACGTCATTGGCGATCCGCACACCCCCAGTCATCGCGACCGGAGTCGCCAGGAAGATCGGAGCCGCATCGAAATCGTCCACTACGCCGCCTAGCGACGCCATCGAACTGTCGGCAATGGTGACATAGTTGCCGCTGCCGCTTGCCGCCGTAATTCCGCTGACCGACACACCCGTCGAAGCAAGCAGCAGCACATCGCCGCCTGCTGAGAGTCCGCCGCTGAACCCCTGCCCGGCGATCCCGTAAATTGCGCCATTCGCAGAAACGAGCGAGATGCCCCCGCCCGCAGCCATTCCGCCAAACCGGAGAGTGCGGTCCGCCGTGACGATGATGCCGTAGGATGGAGCGTCAGGCCCAGCGACTGGATTCACTATGCCCGCGCTGACAAGGCCCGCAATGTCCACCGCTCCGCCGGAACGGACGACAACCGAATCCCCTGCCGTCGCTGACGCGAAAGCGACATTGCCTCCAGCAGTCAGTTCGACGTCTTCGCCGCCCACAAGCGTACCGAGGCTGAGATTGCCGGGCGTCGTCAGCGAAATGCCGCCACCCGCCGAGATCGCGCCGCCAATGCCGGTTGCGCCCGATCCGCTGATCGCGATGCTGCCGACCGCATTCAGCGCACCCACGGCGACCGCGTCCGATCCCGCCACGATGATATCTGCGCCCGATGTCAGCGCGCCCGCCGTCAGCACACCGCCCGCGCCCAGATCGACGCCATTGCCCGTCACTGCGCCAAGCGAAAGCCCGCCAAGCGCGCGGAACGTCGCACTGCCCGACGCCCTCACTGATCCAGCGGACAGGCCATTTCCGTTCAGAGCCACGCGACCGGCGGCATCGATTTCCGCAACGACGAGATCGCCCGTGGTGCTGGCGACGAAATTGCCACCGGATACATCGCCGCCGATCCGCACATCGCCCGCCAGAGCGACCGGCGCCGTCGCGAAAATCTGCGCAGGATCGAAGCCTGCACCGGCGGAACCCAGCGCAGCCATCGAACTGTCCGCGACATAGATGAACCGCCCAAGATCCGTGGCCGCCGAAATGCCGCCGGTCGACACCCCGGTCGCGGCGAGCAACAGCACATCGCCCCCCGCTTCGATGCCGCCCGCGCCGCTTTGCCCGGCAATGGCGGCGCTTTGCGAAATGAGGCCGATACTGCCACGCGCGCGCGCTGCGCCGAAGCGGATTGCCCCATCCGCCGAGACGATGACACCATAGATTGCGCCCGGCGCGCTGACCGGGTTGACCAGTCCGGCGCTCAAGCTGCCCGCGATGTCCACCGCGCCGCCCGACTGGACGACCACTGAATCGCCCGCGGTCGCCGACGTGAAAGCCATGTCGCCGCCGGATGTCAGGTCCACATTGCCGCCGCCGACCAGCGATACAAGCGTCAGATTGCCCGCCACATCGATCAGTATATCGCCGCCCGCCGAGATGGGGCCACTGGTCACGCCCTGTCCCTGAACGGCGATAGCACCCGCAGCCGTCAAACCCGCGTGCGTCACCACGTCCGCGCCTGATACGGCAATGCCCGCACCCGAAACCAGATTGCCGGACGTCAACACTCCTCCCGCGGAAAGGTCGATACCGTTGCCCGAAACGCTGCTGAGTGTCAGCGCACCGGCTGCACCGAATGATGCGCTCCCAGTGGCGGAAACCGCGCCTCCCGCGATGCCATCCGCGCCGATGTCAATCCGACCGCCCGCAGTCAGGTTGCGCACCCCGAAATCACCGCTAGTCCGGACGACCAGATTGCCGCCCGAAACATCATTGGCGATCCGCACGTCCCCCGCCATCGCAACCGGGCTCGCCAGGAAGATGGGAGCCGCATCGAAATCGCCCACCGCGCCGCCCAGCGACGCCATCGAACTGTCGGCAATGGTAACATAGTTGCTGCCGCCGCTCGCCGCCGCAATGCTGCTGACCGACACGCCCGTCGAGGCAAGCAGCAGCACGTCGCCGCCTGCCCTTATGCCGCCGTCGCCGCCACCTTGCCCTTGCGAAGCGACACCCCTGATCGCGCCGTTCGTGGAGATGAGGTTTACGCTGGTCAGCGCGTCCACCGCACCGAACCGGATATCGCCATCCGCGCGCAGGATGATGCCATCGGGGGGACCGAGACGATCCATACCGCCCGGCGGCGCAAAGCCGGCCTCCACGCCCCGCGCGATATCGAGCGCGCCGCCCGACAGGATCGCGAGCGACCGGCCCGCCGTCACGGACTCGGCGGAGATATCGCCGCCCGCAATCAACGTCGTATCGCGTCCGCTCTCCACCAGCCCCAGGGCCATCGATCCCGCGGCGTCGAGCGCGATATTGCCGCCCGCCACGACCGAGCCACCCGTAAAGCTGCCGCCCGACCCGATCAGATCCTCATCGACCTGAACGTCGCCCAGCGCCACATCGCCAAGGCTAGCAAAGCTGAACTGGCCGACCGCAACCGGGCCGGCAATGCCGATAGTACCCGACAGCGCGACCGGCGGCTGTGCATAGAGGAACGACGGGTTGAGCGTTTCCAGCAGCTCACCCATCGAAAGCATCGAACTGCTGCCGATATACAGTTGGCTCACGCTGGCCCCGCCCAGCGTCACGTCGCCGCCCGCCAGTGCCAACGCGTTGCGACCGGCGACAATCTCGCCCGTGGTGACGCTGCCGGTGCCGGAGTAGAGGAGAATATCGTTCGCCGCGCCGAGGCTGCCCGTATCGAGCGATCCGGATGCGGCGATGGCGAGCGTGTAGAGCGCATCCGGGCCGTTTGCCGGACGCACTATCCCGGCCGTCGCCGGACCGGTGATCGTCACGTCGCCACCCGACACGACCAGCCGGTCGCCCGCGTCGATCGCGCCTGCGGTCAGATCGCCGTCCGTTCGCAGAAACAGGTTCGCCCCCGACCGGAGGCTGCCGACCTTGACCGCTCCGACAGCGCCGACGTCGATATTCTGACCCGCGCGCAGGTCGCCGAACGCCACCGCCCCCTCTCCGAACGCAACGATATCGCCGTCCGAGATCAGGTTGCCCGCCGCCATCGGCCCGGCCGCGCCGAGGATGATCGCACCGCCGGTCACCGCATCGAGCGTGAGACTGCCCTGCGCGCTGAACACCACGGCGCCCGGCGCGGTCATCGTGCCAGCAAGGATATTGTTCGCGCTCACTTCGACAAAGCCGCGCGCGGTAATATCCGCCGCGCTGAAATTGCCGATCGACGCCGAGCGGAAATTGCCCGCCGACACATCGGTCGCGATCGCCACATCGCCCGCAACGGCCAAAGGCGTGGACAGGAAGATCGGGAAGGGGTTGAAGTCGCCCGCCTGCCCGCCCAGCGAAGCCATGGAACTGTTCGCGATATAGACGTAATTATCGTCACCGCCCGCCGACTCGATGCCGCGCAGCGCGACCTCGCCGCCCGACAGGATGAGGATATCGCGGGCCGCGCTAAAGACGCCGCCCTGCACCCTGCCCGTGTCGGCGATCACGCCGATGCGCTGCGCCGCAGTGAGATCGCCGGTCTCGATTCCCAGAGCGCCATAGATACCGATGTCGTAGCGCAGGCCCGACCCGGTGGCCGGATTGACGATGCCTGCGGTCACCGGACCGTTCAAAACGGTCTCGCCGCCCGACTGGATGAAGACCGAAGCGCCCGCATCGACCGCGCCGGTCGTCACGCCGCCAGCCGCCTCGACACTGAAACCGCTGCCCGCGACGGCATCGCGGATGGTCACGCCGCCATTGCCGTCCAGGTCGATTTCGCCGCCCGCAGTCAGGTCGAGCAACGTGATACTCAAGCCGCCCGAGACGGAGATATCGTTTGCCGACCTCAGGTTACGGCCATTGATGAAGCCGCTGGGCGCGTTCAGCGTCAGGGACGATGCTGCATCCAGGTCCGTCGACAGGACCAGATTGGTGCTGGTGTTGATCGTAATGTCGTTCGCGGACAGGCTGGCAGGACTGACCGGCGTCCCGTTCACCGTGTCGGTCACGAAATTATAGGCGTTGAGGTTGATCGTGCCCGCCGAAAGCCGCGAATTGTCGGCGAATATCGAAAACCCTGCCGGACCCTGCAGGGTGAAGTCGAAATTCTCGCCAACCGTCACCTCCGCATTGCGCAGGATGATCCGCGCCTCTGGCGAGACCAGACCCAGGCCGGATTGCAGCCCGTCCTGCACCACATTGAACGCGGCCAGATCGACATCGCCATTTTCTACCGAGAAGATGGGACCGAGACCGGCGCGGCTCACGCCCCTGACCGGGCTGTCGCCCTCCTGCGAAGACAGGATTGCGCTGACCGCACCGGCGGTGAACGTACCGCGCTCACCGGATGTGCGACCGGTCACGATGACATCGAATGCGCCGGACTGGCTGTCGCCGCCTATGCCGATAATCTCGCCGAAGCCGCCCTGACCGCCCTGGACCAGGTTGGTGAAGCCGATGGCGCCCGTGGCGACGGGAGCGCCCAGCGCGTAGATACCCGACGCCGCGCCGCGCGTGGTGCCGCCAAAGGCCGATCCGCCCGCACCGCCATTGCCATTTTCACCGGGCGTTCCCTCGCCCTCGGACAATGCTGCTCCGCCCGGCCCTCCCAGGCCGCCCGACGCGCCCACACCCACCAGTATGTCGCCGAACGCCGCGCCGCCGGTGCTGCTCGATCCAGCGATACTGTCCGCGCCCAGCCGGACGGTCCCTGCAAAGCCATCGCCGCCAATGCCGCCGTCTCCACCCCGGCCGCCCTGATAGAAAGTGACCTGCCCGCTGCCCCCACGGCCCGCGACCGCACCGGCCGAAATACGCAGGTCGTCGATGGTCAAAAGTCCGCTCGGCCCGGCCGTATAGCCGCCGCCTGCCTGCCCCATGACAACGGCAAGGCCGCCATGCGCGTCGCCGCCCCGGCCGCCGCCGACGGCGTTCGGCTCACTCGTGGAGGACGCCGATGCAGCGCCGCCAACGCCGCCAAAACCGTCCAGGTTTATGGCGAGCGCGCCGATGTTCGTCGCGCTTTCTCCATTGGCGCGGGTGATGATCGCGGCCGTCCCGGCAAAGGCGTTGCCGCCATCGCCGCCCGGTTGGTTACTCGTGCCGCCGGTCGCGGAACCTTCAAGCGAGAGTTGCCCGCCAATATCGACGCGGCCGCCATCGTTATAGACGAGCAGAGTGGGCGCGAGACCATCGACGACATAGGGACTGTCGGCCCCGATGGCTCCCGTCGCATCGAGCCGCCCATCGCCGATGCCACCATAGAGCGTACCGTTGCCGCCCGTTGCGATCGCGCCAAGCAAGGCCGCCCCCTCGATGGAGAGCCGCCCGCCGGAAGCCGCGATCATCCGTGCCGAACCGGCCACAGCATCTCCGCCGCCGCCGCTGCCAAAGGCAAAGCCGCCCTGCGATGAAGAGACCAGGTAGACGGCACGGCCGGACTGACCACTGCCGATGAAGTTCAACAGGCCATCATCATCCGCGATGACCGATGTGACCCCGCCAAACGCCGCGCCGCCCATTCCCACCGAACCGCCTGAGCCGCCCGATGCGAACGCGGACAGGGATGTCTCGGTGAGCGTGATCGTGCCGACGGATGCACGAACTTCCACGCGCCCCGCGGTCGCGGCACCGCCGGTCCCATCGGAAAAGGCAGACCCGCCGACCGCATCGGCACCGAAGAAATGGGTGAATGTGCCCGGTTCGGCGATGATCGACCCACCGCCACTCGCCGAAATAAAACTGGCGCCGCCAATCCCCTCGCCGGCTGTGCCGGGCTGGTAAATCCCTCCGCCGATGCCGGATGCGTCCAATGTCACGGAACCACTGAGGAGTATCCTGCCGACCTCGCCATCGCCGACCGCTTCCAACCGGGTCGTACCGCCTCGCCCTTCGCCGCCATTGCCATTGTCGACGGCGGCGAAAACCTCTCCACCCATGCCGGTTGCCGCGATGCCTAGCGAAGAGGCGAAGCTGATTCCTCCCGTGCCCGATACCGTGACGCTGGCAACGCCGCCTTCGCCCCGCCCGCCTGTGACGAATTGACCGACAGGTGTGCCGGTATACACGCCCGGCCCGCGACCATTGGCGGTTATCAGTACCGCGTCGCCAAAGCTGATCTGTCCCGACCCGCGCTGGGCAATGACGACCTCTTTACCAAATCCGTTACCGGGAACGACCGAACCATTGCCGCTGGGGTCTTCGCCGCCCGTGCCGTTGGCAGTGCCGGTGACCGGGCCCGTAATGCCGATATTGCCCGTGCCATCCGCCGCGAGTATCGCGCTGCCGCCCGTGCCGTTGCCAGAGATTCCGCTCCTCTGTACGCCGCCAAGTCCGTCCGCGAAGAAATCGAGGCTGTTGTTCAGCGTCAAGGTTCCGCTGACATCGGCCAACACTTCGACAGTGCCGCCAAAGCCGCTATTGTTCGACGTGCCAGACCCACCTTCACCCACGGAAAGCAACTGCGTCGGCCCCGACACGGTAATCGCGCCGCGGCTCGCGATCAGGCGGGCCGTGCCACCCGTCGCCACTCCGCCCGGCGTGGCTCCGAAAAATAGCTCCTGCGCCTTTGCACCGGCATTGATGGCGAGGTCGCCACCCACGGAGATCACCGCATCGTCGGCCATCGACTCCAGCCGAGCCGATCCACCCGACGCGTCGCGCCCGGTCGTCCCGCCGAACGAACCGTCGCCCATCCCGCTTTCACCGCGTGCGATCAGATTGGCATCGGAGAGGAAATCGATGGTTCCACCCGCGCGTGCAGAAACCAGCACCTCCTGACCCCGGCCGCCGCCCACGGTGCCATCGCCGCTTGCATTTCCGCCGAACCCGCTGGCGTCGAGATTGACGGCACCGTCCACGCGAATGCGATTGCGTATGCCACCCTCGGCAATCACATTAACGAAACCGCCAACCCCATCGCCGCCATCGGTAGTGAAGCTCTGTGCCGAACCGCCCAGACCGAACGCCTCCATGGTCAGGCCGCCGCCCACCAGGATGTCGGTGCCGCCCCCGCTGGCAACCAGTTCGACCCTGCCACCCGTGCCGAGCTTCGTCGATCCATCGTCGCGTGCCTGCCCGTTCGCCTCCAGTTCGAGGTCGCCTGCTATCTCGATCGACCCACCCGACAGAGCCTCGACCCGCGCGCTGCCGCCCAACGCCTGGCCGCCGCTGCCACTGCTTTCATAGCGCACGGAAGAATCGAGTGCCGCCTCTCCGGCGACGACAATCTGCCCGCCATTGATGGCCGAGAGGACGGCGTTGCCGCCGACGATGCTGGTATCCGAGCCGCTACCGAATTTGTTGGCGAGGATGCTGAGATCGCCGCCCACGTTTATCGTCGCGCTTGAGCCGTCCGCCTGCACCGTCGCATCGGCCGGGGAAACCACCGTCAGGTCGCCGGCCGCAAGGATGGCACCAGCAGCGCTGGCGCTGACCTGCACAGTGTTCAGGGCATTGAGTTCGATCCCCGAAGTCGCAGTGAAATCGGTCGCGCTTATGCTCGCCGTGCCAGTGCCCAGCGCCGCCGACTGCACCACCGTATCGCTGGCAAGATCGTAACCCGTCGTCAGGATGACGGCATTGCCGACCTCGTTGGCCGCACCCGCAACGTCGAAGCCGAGCGAACTGCCGCCCTCGATCAACGTGGTGATCGCGCTATTGCGCGGGACCGATACCATATAGACGCGGTGAAAATCCGTATCGCTGCCGCTGGCCGGGCCGCCGGTGCTGCCGCCGTGACGGATCGCGACACCATCGCTATCGCCGTCGGTCCCGACGGAAACCTCGACGTTGAACAGACCCGCATTCCACGTCAGCCTGCCCGCCCCGGCCGCGACCATGGCGGTCGACCCGTTGACGTTGATCTCACCATTCTGACGGATCGCGGGTGCGAACAGCGCGACATAGCTGCTGCCGTTCACGGGCGCATTGATCTGCGCACCGGCCTGGATATTGACCAAGGTATTGGGGACTGCCTGACCGAAATTGACAGTGCCGTTGGAAATGAAGGTGCCCGTCTGCAGGTCATATTGCGGCGGCGCCGTCGTCAGGCCAAGGGCGCCGACGTCGAAGCGCGCGGTGGAGCCGA